>JAJEDQ010000101.1 GCA_022821445.1 Acidimicrobiia bacterium | reverse complement strand
GGCCACCCCGTCGGCCACCCGGCAGGCCGCCGACGAATAGTCGTCGTAGCCCTCGGAGAACATCAGGTTCTTGAACCCCACGGCGAAGCCCGTTCCCCGCACGGTGTCGGCGGCGTCGGTGGTGCGGCCCGAGCCTCCCGGTAGGTCGCGCCGGTCGTCGCTTGGAGGGATGTGGGGGGCAGGGGCCCCAGCGCACTGGCGGATCACCTCGGCCACCGGGAACGTGCCGGTGATCACCTGCCCGGTAACGAGGCGGTCGCCGGAGTCCAGGGCGTTGATCAGCCTCAGCTCCACCGGGTCCATTCCCAGCGCGGCGGCCAGCTTGTCCATCTGCGACTCGTGGCCGAAGCAGGTCTGCACCGCGCCGAAGCCCCGCATGGCCCCGCACGGCGGGTTGTTGGTGCGCACCGCCAGTCCCACGATGTGGGCGGCGGGCACCTTGTAGGGGCCCGCGGCAAAACACGACGCATTGGCGATCACCGCGCCTGAAGAAGAGGCATACGCCCCGCCGTCGAGCACGATGCGGGCCTCCACCTTCACCAGCCGGCCGTTGCGGTCGGCATGATGGCGATACCACATCTTGGCCGGGTGGCGGTGCACATGGCCGTAGAACGACTCGTCTCGGCTGTAGACCATCTTCACAGGCTTGCCCGTGTACAGGGCCAGCATGCACAGGTGCACCTGCAACGACAGGTCTTCACGGGCGCCGAACGCCCCGCCCACGCCGGCCAGGGTGATGCGGACCTTCTCCTCGTCTATGCCCAGGCAGGCCGCCACCTGCTCCCGGTCGACGTGCAGCCACTGGGTGGACACAAACAGCTCCACCCCGCCGTCTTCGTCGGGCAGGGCCAGGCCCGACTCGGGGCCCATGAAGGCCTGGTCTTGCATGCCCACCTCGTAGGTCCCCTCCACCGTCACCTCACCGGAGCTGTCCAGATCGCCGTGGCGGATGATCAGCTCTCTGATCACGTTGCCATCGGGGTGGATGGGCGCCGCATCCGGAGCAGCCTCGGCGTCGATCAGCGGATCGATTACCTCGTAGTCCACCACGATGGCCTCGGCGGCCCGGCGGGCAGCGTCGGGGTGGTCGGCGGCCACCAATGCCACCGGCTCTCCCACATATCGGACCTGGCCGTTGGCAAGGGCCGGCTGATCTCCATGCTCCAACCCATAGGTGATGCACCCGGGCACATCGTCGGCCAACAAGACGGCGTGAACCCCGGCGGTGGCCAGTGCCGGGCCGATGTCGATGCCCAGGATGCGGGCCGAGGCGTGGGGCGAGCGCAGGGTGTGGCCCCACAAGAAGTCGTCGGCCCACAAGTCTGATGAGAAGGCGAACCGGCCCTGCACCTTGGGCACCCCGTCGGGACGGCCCACATTGGCACCCACCCCCCGGGTGCTGGCGTCGATGATGGTGTCGGAGCTGCCGGCCGCGGTGGTGTTGGCTGGCTCCGCGGTCACGACTGGCTCGGAGGTCACGGCTGGCTCCGCTTCGTCGCCGCGGCGGAGTGGACGGCGGCCAGGATGCGTCCGTAGCCGGTGCAGCGGCACAGGTTGCCCGACAGGGCCTCTCGCACGTCGCCGTCGCTGGGCTCGGGGTTGGCCTCGAGCAGGTCGTGGACGGCCACGATCAGCCCCGGGGTGCAGAAACCGCACTGCACCGCGCCCTCGTGTACGAACGCCTCTTGCACCACCGACAACTCGTCGCGCCCGTCGCCCAGGCCCTCCACGGTGGTGATCTCTTGGCCCGCCGCGGTGGCGGCCAGCACCAGACACGAGCAGGTGAGCACCCCGTCGATCAGCACCGCGCACGAACTGCACTCGCCCTCGGTACAGGCGTTCTTGGTGCCGGTGAGCCCGAGGCGCTCCCGGAGCACGAACAAAAGGCTCTCGGACAGATCGGAGTCGGCCACCTCGCAGTCTGCCCCGTTCACCCGCAGCGAATAGGGATCAGGCATCGCCGTTGCCTCCTGGTGCGAAGGCCCGCTTCAGGGCTCGGGTGGCCAGCACCGCCACCGCGTGGCGCCGGTAGGCAGCGGTGGAGCGGTGGTCGTCGATGGGGGAGGAGGCGGCGGCCACCCGCTGGCCGAACTCGACGGCCACGGAATCATCCACCGCGGTGCCGTTGTCCCAGTCGATCCGCTCGGCCACCCAGGCCTCGGCGTCGCGTGCCCGGGGGATGCCGGCGGCCACCGCACCCAGCGCGCAGCGCACGGTGCGGGCGTCGTGGTCGGCCACCAATGCCAGCCCGGCCATGGAGATCACCATGGCGTTGCGGGGACCGATCTTCAAGAACTCCTGGCGCCCCTTCGGCCGGTCCAACTCAGCGGCCACGATCAGCTCGCCGGGCCGCAGACTCGTTTGCTTCACTCCGACCACGAAATCGTCCAAGCCCATCCGCCGCTCCCCATCAGGCCCCACTACCACGATCTCGGCGTTGAGCGCGGCCAGCACCGGCAGCGTGTCGCCAGCCGGCGAGGCGGTGCCCAGATTGCCCCCCAGGGTTCCGGCGTTGCGGATGGGCGGCGATCCCACCGTGCGGGCGGCCTGGGCCAGGGCGGGTGCGGCGTCGGCCAGCGCCGTGGTCATCATCTCGGTGTAGGTGACCCCGGCGCCCACCACCACCCGGTCGGCGCCAACGCTCCAGCGGCGCAGCTCGGGCACCTGGGCCACGCCCACCACATGGCGGGGGTGGCGGAGTCCCCGGTTGATCTCCACCATGAGATCGGTGCCCCCGGCCAGCACGGTGGCGTCGGGATGGCCGGCCAAGGCCTCCCGCGCCTCGTCGAGGCTTCGGGCCACCACCATGTCGCTCATCGCAGCGCCCTCGTCTGGGCCTCTGAAACAGCGCCCGAACACCGCACGGTACGCAAACGGTCGAAACTCACAGCAG
>JAJEDQ010000187.1 GCA_022821445.1 Acidimicrobiia bacterium | reverse complement strand
TCCGCGAACCTTACGGGAAAGATCGTTTGGGAGCAAACGACCTTTGTATACAAAATTCAAAATACATTTTCTGCTCAGAGCTGTCAATGGTCAGTCTGAGCAGATGGCGTCAATCTGGCAGCAGATCGGCAACCAACTCGCCCGCCTCCACCACCGGAGCGCCGTCCAAGGTCACGGTGCAGGCCCGCATAGGCAAGTCGAAATGGCCCCGGCAAAATCTTCCGGCTATCTCGTTGGCCCCGGTCGAGTACAGGAAATTGCCGGCGAAAGCCCGGAGTTCGGTGCCGTTGTGGTCGGCCTTGTCCCACAACGCCATGGCTTCCCAACGCGCTGAGGTGTTCATTCCCCAGCCGACGTGGCTCGCGGCGTAGGCGTCGGGCTCCTCGAAGGCTGCCAGGTACGAGCGGAACAGATCGGCGTCCACCCCGCCTCCCTCGATGGCGGTGATGTAGTCGTTTACCACGGTCAGGGTTACCGGGTCGCGGATGTACTCCTTGAAGGTGAGGTTCACGTCGCCGGGGGCCAGAACCACCGTGCCGTTCACCGTTCCCGCGGCGGGGAACGCCAGCACCAGGCCGCCGGGCCAGTGGGCGATGGTTCCCGGCTCGGTACACCAGCCGTGCGACCCGGCCCGCATTGCGCCGGTGAGGTCGATGGTCAGGTCGGTGCCCGCGTCGGAGACCACCTCCATTATCTGGGCCTGCTCCAGCCAGGCCACACCGGTGGCCACCCGATCGGCCAGAGAAGGGTCGTGGGGCCACCGCTCGGTGTTCTCGGGGTGCTCGTTGGAGATCATCAGCACCCGGGCCCCGCTGGCCAGGATCGGGCCGAGCTCGGGAGCGTGGAGCAGCCCCTCCACCGTGCAGTCCACGATGAACTCGGCATTGGCCAGCGCCCCCAGTGCTGCCGGATTGGCGGCCAGTGCCACCGATGCCCCGGTGGAGCGAATCGGCAGCGGCCCGGGGTTGGGTGGCGTGGTAACCACCACGTCCACGGGGTCAACCCCGCAGAGCGACAGGGCCAGGCGGGCGGTCTGCACGATCTCCGGTCGGCTCCGGGTTTCCGACAGCACAACGGCGGTTTCGGCCGGCGCCAGCCTGCACGCCTCGAACTGCTAGGCATACCGCCTAACCCAGGTGCTTTCGATCATCGGTGGGCACCCCTTGATCACACCGGTGTGTCGGTGGCGTCGTCGAAATCGCTACTCACGGTTTCCTTGTCTTTCGTCTGGCTCACACCGGCGCTTCTGACGCATCGTCAAAGAGGCCGGCTCGGCCGAGGCGTTCGAGGCACACATCCATGCTCCAGGGGTGCATGGCCGCGCCGCACCGGGCATCGCGGTAGAACTGCTCCAGGCGAGACGGCCGCAGCAGTGCTCGTCCGCCGCACACCCGCAGCGCCAAAGACGCCAATTGGGGAGCGCCGTCCATGGTGGTGACCATCGAGCTCCACGCCCGCCGCACCGCAACAGGCTCGGGATCGACGCCCGACTCGCCCAGCGCCCGGTAGCACAGCGCCTGGGCCCGGTCGTAGATGAGGTTCATCTCAGCCCAGCCCTGCTGTTTGATGTGGTGGGAGCGCCGGGCCGTCGGCCCTCCGTCGCCGATGAGGTACTCGGCGGTGGCGTCCATGATGGCCCCCATCAGGCCCATGTAGGCAAACGACAGGGTCATGAAGAAGTACGGCCACCGGGCCGCGGCCTGGTCGAACATCCCCGGCGGTACCCACTCGCGCTCGGCGGGCACGAACACATCCTCCAGCAGCAGGTTGCGGGAATCGGTGGCCCGCATCCCCAGCGAGTCCCACTCGCCCTCGATGTGCAGGCCCTCGGAGTCAGCGGCCACGCCCAGCAGGCGGACCCGGGGGTCGCCCTCCACTACGCACACCGCGTTGTGGATGTGCGCCGCCCCGCTGAGCGAGGCGAAGATCTTCCGTCCGCTCACCCGGTAGCCGCCGTCCACTGGCACGGCAGTGGTGGCATACCCCTCGGTGGCCCCGGCGGCGATCCCCTCCGAGAAGGGCTGGCTGTGAATGTGCCCCTGCTCGACGATGCCCTGCCACAGCCCATCCCGGCGTGTGTGCAGTGCGGACTGCTCTTGGGAGTCGAGATCCATGTCGTCGGCGATCTGTCCCACCAGCAGCGTGGTGCACACGTGCATGTTGAAGGTCAATGCGGTGGCCGCACAGTGTCGCCCGAGTTCCTCGGACGCCAGGGCATAGCCCACGAAGTCGGCGCCCAAGCCGCCCGCCGACTCGGGAACGCAGATGCCCAGCAGTCCGGCGTCAGCCATTTCGCGCCAGTTGTCAAAGGGGAAGGCGGCGTCCCGGTCGTATTTGGCGGCGCGTGCCGCCAGACCCGGGCCCAGTGCTCGAACCCGCTCCACGAGGGCGGCTCGCTCGGGGGTCAGGACCCCATCTTGTGCGGCGAGATCCGCGAGCGTCACGGCGCTTCCCGGCGCTTGACGGGCACAAATCCCTTATCCACAGCCTCGACTCTATTTCCACGGCGCTCGTCTGCGTTAGCCCAGTTGAGTCGTTTGGTACCAAACGAATATACTGCCAGGGTGGCCGACCTCCAAGGGTTCATGTATCCCCGTACGCCGACTGGCGCTGGCAGCATCTTGCCGGGTCCGCCGTGGCACTACTCGGGAGAGATGCTCACCGTGGAGTTCCGCACCGATCCGGCCAATGTGGCCGAGCTCCTCCCCGAGCCGCTGGAGCTGGCCGACGACGACCCTGGCGCCGTGGCTCTCATCTGGGCCGACTGGCAGAGTTGCAGCGACAGCTTCGAGGAGATCCTCGACCCAGCCCGAGCCCAGTACAAAGAGGTGTTCTTGGTGGTTCGCTGCGCCTACCAGGGCCAGATCTTCAGCCGGGCGGCCTACATCTGGGTGGACAAGGACTTCGCCATGGCCCGGGGCCACATCCAGGGCTACCCCAAGAAGATGAGCGAGATCTGGATGACCCGCCCGGTGGCCTACGGCAAGGCCGGACCCCGACTCAAGCCCGGCGGGCAGTTCGGTGCCACCCTCAGCACATGGGGGCGGCGGATCGCCGAGGCCCGGTTCACCATCCGGGGCACCGCCGAGTCGCCCGGATTCGTCAACAGCCACCCCATGCTGCACAGCCGCCAGATGCCGGCCATCGAGATGGACGGGCGCGACTCGCTGGACGAGCTGGTCACCATGCGGGGCTACGACGCCGACCTCGGCCCTGTGTTCAGCGGCGACGCCGAACTGGTGCTGCCCGACAACCCCACCGAGGAGCTCACCCGCTTGGCGCCCTTTGAGATCATCGGCGGCTACTACCGGCAGGTGGGCAACTCCATGGCCGGGGGCACCACGCTTTGGGCCGCCCCCAACCCGATGGAATCCGAGTGATGGCCATCCCGTCCTATGTCGACGACTACCTGGCCGACCTCGGTCCCGACGACGCCGACATCACCGATCACGACACCTATGTGGCCGGCGTCCCCCACTCCACGTTCACCCGGTTGCGGGCGGAAGACCCGGTGTACTGGACCGAGGAGGCCGACGGGGCCGGATTCTGGTCGATCCTGCGCTACGACGACTGCCTGGCGGTGAGCCGCGACGTCGAGACGTTCACCTCGTCGCTGGGCATCCGCCTCGAGGAAATGGACGCCGAGCAGACCGAGGCCCGGCGCACCATGATGGAGATGGACCCACCCGAGCACACCCGGCTGCGCCGCCTGGTGAACAAGGGCTTCACCCGCCGGACGGTGGAGACATTCGAGGACTCCATCCGCGAGCTGGTGGGGGAGGTGCTCGACAAGGCGCTGGCCAACGACGAGTTCGACTTCGTCCACGACATCGCCGAGGAACTCCCCATGAGGATGCTCGGCCGCCTGCTGGGCACCGACGACACTGACGGCCGCAAGCTGGTGGCCTGGGGCGACGCACTCCTGGGCAACACCGATCCCGACTTCACCGATTTTCCGGTGGACCTCACCGACACCGAGCAGTTCCGGATGGTCCCGTTCCGCAGCCCCGCGGCCATCGAGATCTTCCAGTACGCCCAGGATCAGGCCGCCGACCGGCGGGTCTGTCCCCGAGACGACATCATCACCAAGCTGCTGGCTCCCACCATCGACGGCGACCCGCTCACCGACCTGGAGTTCAACAACTTCTTCACCCTGCTGGTGGCCGCGGGCAACGACACCACCCGCTACACCATGACCCACGGCATGTGGACCCTGCTGAACCACCCCCATCTCTGGCAGGCATGGCAGGCCGACCCCGGATTGACCGCCACCGCGGTGGAGGAGATTTTGCGCAGCGGATCGGTCACGATGCACTTCCGCCGCACTGCCACCCGCGACGTTGAGATGCGGGGCTCGCAGATCCGGGC
This sequence comes from Acidimicrobiia bacterium, assembly GCA_022821445.1. Lineage (GTDB taxonomy): Bacteria > Actinomycetota > Acidimicrobiia > Acidimicrobiales > Bin134 > Poriferisocius. The sequence goes on along the minus strand of JAJEDQ010000187.1, from coordinate 19,108 downwards.
GGGCGACAAGGTGGTGATCTGGTTTGTGGCCGCCGATCACGACCCCGAGGGATTCGAGCGGCCGTTCCGCTTCGATCTGGGCCGGGAGCCCAACGACCACATGGCGTTCGGTCGCAACGGGCCTCACCTGTGCCTGGGGGCTTGGCTCGCCCGCATGGAGGTGAGGCTGGTGTTCGAGGAGCTGATGAAGCGGGTGAGCCGCTTGGAGCCCGCCGGCCCGATCCACCGGCTGCGCTCCAACTTCATCTCCGGGATCAAGCGGCTTCCGGTTCGGGTGGTGTGATGGGATTTTCAATTGCAGAAATCCGGCTTCTCACGACCCGAAGGACAATGTGATGGGCACTATTGTCGGGGCTGGCCTGATCTCCCACGTCCCCCCGTTGGTGATGCCTGAGTCGGCCCGCCGGGAGCTCAACGACGGCGAGGACACCACGCTGTATCAGGGTCTCCACGACTTGGGCGCCCAGCGGCTGCGCCCGCTGGGCGCCGACACCGTGGTGGTGGTGGACACCCACTGGTTCACCACCGTCGAGCACATCGTGACCTCCCACGACCGCCGCTGCGGGTTGTTCACCTCCGAAGAGCTGCCCCGGGGCATGTGCCAGATGCCCTATGACATGCCCGGCGACCGGGAGCTGGCCGAGGTGTGGGCCGCCCAGGCCAACGGGCGGGACGACACCTGGATCACGGCCATCGACGACCCCCATCTGCCCGTGCACTATCCCACCATCAACCTGCTGCCGTTCCTCCAGGGCGACGAGGCCTGGGTTTCGGCCGGCATCTGCCAGACCGCTGAGCACGATGATTTTCTGCTGTTCGGCGAGCTGTTGGCCCAAGCGGTATCCGACTTGGATCGCCGGGTTGTGGTGCTGGCCAGCGGCGGTTTGAGCCACCGGTTCTGGCCGCTGCGCCAGTTCCGCGACCATGAGGGCGCTGATCCGGCGCTCCATCTCCGCACCCCCGAGGCCAGAGCCGCCGACGAGCACGTGATCGACTGCCTCATCAAGGGCGATCACGCCGGGGTGCTCGAGTACCTGCCGGAGTTCTCCACCCACGCTCCCGAGGGGTTCTTCGGCCACTACCTGACCATGGTCGGTGCTCTCGGCGGCGCGGCTTGCACCGCCCCCGGCGAGCAGTTCGGCCAGTACGAGGCGGTCGCCGGAACCGGCCAAGTGCATCTATGGTTCAGCCCGTGAAGCGCGCCCTGGCCATCGCCCACGAGCTGGACGGTATCCCCGGCCAGATAGCCAACCGTTTGCGCCAGCGGGACTACGAGGTCCACATCCACGTGGTGACCCACGATTACGACTACCCCAACGTCGCTGCGCCCTTCCCGCCGATGGACGACTACGACCTGCTGCTGCCCATGGGCTCGGTGCGCACGCTCACCGACAAAGACGAGATCGATACCTGGATCTACGAAGAGCTCGACATGATCAAGAAGGCCCACGAGGAAGGCAAGCCCGTGTTGGGGATCTGCTTCGGCGGGCAGCTCATCTCCGAGGCGCTGGGCGGCGAAGTCGAGGTGTCACCGGTGACCGAAATTGGCTGGTTCGAGCTTGATGACGGCGAGGACGGTCCCAACCCGGCTGGACCGGGACCGTGGATGCAGTGGCACCACGACCGGTTCACCCCGCCCCCCGGCGCCGAGGTGCTGGCCCGCAACGAAAGCTCCGTGCAGCTCATCAGGATAGGCAACACGGTGGGAACCCAGTTCCACCCCGAGGTCGATGTGGCCCATGTGGAGTCGTTCCTTCGCCTGGCCCCCCAGGACTACTTGGACGAGTGCGGGGTGGACTTCGACCAGCTCATGGAGGAGACCCGCCAGCACGAGATGGCCAATATCAAGCAGTGCCACGCCTTCGTTGACTGGTATTTGGACGAGGTGCTGGCCGACTAGCGCCCCCCGCCGGGGCCGTCAGTGGTACATGAGGTACTCGTCGAGCTCCCACTGGGTTACCTCCCCGCCGGGCACGTCCTCGCCCACCGCGGCGATGTAGCGCTCCCACTCGGCCTGCTTGTTGGCAATGAAGTTCTGGCACAGGTCGTCGCCCACCGCGGCCATCAGCGCCGGATCGGCTGAGAGGTGCTCCAGGGCCTCCGCCAGGCTGGGCGCCGCGCCCACATCGGTGTTGACCTCTTCGAACCCGTCAGAGGTGAGCGGGTCGGGGCACTCCAGCTCATCGGCCACGCCGAGCCGGGCGGCCTGGAGGATGGTGGCCACCCCGAGGTGGATGTTGACCGCGCCGTCGCCCACCCGGTTCTCGATCCGGGTGGCGGCCCCCCGAGCCTCGGGCATCCGGTTGGCCGCGCAGCGGTGGTCGTGGCCCCAGTTGGCCCAGTAGCCGTTGAGCTCTGCGGGCTGGAGCCGCCGGTAGGCGTTCACCGTGGGAGCGCATAGCGCGATGAGCCCCTGGTGGTGGGCCACCAAACCGGCCAGGCACCCCTTGACCAGGGCCGACAGGCCGTCTTCGGCCGAGGTGTCGTTGAAGGCGTTTTGGCCGTCGGCGTCGACCAGCAAGAAGTTCACGTGAACCCCGCTTCCGGCCACCCCCACGAACGGCTTGCCCAGAAAGGTGAGGTCGAGCCCATGGGACAGGGCCACCTCGCGGGCCAGCACCCGGAACAAGAACGCCTCGTCGGCGGCTTTGAGGGCGTCGTCGTATTCCAGGGTCAGCTCGAACTGCGACTCGTCGTACTCGGCGTTGATGCTCTCCAGCGGGAACCCGCACCGCCAGGCAGTGCGGGTGATGTCGTCGATCAGCCCGGTCGGGTCGGCTGAGCGGCCGGTGCCGTAGACGAACGACCTGGGAGTGTCCCAGCGCTCCCAGCCGCCCCCGCCGTCGGGCTGGAGCACGTAGGCCTCGAACTCGATGCCAACTTTGGGCGAGTAGCCGAGGTCGGCCCACGCCGCGATGGCCTGCTGAAGGGCATGGCGGGCCGAGACGGTGTAGGGATTTCCCCGGAAGTCCAGATGGCCGACCACCACGCCGGTGGCGTCGTCATCCCAGCTGGGGCGGACCTCGTTGGGGTCGAAGGAGGCCACCACGTCGGGGAGCCCCTCCAGCAGATAGGCGCCGGGGGCCGGAATCAGGCTGCGGTCGTAGCCGAGGGCGAATGTGGTGATGCAGTGACCGGTGCCCTGTTCGGCCAGGTGGACGGGCAGGTACTTGCCCCGAGCCAGGCCGAGATGGTCGGGCCACAGCACGCGAATCCGGTCGTAGTCGCTCATGGTGCGGTTCCTCTCATGGCGGAGATGCATCCGATAAGTCAAAGCCCATCATGGCCGAGCGGCCGGGAGCGAACCCAGGAACTCGCTTACCAGGCGGTTGAAGATGTCGGGGGCTTCTGAGGGGCTGAGGTGGCCTGCCCCTGGGATCACCTTCAGCCGGCTGTCGGGGATGCCCTCCGCGATCTCGGCGGCATAGGACAGCGGCGTCTCCTCGTCCAACTCGCCCACCATCACCAACGTGGGAGCGGTGATCTCGCCGAGGCGGTGGCTCACGTCATGGGTAGTGAGCAGTCCGCACGCGGCCCGGAACCCGGCCGAGGGGATGCGGGCCATGGCCGCCGCCGTCCGGACGCGCTCGGGACCGTCGAAATCGGGGGCTGCGATGGAAGCGATCACGTCGTCGGCGATGTCGGCCAGATTGAGCCCGGCGTCCAGCGGCGCGGTGCGAGCTCGGCGCCATTCGTCGGGGTCGGTCCCGTCGCCCCCGAACACCGCGCTGGTGTCAGCCAGTACCAGCGACCGGACTCGGTCGGGGAGGCGCAGGGCGGTGTGCAGCGCATGGTGCCCTCCAAAGGACAAGCCGCACAGGTGAGCGGACTCCTCCCCGAGCTGGTCGAGCAGCTCGGCTACGGCGCCAGCGATGGACTCGAATGTGAGCGGGCCGATCGGCGCCGACGCGCCGTAGCCAGGCATGTCCCAGGCCACGCAGCGCCACCGGTCGCTCAATGTCTCGATCTGGGGTTCCCACGCAATCCGAGAGCCCCCTAGGCCGTGGAGAAACAGCACCACGTCGCCTTCGCCGGCTTCTCGCCACGCGATTGCGCCGTCCACGTCTCGAACCAGAGCAGCCACCGCAAACCAAACTAACGTTCGCAGCGAGAGCGTTTGGAAGCGAACAATTCGGTGACCACAAGACCCCCATTGATCGGACTGCCCGGCCGGCGCAAGCGGGCATCGGAGATCAGCGGCTTTCCCGACATGATGGCCGAGAGCGATGTCGATCTGTACATGGCCGATTACGCCCGCGGCGTCATCGAAGCGGGCGGCATCCCGGTTCACATCCCCATCGATGTCGACCCCGCCGCGGTCGGAGAGCGCCTCGATGGGATCGTCCTCCCCGGGGGAACCGATATCGACCCGATCCTCTATGGGGCCGATCCCGATCCCGAGCTGCTGCCCCTCGAGCCCGAGCGCGACGACCTAGAGCTGGCCTTGCTCTCCTCCGCCCTCGAAGCCGAAGTCCCGGTGCTGGGCATCTGCCGGGGCATCCAGGTGCTCAACGTCCACCAAGGCGGCACGCTGTACCAGCACGTGCCCGAACACGGCCGCTTCGACTTGCCCATCGACTCCACCATCCACGAGGTGAGTTTTGCCGAGGGCTCCACCTTGCATGAGCTGTACGGCCCCTCAGCCCAGGTGAACAGCCTCCACCACCAAACGGTGGCCGATCTGGGCCATGATCTCACCATCACCGCCCAGGCCGAAGACGGCACCATCGAGGGCGTGGAGATGGGAGATCACGTGGTCGCCGTCCAATGGCACCCCGAGATGATGCCCACCCGCCCCACCGACCCCATATTCGCCTGGCTAGTTGAACGAGCGTCTCGCTAACCCGGTTTGCGGACGGGGATGAAGTACGCCGGGGTGAAGATTCCGAGCTTGTCTGCTTCGGCCAGGCCCTCGGCGCCGATGTTCAGGGTTTCCGACACGCGAACTGCTCCCTGTGGCACGACGCGAAGCGCTTCGAGCACCCGTAGCGACTGGGTGGTCATCCAGCGTCCTATCGTGGTCGTCTTCCTCGCGGCCTGAATCGCTGTTCTTGAGTTGCCTGAATCGGCGCTCGTATCCACGAATAGTCGGGTCGACGGCTTCCGTGCTTCCTGGCTTCTTCAAGATGCTGGCGAGCTTGGCGGACATTGAGCCCCTTCAAGTTCGGCTTCGACAGCATGGGCGCTTCCGCCCACAACGACGAGCCAGCATACTGACGTGTCTGCGGCAGCGGCTATTGGCTGCTCCTATGGCAGAGCGGCATGAAGGATCCGCTCGTAGTCGGCTTCTTCGGTTGGGAATGTCTCGACCAACCGGCCTCGGCTCATGACGTGGATCACGTCGGCCACTGCGAGCAGCTCCTCGAACTCTGATGACGCCACAACAACGCCGAATCCGTGTTCCTGCACCAACTGGCGTATGAGAGCAAGGATCTCTGCCTTGGCCGCGACATCGATCCCTTGAGTGGGCTCGTCGAGCAAGAGGACGTCCGGTTTCGAAACAAGGGCTCGAGCTAGCGCAAGCTTTTGCTGATTGCCGCCACTGAGGTTGCCGGCGAGCATCTCTGTGTTGGGTGGGCGGATTCCGAATGCTTCAACGTGCTCGCGGGCCAATTGCCGCTCTTTTCTGATTCGGCGTATTCCACCGCGGCTCGCTATGGAGTGGATGGGCAGTGTGAGATTGGCTCGAACCGACAGCTGTGAGACGATGGCCGATGCCCGGCGGTCAGCCGGAACGAGGACGATTCCAGCACGGTATGCGCCTCTGACCACGCCCGAGTGGAGAGCATGGCCGCGTACGGCGACCTGACCACGCTCGTATCCGTCGACACCGGCAATCGCGCGCAGAAGATGGCCGTGACCTGATCCTTGAACTCCTGCCATACCAACGATTTGCCCTGCATTCAAACGAAACGAGACGTCGACGAGATTGGGCTCACGCGTCAGCCCGTCAACTTCAAGCAGGGCCCTGCCGTTAGTCGCTTCCACAGAAGGGGAGTGAAAGGCGGCCAGCCGAGGCCTGTTACTATCAGAGAGCCTGCTGGTCTTGGTCATGAGCGCGACAATCTTGTCCTTGTCAAGCTCTGCCCGAGGGAACGTGCCCACTGCACAGCCGTCGCGCAGAACGGTGATCCGGTCGGCGATGCCGAGAACTTCGGTCAGCCGGTGGCTGACGAAGATGATCGCCTTTTGCTGGTCGCGCAGTAGCCGTAGCCGGTCCAGCATCGCCGCTGCGTCGTTTTCGGACAAGGCTGCGTTGGGCTCGTCGAGAACAATGACATCGCCGGGATGCAGGAGTGTTCTTGAGATCTGCGCGAGCCGAAGCTCTGGGATGCTGAGCTGGCCTGACAAAGCCGACTCGCTGAACGAGGCGCCGCAGCGGTCCAGCACATCCCTGGTTTGCTCCCTCTCCTTGGATGAGAGCTTTCCCTTTCGGTCAAAAGGCCCTTCGAAACCCAGGAGCATGTTGCGCCCTACGCTGAAATCCGGCACTGCTTGCACTTCTTGGGGGACATGGCTGATTCCACGTCGCTGGGCGTCTCGGGGGCCGTGGAAGACCACATCTGAGCCGTCAAGCAAGATGCGACCGGAGTCGGGAGGGATAAGCCCGGCCAGTATCTTCACCAAGGTAGACTTCCCCGCTCCGTTCTCGCCCAGGAGCGCATGGACTTCGCCTCGCCGCACGTCGAAGCTCACGTTGTCAAGTGCCTTCACTCCTGGAAATGACTTGTTTATCCCGTCCAAGCGTGCCGCAGGCACATCGCCGGGCAGCCTCACCTGGCTGGATGCCGCGTTCAGATCGGGTCCATATTCAGAGTCAGGCGGTGTCATCGCTCGCCGAATCCGTTGTTGCGGTCGGGCGGGCAGACCTTCGGGATTGGTCATCACCATGACCGAATCCGATGAAGAGTCGCTTCAACGTCGGCAGGAGATCAGAGATTTGGCGGAAGCTTCCTCCTCGCATCTGGCTGATCAACACCGCGACAACGAGGGCGATGCCGATCGCCATCTGCTGCTGGAAGGTGCCGACGCCAGTCACCGCAAGCCCCACAGTCAGACATGTCATCAGAGCCACCCCGAGAAAGACCCCGCTCAAGCGGCCCTTGCCGCCGCCGATGACCGCGCCGCCGATCACCACCGCGGCGATTGATCGCAGTTCGAAACCGGCGCCGAGCCCGGCCTGGCCAACCGATACCCGGGCGGTGAGCATGATCCCGCCCGCACCGGCGAGCATGCCGGTGATCATGTAGGTAATGGCCTCGTAGCGGGCTACTGGAATCCCGGCCAGCCGGCATGTCTCGCGGCTGCCGCCAATGGCGTACACGTAGAGTCCGATACGCGTTCTTCCGGTGAATACAACTGCAACTAGCAGGATGATGATGCCGATCCCGATCGTCGAGGGCATGAAGCCCCAATCTCTGCCGCCGAACCACTTTAGGGTGGGGTCGTTGGCGATGACTGAGGCTCCGCCGCTTCTAACCCCGGCGTAGCCGGTCAAGAAGGTAAGCATCGCCATGGTCACTACGAATGGGCTCACCCGCATCTTGGCAATCAGGATCCCGTTGACCAGGCCAATCGCTGCACCGGTTAGAAGGCCGATGACAATGGCCGCAGCAACGCCGTGGTCTGCCACCGCTTGGGCAGTGACAATGCTGGTGAAACCCATGTTCGCCCCGACTGACAGGTCAAACCCGCCGACGGTTATGGCGAACATCTGGCCGATTGCCACCACGAGAAGCACGCCCGCCTGACGCGAGATGTTCTGAACGTTGGCCGTAGTGGGGTAGATGGACGGCTCAAGGAGCGAGAAAATGGCGATCATCACCGCGAGCCCAGCCAGAAGCTGGAGCTCGGTTGAATACTTGAAAGCCCAGTCTCGGATGGAGAGCCGGTAACTCCTTACGGCAGGCGGAGCGCGATCAGACAACGATCTGCGTCCTAATGTGTTGGCGTCAGCCGTCCAACCCTGCCCAAGACTCGGGTGGGCGTGCTTTCGCACCTGTCAGATAGGGGTTCTTCTCCACCCATTCGTCGAGGGGGTTCTCGCTGCGGAACTTCGCGGCCAGATCGCCGAGCGTGCTGAAGGTTCGTCCTTCGCCCTCCATGTAGTCGATCAGCTCCTCGAGCATCTTGATACGCGATCCGCGGCCGATGAACTGTGGGTGGCAGGTGAGAACGTACATCCCACCCGGGCAGTTCTCGACCATGTAGTCGAACTCGCCCTGCCATAGCTCTCGAACCTGCGAAGGCGTGTTGGGACCCTGGTTCATACCCCAGACGTACTCAAACGGCGGGAAGTCGTCCAGACCCCAACTGGGGGGGAGCTCCACGATGTCGATTGGTGTGCCGAATACGAAGGGCTCGTTTGCTGGGAACTCGTCACCCTCGCGCAAGTAGTAGGGGTAGAAGTCACTCGCCATGAATGTCGACGAATAGTCGAGATCGAACTCTTGCATGAGAGCCAAGGTGTTGGGGCTGAAGTCCCATGCCGCGGTGCGACACCCGGTCGGGCGAACGCCCGCGGCGTAGTCGATGGCTTCGAAGCCCAGCTCGAAGTCTCGTCTCTCATCTTCAAGGGCGAGTTTGGTGGGATTGCGGTGGCTCCACCCGTGATGCCCGATCTCGTGTCCCTTGTCCACAATCTCCTTGACGAGATCCGGGTAGAGGTGGGCCGAGTGGCCCGGGCAGAAGAAGGTGCAGGGAATGTCCCGATCTTCCAGGACTTTGAGAACACGCTTCAGTCCGGGAACGGCGAATTCCCCCCTAGAGCACATGCTGGGTGTCTCAGCTCCGAACGATCCAAGCCAGAGGCAGATTGCATCGAAATCGAAGGTCAGACAGATCGTGTGATCCTTACTTGTCATCTGTTTCTCCTTGCCAAGTGTCGCTTATAGGAACCTAGCTGACCGTAGCCTGCCACCCCGCGGGGATCAGCTCGATCTGGACCCATTCCTCGCTGACGTTGGACTGGTCGACGACGGGGAAGGGCACACAGTTGATGCGGGGGACGTCATCTCCGTTCAGCACCGAGACCGCGGTTCCGAGACCGATGTAGCCCATCCAGTATGGGCTCACTAGGAAGAGGGCATCAGCACTGCCGTCATCGATCCACGGAGCTGAGAAATTGGTGAAGTCGGATGCGATGTAGGGGACATCCTGGTATTCCTCGGGAATAGAGGGAGGCAGGAGCAATGCGAAGTGGGCTGCATAGATCCAGTCGATTTCCGGGTTTCCGGTAACCACGTTCAAGAAGTCGGCGAGACCTTCCTCAGGATCGACCAACTGGTTGGGCGCAGCGATGATCTCGAGATTGGGATGGGCTTCTTCCACGCGGTCTCTGAAGCCCTCGGCCCGCTTGCGCGACCAGGTTGCATTCGCGGGTCCAGCCATTACAACGCCCTTCCCGCCTTCGGGAACCAGGTTGGCGATGGCATCGGCGCCTGCCTTGCCGAACAAGTAGTCATCCTGCATGATCATGTAGACCCGGCCGTCGGGAACCTCTGTCGAGACGTTCACGATGGGTACGCCCGCGTTGGTTGCGGCATCCACAATCGCAACCGAGCCCGCCGTGTCCACGGGGGCGAGGATGATGGCATCGGGGTTGCGCTGGAGAATGTTCTCTGCGTCAGCGAGCTGATCGGCAGGGCCCGTGTAGCCCACACCAGCTGTATGCCGGACCGTGACAGTCCCGCCCCCGGCTGCCGAGACGTCCGCCGCCGCCTGCTCCGCGCCGTAGGCCATTGCCTGGTAGTACTCAGCGGCCAGGCTCACTTGCATGAAGTCGATCTCGTAGGAGGCGTCTGCCGCCGGTGGGGTATACGCCAGCAGATCATCGGTGGTGGAGTTCACGTCGCAATCCAATGGCGTCCGGAAGTACTCATCGTTGATCTCTACCGGCTCGGGGGCGCTCTCGGGGGTGGGCGCAGGGGTTGAGGCGGCAGTCGGCGCAGGGGTAGAAGCAGCAGTCGGCGCGGGGGCCGAAGTCTCCTCTGCGTCGTCGTCATTGCCGCATGCTGATGCAACCAGTACGAGTGCCGCAATGATGCCCAATACCGCCCACAACTTCATCCGTCGCATATCGGTTCCCACTTTCCGGTCGGAGCGCACCGCTCTTGGTGAGCGGTCCAACTGAGATCGAATATTATAGCATAATCCAGGCTAATCAAGCCCGTGGGCCTCGTCAACCGCTGTATGGGGTGCCAGTGGGGCCTCAAGCTGCTTTGACCTACGAAGTGATCTGGAACACGCCCTCAGCCTCGACGGCAAGCCCGAGTGGCAATGCAGCCATTCCCACGGTCGAGCGGGCATGCTTCCCGTTTTCGCCGAAGACATCCACCATCAGGTCGGATGCGCCATTCGCAATCGTCTGGTGCTTGTCGAAATCCGGTGCCGAGTTGATCATGATGAGCAGCTTGACAACCCTCTTTATCCGACCCAGTTCGCCAAACTCGGCCTTGAGGGTGGAGAGCATGTTGAGCGCGACAAGCTGAGCTGCCTCTACTGCGGTGTCGACGTCCATGGTCTCGCCCACTCGACCCTTGTGAATGAGCTCTCCGTCTTTGAACGGGCCATGCCCAGCCACGAAGACGAGGTCGCCGACTGTGACTGTGCCCAGATAGTTTGAGGTGTTCGGCGGACAAGGCGGCAATATGAGCCCAAGTTCCTCAAGCCGAGACTCTGGGGAGACGTTCATGGGGGGCACCTCCTTGGGGTCCCGCGGGCTGCCCGTCAAGACCCCGAGAGCCATCTGCAATATGGATATTATAGCATAATATAAGAATATCGATGATCCCGTAGAAGCCCATCTGTGAATGGAGACTCCTGATGCTGCTAGCCAACCCCCGAGGCGGATACCACTTCCTCATGGGAATCGACCCCTACTCCTGCGGCGTCGTTGCCGACTCTGGCTACGAAGTGGTCCACGCCACCCTGCGAAGTCCGCTGCCCTGGAGGGAGGGTTTTGAGAAGATCGACTCCCATCTTCAGGAGGTCGGTCGACCCCGCCAAGCCCTCTGCGGAGTCGAGCTTCGGTCGCCTACGCCCTACAGCATGGAGGGATTCATCGAATTCAACGTGGGCTACTGCGATTTGGTCCAGTCATGGGATCTCTACGTGGGCGATCACAATCCTGTCGCTCGGACAAATGTGGCGCCGGCTGATTTTCCCCCTGATGCTCCGGTTCTGCACGGCTTCTCCTATACGGCCCCCGAAATGCAGGACGCCCCACTGACATTCGTCGTGGCCGGTGCTGCGGAGTTGCGCGAAGCAGATCTGGACGAGGACGACATCATCAGAAGAGGGGAGTCTGGGCCCGATGCCCTGCGGGAGAAAGCCAGCCATGTCATCGGGATCATGGAGTCACGCCTTCTTGGTCTGGGTGCTAGTTGGGAACTGGTCACTGCGATTGACGTGTACACCGTGTATTTGCTGGAGGGGCTGCTCGAAGACTCAGTTCTGCCGAAGATAGGAGTAGCAGGACGTCACGGGCTTTGCTGGAGCCGGTCGAGGCCGCCAGTAAGCGGACTCGATTTCGAGATGGACATGCGCGGCGTGCGGTCGGAAATCATGCTGTAGGCGGCGCAACCCACTTGACCTGCAGTTGATAATATAATATATAGCTATGGCCTGACCCCGGTGGCGATTTCCAGTCTCCCTCACCTCACGAGTGGCCCGATCGGGACTCTGCCATCAAGTCCAAAGCAGGGCGTGAAGGAATACCCGTGAAACTGATTCGAGTCGGTGCCGAAGGCCAAGAAAGCCCTGCTGTTGTCGACCCCAAAGACGGGTCGGCTTTGAGCGCGGAATCCGTAACCCCAGACTATGACGTCGAATTCTTTGGAAGCGACGGTCTCGACCGCTTGAGGGATGCACTAGACGCCGGAAGCCTCCCACCGCTCCACTCGGGCAACCCGCGCCTCGGCCCTCCTATCAAACGGCCCGGCAAGATCATCGGCATAGGCCTCAATTATCGAGACCACGCCTTGGAGTCGAACATGCCGATTCCCGATGAGCCAATACTGTTCATGAAGGCACCCAACACCGTCATCGGCCCCTATGACGACGTGCGTATTCCGCCCGGTTCGACCAAGACCGACTGGGAGGTTGAACTCGGTGTGATCATCGGCCGACAGGCAAGCTACCTGCGCACTCCGACAGAGGCGCTCTCATTCGTTGCTGGGTACACCGTTTCCAACGATCTCTCCGAACGCGAGTATCAACTGGAGCGCGATGGCCAGTGGGACAAGGGAAAGTCCTGCGACACCTTCAACCCCCTTGGCCCGTGGCTCGTGACGAGCGACGAGATTCCCGACCCGCAAACGCTGAGCTTGTGGCTCAACATCGACAACCGCCGTGAGCAAACTGGCCATACCTCCGACATGATCTTCTCCGTCGAGCACATCGTCTGGTTTGTGAGCCAGTTCATGGTTCTTGAACCGGGCGACCTGATAAACACCGGGACGCCCGCCGGTGTTGGACTCAGCAGGACGCCATCCTGCTACCTACAGCCCGGCCAGGAAATGCATCTTGGAATCGACGCGCTGGGGGAGCAAAGGACGAGAACAATCGCAACCCCTGGTTAGCCATGTGGCCGCGTGCCCCCACGGCAACGCTATGAGGCTGCCGCCACCCCACTACGTTCCTCGCGTCCCACGTGGCTTGCCGCCTCAACGGCGCCCCTGATCAACTCAACTGTGGAAGCAAGATGGAAGCGAAGCGCTTCTGCGGCCGCAGAATGGTCGCCATTGCTAAGGGCATCCACTATCAACCTGTGCTCATCACTCGCTGCATCGTGTCGGTAGTGAAGCGACAGCCGCTGGTAGCGGGCGGCATGTAGCCAGAGTTGGTCGATCAGCTTGAGTCGTCGAGGGGAACCAGCCATTTCATAGATCGCAAAGTGAAACTCGCGGTTCAGGGTGACAACCGCCGCGTGGTCACCCTCGGCATTGCGCTCTTGGGCTTCACCGAGATTGCTCAAGAGCATGTCGATCGTTTTCTCGTCGCAGCCCGATGCTTGCCTCACTGCTTCACATTCGAGTTCCGTGCGGATGCTGTACAGGTCGTCGAGGTCTTCTACCGACATTGACGACACCCATGCGCCGCGGTTGTGGAACACGGTGACGAATCCTTCAGACTCAAGAATTCGAAACGCCTCACGCACTGGAATGAAGCTCGTGCCGCACTTCTCAGCGATCACTTTCGGTTGCAGCTTCGACTCTGGCTGATAGGTGCCGTCGATAATGCCCTCGCGGAGGTGGCGTACCACGAGTTCCACTGTGCTATCGGGGTCATGCATCGGACTGAACCATATTTGGCGACCAAATATTATATCATTTGGCTCGGAACTTTCACGGTTTGGCCTGGGGGAGACACCGAAGTCGCCTAGTTGATCGCCCGTCTCCGAGTAACCCCTATAGACCGAAGCCGGTGAAGTCGCCGGACATGTCAGGAGGGCCGTAGTAGATGCGGTGTAGGGCTCGGCGGGCGAACTTCCATTCGCCGTTCTCGATGCAGTACTCGTCGTCGTAGAAGCCGTACATGGTCATGGGTTCTACGTCGGGGCGCTTGAAGTGCTCGATCACGTACCAGCGCCCCGAGCCGGTGCCGGCCTCCTCATCAAGATCGGCCCAGCCGTTGAGATAGGCGTGGATCACCCCGTCAAGGCGGGCCAGCATCCCCTTCCAGGACGTTGCGATCTCGTCGCGCCCAGTCTTGGTCATCGGCCCCATCTCCCACACTGCATCGGCGGCCCAGGTGGCCGCCCACTGATCGGCGTCAAAACGGCACACCGCATCGGCGTAACGGGCTAACAGGGTCCTGATCTCTTCTGACATGGTGCTCTCAGGATAGAACGGTTATGGGAGCTATTCGGCCCGGTCGCCGAATGGGGTGTAGCGCCAGGCGATGATCTCGTCGTAGTCCATGGCGCCGTCGGGGAAGACGGTGAAGTTCTTCCGCTGCTCCTCTAGGGCTGGTTTGGCCTCGGCATACGGTGAGCCCACTTCGTAGATGACGAGGTGCTGAAAGGGCATGCCGTTGGTTCCGATCTCACCGTGGTCGGTGGCCCATTGGGGGGTGAGGTTGTTGGCGGCGGCCCAGTAGCGCCGCCCGGTCAGGAAGCCAGGGGTCGCCATTACCTCCCGGTAGTGGAGGGTGTACCAGTGCTCAAACCACTCGAGGTTGCCCTTGGTGGGATTGGCCAGCGAGAACCCGAGATGGTCAACCTCACCGGGGCTGGCCGAGCCGATCTGGGCATCGGTCTGGGTGAAGGCCCAGCTGGCCACGTCGTCGCGGTCGAGGCTGTCGCCGGGGCGAATGGAGTAGTCGTCTTTGGTCGAAATTGCCTCGATGGCCGCGGCCAGATCGCCTTCGATCTCATACACGGCCATGAACTCGAACGGCATCGGCAGGTCGGCGCGGTCGGCGTGGGTGCGCATCCACTCGGGCGTCAGTACGTCGGCGTCGGGGCTCATCCGGTAGCGCTGCCCGCTGACCACTCCCTCGCACGACACCACCTCGCGGAGATGGACATCGTGCCAATGGTGGTACCGGGCCTCCTGGCCGATCACCGGGTTGGTGAAGGTCAACAGCACATGACGGTCGAAGGAGCTCACAACCCATCACGGTACGCTGTTCAGCGTCGCTGCTCGCCCTTCAACGGCACCCCGAAGGAAGGGATTGTCTGCGAACGGCGACAAAATGGTATTGTCGTCGAACAACGACATATTGGAAGTGTCGTCGTATGGCGACAAAAGCGCGGCCAAGGAGGCTTCCGGTGCGATCCATCCGAACTTGTCGGGAACTCGGTGCTGCTATTCGCCAATCCCGCAAGGACCAAGGGCTAACCCAGGCCGCACTGGCCGCCAAGGCGCGAGTGGGTCGCCAATGGCTTTCCGAACTGGAAACCGGCAAGCAAACCGCCGAGGTCGGGCGGGTGCTGTTGATTCTCGACGCCCTGGATTTGAACGTCACGCTGAGGGCAGCCGTCGATTCCGACTCAGACACCTTTGATCTCAACGCCTACGTCGACACCTGGGCCGATTGACAATGCTCGCCGTCATCATCAACGGGCGAGTGGCGGGTGAGCTTCACCGCCTCACCGACAACCGCCTGCGTCTGCGCTACCACAAGGACTACCGCACAAATCCGACAGCGACTCCGTTGTCGGTGTCAATGCCCGTAGAACTCGAAGAGCACAGTGATCAGCGGATTAGTCCATGGCTTTGGGGCCTGCTCCCCGACAATGCCGATGTGCTGGCCCGCTGGGGCCGCGACTTCGGCGTATCCATCGCCAACCCGCTTCCGCTGTTGGGAACCAAGGTTGGATATGACTGTCCGGGCGCGGTCCAGTTCTGTCCGGCGGAGGCGGTGGACGATCTCCTTGGACGCGGCGGCGATGTATCCGAGACGAGCGAGGCAGACGTCGCAGCCCGTCTGCGAGCGCTGAAGGCCGATGCGACCACCTGGCTGGGGCCGGCAAAGACCGGTCAATTCAGCCTCGGTGGCGCCCAGGCCAAGACCGCTTTGCATTTCTCGGCACAAGGGTGGGGTGAGCCCTCTGGCAACGTGCCGACCACGCATATCCTCAAGCCCACCATTCCCGACTTTGACTGGTTGGATATCAACGAGCACCTCTGCCTGGTCGCCGCGGCCCACTCAGGCCTGCGCGCCGCCCGCACGCAGATGGGCGTGTTCGAGGACCAGTCGGCCATCATTGTGGAGCGATTCGACCGGGTATCCCACCAGGGCACCCTGACTCGCGTTCACCACGAGGACCTGTGCCAAGCCCTGTCGCTGCATCCCACCCGGAAGTACCAGGCCGACGGTGGTCCCTCACCTGGGCAGATAGCGGCATTGCTGCGATCAGCGGTGACTGGAGGTGGAGCAGCCGACGATCTGTGGGGGTTCTTCGATGCGCTGGCCTTCAACTGGCTGATCGCTGGTAGCGATGCCCACGCCAAGAACTACAGCCTGCTGCTCGCCGGCACCCAGGCCCGCCTGGCGCCCCTCTACGATGTGGCCTCATTTCTGCCCTACGACAAGAGCAAGGGGCACAAGATCAGCCTCGCCATGAAGGTTGGGGGCGACTACCGGCTGCGCCGGACCGATCGCCCCGGCGTGTGGGACAAAACCGCCGATGAATTGGGGTTGGATCGAGATGAGGCCATCACCCGCATCCTCAATCTCGCCCGGAGCCTCCCCGCCGCCTTCGACCAAGCTGCCCACGACAACACCATCCAAGCACTTCCCACCGACCTCCCCAGACGCCTCGTCGATCTAGTCGCCACCCGAGCCCAACACTGCATCGAGCTCCTGAGCTGAGCCGCCGAGGAACACATGGCGGGCGAGCTCTCAATCGCCCTGTCTGTGTTTGCCGATCGGCCAAATACCAGCACTGTCAACCGCTCGGTACGCTGATCGCAGATGGTCTTCTGGGTAGCAGCGTTGGTGATCGCCGGGATGATGCTGACGGTGTGGGCCATCAGCGTGGCGATTCGAGACGCCGGCATCGTCGACATCCTGTGGGGCTTCGGCTTTGTGGTGGTGGCCTGGGTGAGCCTGCTGGTCACTGACGGACACGGCGTGCGGGCTGCCCTGTTGGTGGCCATGGCCACCACGTGGGGGCTTCGCCTGGCCATCCATCTGGCGTTTCGCAACATCGGCGCAGAAGAGGACTTCCGCTACCAGTCCATGCGCCGCCGAGCCGGAGACCGCTTCTGGCTCACCAGCCTGGTGCGGGTGTTCGGCTTGCAGGCCGCCGCCATGTGGGTGATGTCGCTTCCCCTCATGATCGGCATCAGCCGCGCTGACCAGGGATGGAGTGCACTGTGGGTGATCGGCGCAGTGGTATTCCTGATCGGCTTCGGCTTCGAGGCCATTGGCGATTGGCAGCTCGCCCGGTTCAAGGCCGATCCGGCCAACGCGGGGAAGCTGATGGATCAAGGCCTGTGGCGCTACAGCCGCCATCCCAACTACTTCGGCGACGCCACCGCCTGGTGGGGCATCGGCCTGGTGGCCGCCTCCACGCCGATCGGGATTGTGGGCCTGATCGCACCGGCGATGATCACCTGGATTCTCGTCAAGGTGTCCGGCGTGCCCATGGTGGAGCACCGTATGAAGAGAAAGCGCCCCGGCTACGACGCCTACATCCAGCGAACCAGCCCCTTCCTACCCCGCCGCCCTGAAACCGGATAAGGCCACAGATTCATGGTCACGAACATGGTCATCTGGTGATAGGGTCTGTTCGTGGCAATAGAGACTCAGCAGCCAAGAACTATTTCCGCCGGAGAGTTCAAGGCCAAGTGCCTGAAGCTCATGGATGAGGTCAACGAAACCGGCATTCCGATTGTCATCACCAAACGAGGCACACCCGTGTCCCGTCTTGTTCCGGCACATGGCGAAGGCACGGGCATTTGCGGCTCTTTTCCGGAGTTCGCCGGTTTCTGGGACGACCCTAGCGAAACGGTCATAGACCCGGAGGCAGTGACCGGCATGGCCGACGACTGGGGCTGACGCCCCCACCTGCACCGAGGGAACTGCATGATCTTGCTGGACACTCATGTCTTGGTGTGGGCCGTGACCGGCGACACCGCCAAGCTGCCGCAGACCATCCTTGATGGCATTGATCGAGCCATCAGCCGAGGTGAGGCAGCCGTCTCCGCCGCCACCTTCTGGGAACTGGAGGTCAAGCGCAGAAAGCCACGAGGAAATCTGCCACCCCTCCCAGGCATCAAGGAATTGCGTGCCGGTGTCCTGAGGCAGGGCCTGAGCGAGATACCCGTCACCGGATCACTCTGGGTGGACGCCACCAGCCTGGTGGACGAGGGATTCCACCAAGACCCCGCCGACCAGCTCATTGTCGCCACAGCAATCCTCCACCAGCACGAACTCCTTACCAAGGACGCAAAGCTCCGGGCGTGGGCGCAACAGACCGGCCGTGTCCAATTGGCCACAACATGATCGTCTCCACCCCCAGTCGCGCTAAGGCGGGAACCTGAGCAGGCGGCTGTCTCGTCTCATCTATTGAGGTCGAACCAAGAGGCGTCGACCCAACCGTAGTCTTCCCAAGAACCAGGTTCGAGGACGAAGGCCAAGCGCACGACTCAACTGATCGCCACCAACACCCTCACCGTCCCGCCCCCCACCCCATGGGCTATCGACTGCGACGCAGAAAGGGTCGTGGTCGAAGAGGTAATCCGCTTCGGCGACGCCCTAACCCCCGGCCAGACCTACCAAGTGTTCGTCAACGGCACCGAAACCACCACCTTCACCGCCCCCCTGGCCGACACCCGTTAGAAGAGGTCGCTCAGTCTGAGTACTGCACCCCCGGCAACACGCACAGCATTTCGAATAGGAGGTTGGCGGCGGTTAGGGGGGTGGCGCCTGTGGGGTCGTAGATGGGGGCTACCTCTACTAGTTCGCACCCGACCAGGTTGAGGCCCTGGCAGCCTCGGATGATCTCTAGGGCTTGGGGGGCGGTGAGGCCACCGATTTC
Source organism: Acidimicrobiia bacterium (assembly GCA_022821445.1). GTDB lineage: Bacteria > Actinomycetota > Acidimicrobiia > Acidimicrobiales > Bin134 > Poriferisocius. Next base: position 615 of record JAJEDQ010000187.1, on the reverse strand, counting down.
GGGGGTGCCGGTGCCGGGGGCGAAGGCGGGGTCGAGGGCGTCGATGTCGAAGCTCACGTAGACGGGGCCGCCGCCCACCTTGTCGCGAATCTCGGCCATGAGCGGTTCCAGCGATCGGTTCCAGCACTCCTCAACCTGGACTACGCGGAAGCCCTGCTCGCGGGACCAGTCGAAGTCGTCGGCGGCATAGCCGGTGCCGCGCACCCCGATCTGGGCCACCCGATGGGTGTCGAGCAGCCCTTCCTCCACTGCCCGGCGAAACGGTGTGCCGTGGGCGATGGCCTCGCCGAACATGTGGTCGTTGATGTCGGTGTGGGCATCCACGTGGATCAGCCCCAGCGGGCCGTGCTTTTTCCGCATCGCACGCATGATGGGCAGGGCCATGGTGTGGTCGCCCCCCATCGACACCGTGATCACATCGTGCTGGAGCAGATCGTCGTAGAAGGCCTCGATGCGGGCCACCGCGTCGGCAAGGTTGTAGGGGTTGGTGGCCACGTCGCCGATGTCGTCGATGCGAAGGCTGTCGAACGGCGCCGCTCTGGTGGCCATGTTGTAGGGACGGATCAGCACCGACTCGTTGCGGATTCCCCTCGGACCGAAGCGGGCCCCCGGCCG
>JAJEDQ010000009.1 GCA_022821445.1 Acidimicrobiia bacterium | reverse complement strand
AGGGGCTCGACCTCAAGACCCACCACGAGATGACCGACATCAACCTCCATGGCGTGTACCTGGGGATGCGGGCGGCCAAGGCAGCGCTGGTGGCCACCGGAAATGGCGCCATCGTGAACATCTCCTCCATCGACGGCATCGTCGGCGTATTGGGCATGACCAGCTACTCCGGCACCAAGTTCGCGGTCACCGGCATGACCCGCTCAGCCGCCATCGAGCTCGGTCCACTGGGGGTGCGGGTCAACTCCATCCACCCCGGGGTGATCAACAGCCCCATGGTGCAGGAGGCCCCGCCTGAGACCCTGGCCCGGCTCAACCGCCTCATGGACATGCAGCCCATCAAGCGCATGGGCAAGCCCGACGAGATCGCCTCGCTGGCCCTGTTCCTGGCCAGCGACGAGGCCAGCTACATCACCGGCGCCCAGTTCGTGATCGACGGCGGGCACCTGGCCGGGCCCTGGCGGGAATCGTTCGAGGTGTAGGGGAAGGCGAAGCCATGAACGACACCCTGCCTGCTTTCGACCCCCACAACCCCGACTATTTCGTAACTGGCCTGCCCTTCGACCTGCTGGCCGAGCTCCGCCAGCAAGGACCGGTGGCCAAGACCCCGCTGGGCTACTACCTGACTCGTCGCCAAGAGGCCGACGAGCTGCTGTACGCGGTGGACACCTACGGCTCCGACATGACGCCGGGCACCGGGCTCACCGGCGTGGAGGAAGTGCCCGAGGAGCAGCTGTTCCTCCCCGAGATCGACGAGCCGGTCCACGGGCAGATCCGCCGGCTGTACAACTCAGCGCTGGGACCCCACCGCACCATGAGGATCCAGCCGTTTGTGCGCGAGATCTGCGAGGAGTTGCTGGACGCGCTAGTGGACGACGAAGTCTCGGACCTGCACGCCGACTACGCCGTGCCCATCCCTTGCGAGGTGATCGCCCACATCATCGGCCTGCCCGAGGGCGGCGCCGACAAGCTGAAGGTGTGGTCGTCCGACGGCTCGGTCATGTTCCGGGCTGTGTGCCCCCAGTACGCCCCCGACGGCCAGCCCATCACCGGCTATCTGAAGGACCTGGTGGCCCAACAGCGCTTGGCCGACGAGCCCGGCTCGCACACCTACAAGGTGTTCCTGGACGCGGAGGTCCAGGGCGAATCCCTCAGCGACACCGTGATCGCCCACCAGCTTCAGACAATGGTGCTGGGCGGGGTACACACCACCCGGGGCTTGTTGGCCCACTCCATGCACCGGCTCATCGTGGAGCCCGACACCTGGGCCGCTCTGGAAGCCGACCGGGAGCTGATCCCGGTATTCGTGGAGGAGTCACTGCTCCACGACTCCCCCGCTCCCCGGGTGGCCCGGCGATGCCTGAAGGACACCTCTCTGGGCGGTGTGGACATGCAACAGGGCGACTGGGTGGAGGTGGGCCTGGCCTCAGCCAACCGCGACGAAGCCCAATACGAAGACCCCGAGGACTTCCGTCTCGACCGCCCCGACCCCTTGAACCACGTGGCCTTCGGCGCCGGTGCCCACGTCTGCCCCGGCGCCAGCCTCGCCCGCCTCGAAGGGGTCACCGCCATCGAGACCCTCCTCGACCGCGTCGCCGCCCTGACCCCCGTTGAAGGCTTCGAGTACCCGCCCCTCCCCGCCAACCTCGCCTACAGCGACCTCCCCGCCCACATCACCTGGCGCTAGCCCCGACCGTCGGCCTCATGTCGGACACCTACGGCTGTTGCATAACCACTTGCCTCTGATTTATTTCTAGATAAACTACAAATTGCTGGAGGTGTCCAATGACGATTGCCGACTCGAAACGTTCCGCTGATTTCGAGACCGTCGAAGACGTACTCGACGGGATCGACCTCTCTCCCACCGAACGATCTCAAATCGAGGCCAAGACCTCTGAACTGCTTGCCCTGGATACCTGCCTCAAGGAACTTCGAGTCGCCGCTGGCATCAGGCAAAAGGACGTGGCGCAGGCCATGGGAGTGACCAAGTCTTCGGTCGCCCAACTTGAAGCCCGCGGCCTAGCCGATGCCAAACTCAGCACTCTCGCCCGGTACTTTGCCGGACTCGGATACAGGCTCGACTTCGCACTCACCCCAATCGAAGCCTGAATCCACATATCGCCGTAGGAACTCCCCAACCGAGGAGTCGTCCTGGGCCCCCGAAACAATGACAGTTCAGTCGAATGCAGATCGTCCGATCCAGCCTGTTCACTACATCGTTCCAGCAGCTCAGGGCTACCGACAACGACCTCTTTATCACCGTCACGGCTGACCTGCGCTATCTCGTTGAGAAGCGGCGCAGCGCTGAACTTCCCCAAGTCAGATTCGGACTTGCCCAGTCTCGTTATCCCGATCTCATGGGCGAGGTCCGCAGCCACATCTCAGGGCACCTTGCCTTCGTGAGGACAATCTTCGCTATGCCCAAAGACGAGTCAGTTTGCGCCTTCCTGCTACTCGGCGACAAGAACTCCCAGATGGCTGATGCAACTACTGGCAACTATTGGTACGACCAAGCCATCCCACGTGCCGACGCCCTCTGGGAAATCATTAGCCAAGGCCTTTGGGGGCTACTCCCCTAGGCGACCCCCTATCCCTGAGAGACTCGGAGCTGACACAGTCTTGGACAGCAGGAGGGCCGGCCAAGTGCCCCGAGCCACTTCCCTTGGCAAGGATGACTTTGGCCGGACAAGGCAAGATCCGAATTGATGTGGCCTCATGCCCCAAACACACCCCAGGCATACCAAGCACGCGTTACTGCATGTTGAATCCTCTGCTGATACTGGTGGTATGGTCACCGCTTGTGTCCCCCCGGCATCCCGTTCACAACGAAGCCCGGTCAGCAGCATGACACGCATATGGCACTGGGAGACCATTGACCCTAACCGCCTGAACGCAAGCGGAAACCTAGCCAAGACCTTCAAGAATGAGGCGCCTGAAGCACGCGGCGTGCTTGCCCAAGGCCCACCGAGCGACGAAGCGACGCTGTTGGTGCGCGAGGCGATTCAGAACTCTTGGGACTCAGCCCTAGAGATGCGGGACAATTCGCAAACAACTGGAACAGAAGTCCACCCGTTTGAGGTGCGATTCAGATTTCGGTCGGTTTCGGGGCAGGCAAGAGAGAGATTGATCAACACACTGGGCCTGCGCGAATTAGCTGAGCGCTCAGCCCAGATAGGAGACAAGCCTAAGCTGGGCCTCAGTCCAAGCGACTGCCTTGATGGCCTGGACAAGCCAGGAGACCTCCATCTGTTGGAAGTGGTGGAGCAAGCCGCCGGCGGGATGTATGGCCCTTGGTCGGAAATCAATCAAAGATGGCCTTGGCATTGAGTAGCACTGGCGTAACCAGCGATGTCCCAGGCCGCGGTGGATCCTATGGTTACGGCAAGGCGGGCCTGATACGTGGTTCAGCAACTCGCACCGTGTTGGCATACACCTGCTTCGCCGAGCGATTTGACGACCCGGGAATCACCCGCCGACTGCTGGGTATGACTTACTGGGACACTCACACTGTAGGTAAGGAGTCCTTTGTGGGTTCCGCCCGCCTGGGTCGTGCCCATGAAGGTACATCCGCAGTGCCACTTGAGAACGAAGACGCGGACCAACTCGCAAGCCTTCTCGGATTTGAGGTTCGCAATCCCCAATTGCCAGCCGACCATGGCACCAGCTTCTTGCTGGTAGATCCCACGGTGGAGCCAGAAGACCTAGTAAATGCAGTAGAGCGAAATTGGTGGCCAGCCTTGATGGAGTCGTCCTTGCACTTCAACGTGGTGATTGAGGATATTGAGGGAGCGCTCTACCACCCAAGACCCAGGTCAAATGCGACTCTCAGACCCTTCATTGAGGCATACGAGGCTGCGACGGTACCTCAAGACAACAAGCGAGAACATATTCGAACTCGCGTGCTGCAGAAGATCGGCCACTATAAGAGACCTGGCACCCTCGGATTAATCGCAGACCTCGACGACTGGTCCAACCCAGATGACCGTGCCGGAGACCCCGCGGATAGCCATTGCAGCCTGGTCGCTCTGGTGAGAACGCCTCGCATGGTTGTTGAGTACTTAGATGCGGGAAGGTCGGTGCCCTACATTCGGGGTTGCTTTGTAGCTGACGAGTCGGTCAACGAGGCTCTCCGCCAAACTGAGCCGAAAGGGCACGACTCTTGGCAAACGCGCGTCGCGTCGGGAGACTTTGACCCGGAGTTCGCTGAACTTACCAGGGAGATCATTTTCAAGATCAAGAACAATCTCAATAGCTTCCGTGCGGAACTAAAGCCGCAGCCAAAGCCATCAGAAGCGGTTCGCCTACCCGAGTTTGACCGACTAATGAAAATCCTGTAAAGCGGAGGTGGCGGAGGCGACAAGCTCCCGGCCAGCGAGGAGCGGCCCTTCTCCATTCAACCGGGGGGTCATCTGGAAGAGGCAGATGCAGGACAAGTACGGATACGAGGCAAGGCGCGGATTGGATTCAGTCCCCATTATCTCAAAAGTGGAGGCGAGCGTCGCGAGGTAGAAGTCAAGATCCGCTACCGGTTTCGCGAAGGAGACCGCATCGGTCGCGACACCGCGATTCTATTGGTGGAAGAGCCTCAAGGTTGGCGGTTGTTATCTGGACGTGTCGACACCTACCGCGGATTCATGGAACTAGGCGAAGCGGTGGAGTTTAGTTACGAGTCCGACGAATACGACCCTGAATGGACAGGACATTTGTCGGTCACGGCCGACTTCGTCGCAAGCCAAGATTCCAGCCTCCCTAGCGAGAGCGGCCTATGAGCAGCGAGACACGGGAGTTCAGGCCGTACAAGATCGATTCCAAGTTGACCGGGGCGTTAAGCGGGTCCTCCTTCCGTTTCGGCAATCAAGTGTGTCAAGGCGAGGGGAGCATCCTCGTTGATGATCGGACCTTTTCTCAACGGACTGCCTCCATCATCTGGGCTGATGAGGACTGCTTTGAACAATTCAAGCTCAACCTGCGTATAGGGAGCACAGACAGCGGTTATGACCCATCACTGTTGGCGCTGGTTGTCATTATCCGATCCGGATACCTCAAGAGCCATCAGGTGGCTCTCAAGATTCCATTGTCCGAAATTGATGACTTGGAACGGGTGACACCAATCACGACCACAGCAAGCGGAGAGCGGTGGACTGCCCTTGATTCTGACACGCATGGCACTTTCGTAGAGGCCTATGTCGCTCTAGCCAAAGCCCGTAGCCCAAAGCCGCTTAGCGCCTGGCGCAAGTCAACATGGCTCGTAAAGACGACATTCCGAGTGCGATGCGAGGCTGACAACGCACTCTTCAGACCTATGCCGCTGGATGACGCCAAGCGCGAGGAATTGAACAGGCGTGACAACGTGAAGTTGTACGGCGGCACGATGTTCTTCGTGGAGTTCGACAGCGGTTGCGACCTGACTGCAGATCTAAGTGACACCGAGGTGCCAATTTTATGGGTGGACGAAAAATTGCTGACTACCCTGGACCAACACCGGGCGTCGCCAGCTGCTGCGCTCATCCAACTCCAGATGGTGTTGCACCTAATCACCAGCGTCGTGTACGAGTTTGCTCGACAGGCGACTGGTTCCGGCCCTGAGGGAGTTGCAGTCGAACTAGACACGCTTACCTATAAGGAACTGAGTGGCTCGTTGATCGGCCGGATAGCCCGAATGATCGCTGGCCCAAAGGCGACTCCCGAGCAGCGAGATGAAGTACTCAACAAAATGCGCACAAACCCGCTTACCGCCACAGCATGGGTGGAGAGCCAAGTTGATCTTCGTTCAAGCCTGATGGCCAGCTTCATATCAAGCACATGAGGTACCCAATAATCACGTATCAGTCCATGCTGGATATCGCAAAGGCCCGAGTCGCCCGCGGCAACGGATTGAGCGACCTAGAGTTTGACCTGGGAAACGCAGTCAAGTGGTACGGCGAAGGTTCTGAAATCGACACAGAACCGTTCGAAGACGTCAGATGGAGCGTACAGCGGCTCGTCGACGTGCAAGACTCTGGTCAAGAGAACGAACTAGACCCCGACCAAATTGAAGGCAAGGCAGCCGTCGAGCTATTCGACGCGATCGACAACGCAGAGGTGCCTGTCGCTGCGCTTGATGACCCGATGTTCTGGAGTTGGGTCAGCCTCGCATCCTTGTGGAACTTCATCGTCTGGCGTCAGCCATCGGCATTTGCTCCAGCCGACGGATCTGCTGACGCCTGGAATCAGTACGTGGACGGCCGCCTCAGCTATGAGTGCGTCGCTTCCAGAATGTACTTGCGAGTCGTGGCAATCGGGGGAAGCGAACATGCTCACCTAGCCTCTGCAGTGCCTGGCGGCACGGACCTCTGGCGCAGCCACATCTTGCGAGTGCGGGTTGGCGAACATCCACCGCTAGTCCGCGCCATAATACGTTTACATGCCAACCCAACGACACGGCTGCCAACCAATTCATTGCGAGAATTCGCGAAGGAGCTGAACCGGACACTGACGAACTTTGTGCCGACTCTCCTTGATGACGAGGAGGCCGACGCCTTGATAGGCGAGATCTGGGATCGCCATGTCTAACCACAATCGACCGAGATCCAAAACCCGACCAGGGGGAGGGTTTTCGACATGAACAGAACAGCGCTTCCGTGACAAGCATTGAGGTTCTGTCCTCCCGCGACGGACACTGGCCTCCCGCCTTGAACTACGAGTTGACCCAAAACTGCCTCCACCGCCGGGTGTCAGTTGGGGAAGGCGAGATTTGCTCCTACATTGATGCGACCGACCTTGCTGAGTTTCCTGAAGACCTGGGAATGCACAGTCTGTGGTGGAAACTGCGAATGCAGGGTTGTGTTCCTACGCCGGCGAGACCGACCCGAAAACGAATACGGACTGTTGACTTATTTTGCGGCGCTGGTGGGCTGGCAGTCGGTCTAGACCAACTGGCGGAAGAAGCGGGTGTTCGAGTCATCACTGGGCTGGCAGTGGACACCGATGCTGACGCCACATCGGTTTATGCGCGTAACCACCGAACTCGGATGACCTCGCACCAGTCAGTGACAAGGTTCGTTGATTTCCGCACCCGCGGTCATGGCCTTGATGCCGAGTTTGTATATCCGCCCGAGTTCATTGACGAGGAAATTGCCTCGGCTGCCGCTGAGACGGACCTTGTGATGGCTGGGCCCCCCTGTCAGGGACACTCAAATCTGAATAACCACTCACGCCGGACAGACAAGAGGAACGACCTCTACCTACATGTTCCGGCTTTTGCTGTTGCTTGTGGGGCTCGCTCCATACTCATTGAGAACGTTCCTTCGGTGGTTCACGACGTCAACCAGGTGGTTGAAGCAGCAAAGGGACTGCTTACCGAAGCTGGCTACAGCGTCGTCGAAGGTCTCCTTAGCGCTTCAGCAATTGGGTGGCCACAAACTCGTCGCCGACATTTTCTAGTAGCAAGGCGCGCAGACGCAGGCCCCCCCATACCACTCAACGAAATTGAGGCCGCGCTGGCCACTGATCCGCCTCTGACTATCGACTGGGCGATCGGAGATGGCCAAACTCTCTCAACAGACCTGTCCCTTCACGAGGTTCCCAACTACAGCGACCGCAACCGCGCTCGAATCCAATACCTGTTCGACAATGACGAACATGATCTTCCAGATGCTGAGCGACCTGATTGCCACCAGGATGGCACCAGCTACGGTGCGGTCTACGGCAGAATGCGGTCTGACAAGCCAGCACCCACCATCACCACCGGTTTCTTGACTCCAGGTCGTGGCCGATTCATCCACCCCACCGAACCACGGACTCTTTCTCCAGCCGAGGCGGCCCGTCTCCAGGGTTTTCCAGATGATTACGTCTTCCGTCCTGCCGACGACACGCCGCCAAACCGATCACAGCTGGAAAAATGGATCGGAGATGCCGTCCCCATGCCGCTTGCCTACGCTGCGATGCTGTCGGCTCTTGGGCCCGACCTCCTAAGCGATGACTGCAATTTGACCGACCAGTCTGCGGGCTGAATCCCAAACCAGATTCGCGATCCATCATTGGAGTGGTCTGCTCCCAAACTGAAAGTCGGTGGATGTTGACGTCATCTTGGTAACCAGAAGGTCACAAATCGGAACGATTGAGCAGCCGCCTGCACCCCGTCGACGGCTTCGAGTACCCGCCCCTCCCCGCCAACCTCGCCTACAGCGACCTCCCCGCCCAAATCACCTGGCGCTAGCACTCGCTCTGATCCAATTCAGTCGGCAAGGTCGGCAGGATCAACCTCCCGCCAATTGGTCCCGTCGGGATCAATAATCCACATAATTGGATCACCCTGGAAATCAGAGAACGAATACCAATGTCCCGATACAAGCACATCGCTTTCATGGTTCCGTATGGACCAAATGAACGTGAAAGGCGTGTCACCCTGATCATGCCAGTCTTGCGAATGTACACTCTCTGGAGTGTCGATAGGCTCCCACTCATGCCCATCACGAGAATAATAGATTATCTGCTCCCCGCTTCTATGCGGGTCGTATCCAGCAAAATGCGGAATGGTTAAAGCCATATAGCCTTCCTGTGTTCCAATAACATCGCAACACACCTTGAGGGGTGTATATGGTAATTCAACCCAACCATTTGAACCCTCAGACGGAATAGTTGATTCCCACTCTTGCGACCATACCCACCCAGAGAAGTTGGGACTTTGCAAGTTTGGCTTGTTTCCAAATTCACTTCCATAAGTCGAAAATATCTCATCACTAATGCCCAACTCTTCATAAGAGACGAATCTGTACTTGGATGATCCATCGGCAGCACTCCAGTTAAACAAAAGGCCTTCTTCACCGTTCTCCGACGAACTCCATAGATTATACCATCCTGTTATATCCTCTTTGACGTCATCAGGAACGAGACGCCAAATGGGAATCCTTACTGTAGCTTTAGCCAAAATAAGCCAGCCATTTGGACCCAATACAACATCCTCTAGATCAAATGAGACTGCAAGTTGTGGGGGGAGATAGTCCGGACGCTGGAACGGAATCGTCAATTGCTCCCATTCATCCAAGTCAGTAGATATGAATACCTTGACACTAGATTCCTCTTCTATTGCCACCAGCAGGTGATTACCGTCCGAAACTACATGAATCGGTGGAGAAAGTACTTCTCTCCGCGGACACGGAGTGGCGAGATCGTGAAGGGAACCGAAAGCCGTATTGGATCACTCCAATTGTTGCCGTCACTAGACACTCTCATGAGTAAATACGGCTCCCCGTGTAGTGACGGAAACCACCAAACCGTCGATCCTCCGCTGCCACTTAGCATCACGACTTGACATGGATCAATGACCTTCGGATAACCAAATTGGAGAAATCCGCCCCTCCATGGAACACGCCATGAGTGCCGACCAATTGAATCGAAGGTTGTATCAGCCAGATTGCTTGCCTCACCTAGAGTTGCCCGCCTCATGAGATTCTGAACAAAAGCAATCGAACCGGGCGTTTCGCAAGTGACTTTGTATATGTAACGTCTACTCTCTGAGGCATCACCACTAGGAAGCACATTTGTTGCCCAATGTTCTTTCTCCAAAATGCGGGCTTCGATTTCTGGCGGAATGTCTGAATGTCTAATAACGAATACAGAACTGGTCGGATCCGGGGTCGGGGTCGGAGGGGGAACTGTCGGCGTTGGAGCTACCGGGGTCGGCGTGGCGGTGGGGTTTGCCGGAGCCGGTGAGACAGATACCGGGGTCGGCGTCGGAGCAGGGACAGCCGGGGTCGGTGTGGGAGCTATCAGAGTCGGCGTCGGCGTGACGGGCACAGTCGGTTCGACCATGCCAGCTTCAACAGTAGGGAAAGCGATGCCAGAGACCTCGCTTGACGAGCCTCCACACCCCGCGACACCTGTTGAAACCAAGCACAAGACAACCACAACCACCCCGGCGAGCCGAACTCGCTGGCACAACCAGCGAGCCAAGTCGCGGCGTATCAGATTCTTCATAGACCTACTGATCTGCCCCCTTGGCCAATAGACGCACAAGACCGGCATTCGGTTCCATGAGCACCAAGTGCCACCGGCCTCAGCACTCTCCCGGCTAATCCCAGGTGGGGTTCCAGTGGTTGTAGGCGGTTACTTCGGCTGTGGGGTGGCGGAGGGCGGGACGGAAGTTGGTGCCGATGGTGTAGGCGATGGGGAAGAGGCCGGCTTGGATGTGGGTGTCGTAGGGGATGCCGAGGAGGTCGGCCATTTCTTGTTCGCGGTGGAGGTGGATAGTGGTCCAGGCGCTGCCCATGCCCCGGCTGCGGAGGGCCAGCATGAAGCTCCACACCGAGGGGATGATCGAACCCCACTGGCTGGCGTGGTGGAACGTCTTGGCCTGGTCGCTGCGCAATACGCCGAACCGGTCGGCCAGCACCGGGATAAGCATCGCGGGAAGGCGGTGCATGTTGTCGCGCAGGTAGGCCACCGACTCCGACATCTGCTCGGCTCGCACGGTCTGGCCCTCGTAGTGCTCTCGCCCTGCGGCGATGTCGGCTGAGTACTGAACCATGGCCGCCTGGTAGATGTCGGCCGCCTGGCCGATCACCTCGGGATCGTCGAGCACGATCCAGTGCCACCGCTGCTGGTTCGATCCCGTCGGTGCCTGCAACGCCAGATCCAGGCACTCTTCGATCACGGCCCGCTCGACGGGCCGATTCAGGTCGAGCCGCTTCCGCACGGCCCGAGTGGTGGTCAGCACTTCATCAATGGTCAGGTCAAGAACCGTCATAGGGGCATCGTAGGATCATCACCATGAGTGATGCGGTGCGGGCGATGGTGCAGGTGGGGCCGGAGCGGTTGGAGATGCAGGAGTTTGACCGGCCCCGGGTGGGCGACGACGACGCTCTGCTGCGGATTGAGGCGTGTGGGATTTGCGGTACTGACGTTGAGACTTATTCGGGCAGCTCGCTGATGAACTATCCGGTGATTCCGGGGCATGAGCCGGTCGGGGTGATCGAGGAAATCGGCGAGGGGTACGCCGCCCGTTGGGGGCTGAAGCCCGGCGACCGGGTGGTGGCTGAGGCCGCCTACGGCTGCGGGCGCTGCCTGGCCTGCCTCGACCAGCAGATGTGCCGGGTGGCGCCGGGAAACCACGGCTTCACCCCCACTGGTCGGGCGCCCGCTCTGTGGGGCGGGTACGCCGAGATGATGTACCTGGCCCCGGGATCGGTCCCCCACAAGATCGACAATTCGATACCGCCTCGCATTGCGGCGCTGTACAACCCGCTGGGGGCGGGGTTCGCCTGGGCAGTGTCGGCCCCCAACCTGCGCTACGGCGACACCGTCACCGTGCTCGGTCCCGGCCAGCGGGGATTGGCCTGTGTGATCGCGGCGGCGGCCGCGGGGGCATCGGCCATTTTCGTCACCGGATTGGGGGCTCAGGACGCCCATAAACTCGCTTTGGCCACCGAATTCGGGGCCGATGTGACCATCGACGTGGAGACCGAAGACGCGGTGGAGCGGGTTCTGGCCGAAACCAACGGCCGGGGCACCGACATCGTGGTGGACACCACCCCGCACGCCACCCAGCCGGTGGTCGATGCGGTGTCGATGGCCCGCCTGGGCGGCACCATCGTTTTGGCTGGCCTCAAAGGCCACGGTGTGGACGGCTTCCCGTCTGACAATGTGGCCATGCGCTACCAGACCGTCGTCGGGGTGCGCACGGTTGACTTCCACAGCTACCGACAGGCGGTACGGCTCATTGAGTCGGGGACGCTGCCGGTGGAGCGCCTCCACACCCACCACTTCCCCCTCGAACAGGCCGCAGATGCCGTACAGACCCTTGTCCAAGCAGGCATCCACAAAGCCGTCTCCATTACCGTTGAGCCCTAGACACCCCCCGAATCACCTCAGAGGAACACCGTGAACCCCGACGATCTCATTCTGATCAGCGTTGACGACCACATCGCCGAGCCGGCGGACATGTTCGAAGCCCACGTGCCCGAGAAGTACAAGGAGCACGCCCCCAAGGTGGTGACCGACGAGAACGGGCGGGAGCAGTGGTACTACGGCAAGCTGCCCGGCCGGAACCTGGGATTGAACGCGGTGGCGGGCAAGCCCCGGGAGCACTACAACATCGACGCCAGCCGCTACGACGAGATGCGCCCCGGCTGCTACGACGTACACGAGCGGGTGCGGGACATGAACGCCGGCGGCCAGTTGGCCGGGCTGAACTTCCCCAACTGGACCGGGTTCTCCGGCCAGGTGCTCAACGAGGGTCCCGATCCCGACCTCAACGAGATCATGATCAAGGCCTACAACGACTGGCATGTCGACGAGTGGGTGGGGGCCTACCCGGACCGGTTCATCCCCTGCGGCATCCTGCCCCTGTTCGACGTCGACCGGGCGGTGGCCGAGGTGAAGCGCCTGGCCAGCAAGGGATGCTACGCGGTGACCTTCTCCGAGAACCCGGCGATGCTGGGAATGCCGTCGATCCACTCCGGCGCATGGGACCCGCTGTTCGCGGCGTGCAGCGACCTCGGTACTGTGCTGTGCTGCCACCTGGGTTCGTCGTCTCGCTCGATGGGCACCTCGGCCGACGCTCCCCCCAGCGTGCCGATGACCCTGTCGTCGGCGCTCACCATCTCCACGCTGGTGGAGCTGGTGTGGGCCGAGTTCTGGGACC
>JAJEDQ010000131.1 GCA_022821445.1 Acidimicrobiia bacterium | reverse complement strand
GCATGATCTTCCAGCGGGGAAACCCCGCTGACTACAACAAGTGGGCCGCCGAACCCGGCATGGAGAACTGGGACTACCGCCACTGCCTGCCGTACTTCAAGCGCATGGAGACTTGCCTGGCCGGTGGCGACCAATGGCGGGTGTATGAAGGGCCGCTGGTGTTGGAGCGGGGGCCGGCCGACAGCCCCCTGTTCACCGCCTTCTTCAAGGCAGTACAGGAGGCCGGGTACGAACTGACCGATGACGTCAACGGGTACCGCCAAGAGGGCTTTGCCGCGTTTGACCGCAACGTCCACCGGGGACGGCGGCTCTCGGCGTCGCGGGCCTACCTGCACCCGGTGATGCACCGCAAGAACCTCGAGGTGGAGACCGGCACTCTCATCAGCCGGGTGCTGTTCGAGGGCAACCGAGCGGTTGGCGTCGAGTACCGCCGACGGGGACGCAAGCACACCGTCCGGGGGGGTCAGATCCTGTTGTGCGCGGGGGCATTCGGCTCAGCCCAGCTGCTTCAACTCTCCGGAGTAGGGCCGGCTGGCCTGCTGGAGTCCTTGGAAATCCCGGTGGTGGCCGAACAGCCCGGGGTGGGAGAAAACCTCCAAGACCACCTGGAGGTGTACGTCCAATACGCTTCCAGCCAGCCGGTTTCCATGCAGCCCCATCTCAAGCTGTGGCGCCGGCCCTGGATCGGCCTGCAATGGCTGGCCCGAAAAGGCCCAGGGGCCACCAACCACTTCGAGGGCGGCGGTTTTGTCCGCTCCAACCCCGACGAGTCCTACCCGAATCTCATGCTCCACTTCCTGCCTTTGGCCATCCGCTACGACGGCTCGTCGCCGAGCAGCGGACACGGCTACCAAGTTCACGTCGGACCCATGTACTCAGACGCCCGGGGCCATCTGCGAATCAAATCGCTCGATCCACGGGTAAAGCCGGCGATTCAGTTCAACTACCTCTCCACCGAGCAGGACCGGCGCGAGTGGGTGGAGACCATCAGAGTGACCCGCAGCATCATGAGCCAACCGGCGTTTGCCGCCTACAACGCGGGCGAGCTGTCCCCGGGCCCCGAAGTCGCCACCGATGGCCAGATCATGGACTGGGTGGCCCGCGACGCCGAGACCGCGCTGCATCCCGCGGGGACGGCTCGCATGGGGTGTGATGATCAGTCAGTCGTGGATCCCGCAACGATGCGGGTCCACGGAACCGAGGGGCTGATGGTGGTGGATGCCTCGGTGATGCCCACCGTCACCAACGGCAATATCTACGCCCCGGTGATGATGATCGCCGAGAAGGCGGCCGACATCATCTTGGGCAACGAGCCCATGCCCCCCCATGACGCCCCGGTCTATTCCGCCGAGTCAACCACATCCCGGGCCGCCCCGTGATCGGTGATGAGGGTCGAGACCAGGTCGAGCACCTTGCGGCGCTCATCGGCGGTGGGCGGGGCCAAACCGAACAGGTCGATGAGCCAGAGCCCGTCACCCACGACCCGGGCCAGCAGTGCCTCGGTTTCGTCGAGCCCGTCGTCGTGACGCAGCCGATCCTGCCAGCGCTGGAACGTCGCCCGAGTGCTGTCCAGCAGGTCGTCGTCCACTGCGGCCGCGGCCAGAATCGACACCGCAGTATCAGTGGCCGCCTTGGTCGGTTCCTGCACGTATTCGAGGTAGGCCAGCGCAAACGCTCCCTGGCGGGCATCGATGCCGTCGGCCAGCACATTCAACTCGGTGTCGAGCACTCCCATCACCTGATTGAGCAACCCGATGATCAGCGCGTCCTTGGAGCCGAAGTGGTAGAGGAAGCCGCCCTTGCTCACCCCGGCTCGGGCCGCCACCTTGTCAAGCGTCAGCGACGACACACCCTCTTGTTTGATCACCTCGGTGGCCGCTTGCAGAATCCGATCGCGAGTCAGCACAGCCCGCTCTTGTACCGGCAGATTCCTGGGCCGATCGGCCGCTTCTCCCATTGCCGGGTCAGGGTAGCCCAAACCCGTGGGCCCCACCGGACCTTGCGGTATCCACCATTGCGATGTGAGGAAAGCCCAAACCAATACCCGTCTGTTCGGACGGTAAAGTCTGATCCGGGGGGCGGCGATGGACACAGCCAGCGAGACAGCCCAAGTCAGGGTCGAAGGCGTGTGGAAGGTCTTCGGCCGAAAGCCCGGTGAGGCTCGAGAGATGGCCGAAGCCGGGGCTACCCGGGAAGAAATCCAAACAACCACCGGCAGCGTGGTGGCCGTCCGCGATGTCACCTTCCATGTAGATGCGGGAGAGACGTTCGTGGTCATGGGCCTTTCCGGCTCAGGCAAGTCCACCCTCATCCGGTGCGTCTCCCACTTGGTGGAGCCGACCGAGGGAAGAGTGGAGCTATGCGGCGTCGAGCTCACCCGAGCCGACCACGCCACGCTGCGGAATCTGCGCCGCCAGAAGATGGCAATGGTTTTCCAGCACTTCGGCCTGTTCCCCCATCGCAAGGTGGTGGACAACGTGGCCTACGGGCTCGAGGTGCAGGGGGTGGACCGCCAAGACCGCCAAGACCGAGCCAGGGAGCTGCTGGACACGGTCGGTTTGGAAGGCTGGGGCGACCACTATCCCCAGCAGCTCAGCGGCGGCATGCAACAGCGGGTGGGATTGGCCCGAGCCTTGGCCGTGGACCCCGAAGTGCTGTTCTTTGACGAGCCGTTCTCCGCCCTCGACCCGCTCATCCGCCGCGACATGCAAGACGAGCTCATCGACCTCCAGATGAAACTCCAGCGGACGCTGGTGTTCATCACCCACGACTTTGCCGAAGCACTGAAGTTGGCCGACCGGATCGCCATCATGAACGACGGCGCCTTCGTGCAGGTCGGCACACCGGTGGAGATACTCACCAGCCCGGCGGATGACTATGTGCGGGCGTTCACCCAGGATGCCCCGGTGGCCAAGGTCTTGCAGGCCTGTTCGCTGATGCGCCCCCTCGACGGCACCGCTGTCGACCCCGGGTGGCCGCAGGTCTCGATGACCACACCACTCGAGACCGCGCTCCCCCACTTGCTCGGGTCCACCTCTCCTGTGGTGGTGGTAGACGAGGACAATGCGCCGGTGGGTCTGCTCCACGGGGACGACGTCGCGGGTGTGATCTCTGAGAACCGTCCATGACGGTGGTGGAGGAGGCCCGCCGCACCGCCAACGGGCTTCGAACCGCGTCGGGCAGCCGCCTGGCGCGCTTCATCCTGGCCATCGGCACCATCGTTGTATTGGTATTGGTGTTTCGGCTGTCCACGAACTTCGGCGTCTTCCCCGAATCCTGGGACATCGGGCTGGCCGATCCCATCGATCGGGCCCGGCGATGGCTGATCAGCAACCAAACCTCTCATTGGCTGTATACCGCCTTCTTGAATCCCATCACCGACGCCATCGACTGGGGTATCCGTCGGCTGGAGTCCATTCTCAAGTGGTTCCCGTGGTACTCCTACCCGCTGATCACCGGAGTCGGCCTGTGGTGGACCCGCGGGCGGGTGGCCGGAGTGCTGGGCTTGGCCAGCGTGTCGCTAATCGGCATCATCGACCTCTGGGAGGAATCCTTCGCCACCCTGGCCCTGATGGGAGTGTCGGTGCTCATTTCCATGATCATCGGCATTCCGCTGGGCATCGCCGCCTGGCGCAGCGATGCCGTTGCCAGGGTGGTCCGTCCCACATTGGACGCCATGCAAACCATGCCGGGGTTCGTCTACCTCATCCCCTTCGTGCTGCTCTTCGGGGTCGGGCGGGTTCCGGCGTTGATCTCCACAGTGATCTTCGCCCTCGCTCCGGTGGTGAGGCTCACCGAGGTGGGGCTTCGGACCGTTCCCCAGGTCACTGTCGAAGCATCGGAGATGTTCGGGGCCACCGAGCGCCAGACGCTTCGGCTGGTGCGCCTGCCCCAAGCCCGCCCGGCCATCTTCGCAGGCATGAACCAGACCACCATGCTGGCCATGAGCATGGTGGTCATTGCCGCCTTCATCGGCGCGGGCGGTCTGGGCCAAGTGGTGCTGCGGGCGATGCAGAGCATCGAGGTGGGACAGGCGTCGGAGGCAGGCATCGCCATTGTGATTATGGCCATCATTCTGGACCGCTTCTCCACCGGTATCGCCACCGCGGACCCGGGGCACGACGCCCTCGCCCTTCGATGGCTCGCCGTCGCGGTCACCGTGGTGGCTGTTGTCGGGGGCTTGCTCGGCCACAACGAGTTCCCCGAATCGCTCAATTGGCAGTTTGCCCCTTACGTGGACGACGCCACCGACTGGGCCCGGGACAACCTGTACGACATCGGCGGCTCGGGGATCGGGACCGGCCCATTCAGCGATTTCGTCACGCTCCGATTCGTGACCCCGCTGCGCGAGCTGCTGTCGAGCGACGTCCCATGGCCCGCCATGATCGGGATCGGGGTGGTCCTCGGACTGTGGGCTAGGGGCATCCGCCTAGCCGTCGGCATCGGAGCAGCGTTGTTCGCCATCGGCTTTTTGGGCATGTGGGCGCTGTCGATGGACACCTTGGCCCAGACCATTGTGGCGGTGGCCATCACGCTGATCATCGGCGTGCCGGTGGGGATAATGACTTCGCACAACGACCTGCTCCGAACGGCCTTGAAGCCGGTGTTGGACTTCTTTCAGACAATCCCCAGCTTCGTGCTGCTAGTGCCGGTGATCACCCTTTTCCATGTAGGCCGTATCCCCGGCATCATCGCATCGGTGATCTACGCCCTTCCCGCCGCGGTCCACTACACCGATCTGGGACTGCGCCGGGTTCCCGCCGAGATCCACGAGGCGGCAGAGAGTTTCGGCGCCACCCGAGGGCAGCGCTTGCGCCGGGTGGAGATGCCGCTGGCCGCGCCAGAGCTGATGGTGGCGGTGAACCAGGTGATCATGCTGATCTTGGCCATGGTGGTGATCGCCGGGCTAGTCGGCGGCGGCGGGCTGGGCCTGGAAGCCGTCCGGGGCCTGCGGCGCAGCGATGCAGTGGGCCGGGGCTTTGAGGCCGGTATCGCCATCGTGCTGCTGGCCAGCATCCTCGACCGCCTCACCCGGGCCATCGCCGACCGCCTGCGCCCTCCGGCTGCGGTCTAAGCGATCCCGCCCCGGCAGGCTTCAGCCACTGTCCTCGATCCACGCCGCGGTGGCCGCGGCCTGCTTGGTGCCGTCGAATGAAATGCGCTGGGTGGGCTCCACCTCGAGGATCACCCGCCGAGGAGAGTCCAGAAAACTGGCGAAGTGGCGCTGCATGTCTTCGTCGGGGTGCAGCGCGCCAGCCAGCTCGGGGTAGAACCATGCCTTGGCCTCGTCGTCATCGTGCAGGCGGCAGATGCCCTTGTAGGTCACTGTCTGCCTTTGGGGCACCCCCTTGGCGCCGGTGCTGGTCACCACCACGCACACTCGGGGGTCGCGGCGCACCGCGGAGATGCGGGCCCGCTGGGAACTGGCGGTGAGCCAAAACCGGCCCTGGCGCCAGATGAAGCTCATGATGACCCCAACCGGCCACCCTTCCTTGTTGGCCCAGATAAACGTGCACTCGGTCTGAGCTGCCAGCATGGCCTCCTCGGCATCGTTGTCGAGCCACCACTCCGTCACGTCCTCGTAGTCAGCCGACTCGGCATCGGCAGCTGGCTCGTCGCTCATCAGTTCTCCTCGCTGTCAGTTCTCGGCCATCGCCTGCACCTGGGCTCGGGCGATCTTGCCCAAGGGGCTGCGGGGAAAGGCTTCCACAAAGCGGACATCATCGGGGATCTTGTAAGGGGCGAGATTGTCTCGACACAACGAGAGCAGGTCTTCGACGCCGACGTTCGCACCTGCGGCGGGCTGGACGAAGGCCACCACGGTCTCGCCGAGGCGGGGGTCGGATCGGCCCACCGCGCAGCACTCGGCCACTCGGGCGTCGGCCCCCAGCACTCGCTCGACCTCGGCGGGATAGATGTTGTTGCCGCCCCGGATGATCATCTGGCTGCGCCGCTCCACGATGTACAGCTCGCCGTCGGCGTCGAACCGGCCCAGGTCGCCGGAGTGGACCATGCCGCCCCGAAGGGTCTCGGCCGACAGCTCGGGGCGGCCCCAATAGCCCAGCATGGTGCGGTAGACACCGGCCCACGGGCCGTCGCGCCGGGGCCCGAAGCAGATCTCCCCCACCTCGCCCACCGGCATAGGCCGATCATCGTCGTCAAGCACCTGCACTTCGATGTGGGGCAGCGCCTGCCCGCAGCTTCCCTCGATG
>JAJEDQ010000126.1 GCA_022821445.1 Acidimicrobiia bacterium | reverse complement strand
TGATCCTCATGCCGGTCTTCATCGATTCCATGGCCATGGCCTTGGTCATCAGCACCACCGCCCCTTTGCTGGCGCAATAGGGCACGGTGTAGGCCTGTCCCATCAATCCTGCATTGGAGGCGATGTTCACAATGCATCCCTCCGATGACTCCAGGTGGGGGAGCGCGGCCTGTGACATCCAAAACACCCCCTCAACGTTCACACCCATGATCAGATCCCAGACTTCCTGATCTACATCGCCCACGCGATGGCCTCGGGCCACGCCGGCTACGTTGCACATCACATCGAGGCGGCCGTGTTCGGCGACCACCGAGGCCACCAGCTCATGGCACGCGTCTCTTGAGCGCACGTCCGATACGGCAGGATGGAATGCACCATCGCCGGTGACCATTCCCGCGGTTTCCTCGAGTCCGGCCTCGTTGATGTCGCTGCCGATCACCACGGCCCCCTCACTGGCCAGCCGTATCGCGGTGGCCTGGCCGATGCCCGACCCAGCTCCGGTGACCAATGCGACCTTTCCGGAAAATCTCATGATTGAAGCTCCTTGCTCTACTTGCAGATCGACCTCTAGGGAAGCCCGACACCGGGGATCTCCACCGGCACCGACTCAATTCGCCCCTGCCCTACTCCCTGAACTTCGTCCGGGTGGGAGCCGGGGGCGGTGACAAGAAAGAGCGTGCGGCGGTCGTCGCCTCCCAGCATCACCGCGAAGCAGTTGAGTTCTGTCTCTACCCGGTGAGTGATCTCGCCGCCTTCGACCACGCGCAGAGCGGCTCGGCCTATGGCGTCGGCGTACCAGATGCCTCCTTCGGCGTCGTAGCAACAGCCATCGGGGATGGTGCCCGGCACCGCGGCCCACAGCCGCCGATTCTCCAGCCGTCCATCGGGCCCGAAATCGAACGCGGTGAATTGGCTGGCGAAGCTCTCTCCCACGATAAAGGTGGCACCGTCGGGCGTGATGACCGCCCCGTTGGGAAACGCCAGGCCGTCAGCAGCGGCTTCCGTCGTGCCGTCGGTCTGCACCAGGCCGAGAGTGGCGGGGGCAAAGTCCTCTCCACCGTGCAGGTCGAACCCGAAGTTGCCCACATATGCCCGCCCCTCGGCGTCCACCGTCATGTCGTTGCAGAGCGAGGTGGCCATTTCGGAGAGGTCGCCATGCTCATGGAGGGCTGTGCCGTCGTAGCGCATAACTCGGCGGTCCCGCATCGACACCACCAGCAGGTCGCCGTCGGGCATCCATCCCAGCCCCGATGGTTGACCGGGAACCTCCACGATCACCTCGACGGTGCCGTCCAGCGAGGCGGCATTGACGGAGTACTGGTAGAAGTCGGAGTACCAGAGACGGCCGTCGTGCCATCGGGGACCCTCACCGAAATCGATTCCCTGGATAAACGGCTCGGGGCTGGGAAGTAATTCCATGCCGGGGCACAATAGCGACTGTGGACGAACTCGCCGTTGTAGACCCCACCGATCCGGCTTATGCCTGACCGGCCTCTCATCGGCCGGCGGTAGGGTGAATCAGTGCTCCACTGGGCCAAGAGTCGAGTCGTCAACTCGGTGAGCGGCATGTTCGCCCACGCGGAGATGCCTTTGAGACACACCCGAGACTTCCCCGGCGATCCGGGACTGTGCGGTCCGGGCTCGGTCAGCTGGAAGGTTATCGGCGATGTCAGCGTGTTCATCGGCGGAATCAGGGCGCTGTTGATCCAAGCGGCCCACCCTGAGGTGGTGGCCGGCGTACACGACCACAGCCGCTACCGCGATGATCCGCTCGGCCGGCTCAGCCGCACGTCCTTCTACGTTACGTCGGCCACTTTTGGGGCGATGCCCGAGGTCAAAGAGGCCATTGAGCTGGTCAATACGGCCCACCAAGGTGTGAGCGGCACTTCACATCGGGGGAAGGCGTACAGTGCGTCTACTCCGGAGCTGGCTGCGTGGGTCCACAACTCGTTGACCGAATCTTTCCTCGAGTCCTACCAGCGCTTCGGCGGCCGTCTCAGCCCCGCCGATGCCGACCAGTTCGTGGTTGAGCAGTCTCAGGTAGGGGAGATGCTGGGGGCAGCCCCGTTGCCCGCAACCGCCGGGGCGCTTCGGGAGTGGATCACCGGGCATCCTGCGCTAGCGCCAAGCCCGGGCATGCGGGCCGCGGTCAGGTTCCTCCAGAGTCCCCCGATTCCCCCGGCCCAGAAAGCGGGGTACCAGATCCTGATGAACGGGGCCATCGCCACCATCCCCCGAGAGCTCACCTCTGTTTTGGGATTGAACGCGATTCCCGGGGCGCGAGCCGGCAGCACGGCAATGGTCCTGGGATTGCGGCGCATCATGAAGAACAGCCCCGCCTGGCAGGCCGCCCTCGAGCGATGCGGTGTTCCCTATGACCGGCGGCTGTTTAGAGACGAAGCCGTCTAGGCAGCCAGCAGTCCGGCCAAATTCTCCCGCATTATCAGACGGACATCACTTGGCGGGAGGCTGGACAGCCCTTCGACGAACTCCAGCGGCTCGGCCAGACCCTCGGCGTGAGGCCAGTCGGACCCGAACAGCACCTGGGACACCCCGATGGACCGGGCCAGATCAGCCACCGGCTCCTCATGGTGGGGCGATACGAACACATGCCGGCGGAACACGTCGCTGGGCTTCTCGGTCAGCGGGCCCCGCAACCACGGACCATTTCGCCCCATACGGTTCATCTTGTTCATGGCCGCCATCAGGTAGTCCACCCACAAGCTGCCGTTCTCCACGCTCATTATCCGAACGTTGGGAAAGGCCTCAAAGAGGTTGGAATAAATCAGCGCCGCCACCGTTTCCATGATCGGCCGGTCTCCGTAGAAGCAGGTCCACTGCAACGCCGACTGCCGGTGCGACGGGGGATTTGGATCCTCGCCCCAATGCACCGACATCGACTGGTTGTAACCCGACTCGCCGATGTGGAACCCCACCACGGCACGGGCCTCATTGATCCGGGCCCAGAACGGGTCGAATGCCGGGTCGGCGATATTTCGACCGGCTGCGGGTCCGGGACGCAGCGACACCACCCGAGCCCCCCGATCCAATGCCCATTCCAACTCGGCCACCGCCCGGTCGGGATCGACCAGCGACAGCAGGGGAGGGGCATGGATGCGGCCATCCCGGTTCAGGCCCCACTCGTCGTCCAACCAGCGGTTGAAGGCAGAGAGGTTGGCGTAGAGCAGGGCGGGGTCGTCAACCATGAAGTGCTCAACGCACACTGCGAGCGTGGGGAACAGCACCGCGGCCTCGGTGCCCTGGGCGTCGAGCACGTTCACCCGGGCCGAGCGCTTCACATATTCGGGACGGTGAGGCTCAGAAACCCGGGTCCCTTTGATATTCCCGCCTCGGTCGCCTCGCTTCATGGCTTGGAGCATCTCCCGTAGCATTCCCGGACGGGGAGCAGTGTCGTAGTTGCGGTGCTCCAGGAAGGTGAAGCGCTGATCGCCGATGTACACCTCTTCGGCACCGCTGGGCTCGATCACCGGCCTCACGGCCCGGTCGGCGAATGCCGGTTCGATGTAGCGGGTAAAGGCGTCACGGGACTCGTAGTAGTGGTTGTCGGCGTCAAATGTCCGATATCCCAGATCCATGCGCACAGGTTAGGGCGGGCCGAAGCGGGCAAGTAGGGTGGCCCCGGCAAACACCGCCAGGACACCGAAGGAGAGGCCGAGATGGGACGGCTGGACGGCAAAGTAGCGATCATCACCGGAGCAGCGCGCGGGCAGGGGGAGGCCGAGGCCCGACTGTTCGCCTCCGAAGGGGCCAAAGTTGTACTCGGGGATGTGCTCGACGACGACGGCGAGCAAGTAGCAGCCAGTATCGGCGAGAACGCCCGATATGTACACCTGGATGTGGCCCAAGAAGCCGATTGGGACGCGGCCGTTGAATCGGCCGCCAGCATGGGGACGCTGAATGTTCTGGTCAACAACGCGGCCATCCTGCGGCCCGCAGCCATTGAGGACACCACTCTCGAGGACTACATGGCGG
The DNA here is from genome assembly GCA_022821445.1 of Acidimicrobiia bacterium. Taxonomy (GTDB): domain Bacteria; phylum Actinomycetota; class Acidimicrobiia; order Acidimicrobiales; family Bin134; genus Poriferisocius. The sequence goes on along the minus strand of JAJEDQ010000126.1, from coordinate 7,091 downwards.
TTATCAACGTCAACCAGATAGGGACCTTTCTGGGGATGAAGGCAGTGATGGAGTCCATGAAAATGGCCGGCGGGGGTTCCATTGTGAACATCAGCTCGATAGACGGCCAGCAGTCCAAGAACGGTTTGATTAGCTATACCGCCTCGAAATTCGCCATCCGGGGCATGACCAAGACCGCAGCCATCGAGTGGGGTCGGTTCGACATCAGGGTCAACTCAATTCACCCCGGCGGGGTGAACACCCCTATGGGCAACCCGACAAATGATCCCCGAGCGGAAAAGGAGCCCTACGTCTTCCATGCCATCCCCCGAGTCGGCGAGCCCATCGAGATTGCCTACGCCGCCCTGTTCTTGGCCAGTGACGAGGCCTCGTACGTAACCGGCGCCGAGCTGAACGTTGATGGTGGCTGGAGAGCGGGGCTGATCACCCCCGGCCTTCCTGGCACTGATCATGTCGTTGAGTTCGGCTACGCGCCTGACTGACGACGCTCCTTATCCAGCACTCACATTGAGTCAAAAGCCACTCTGGGAAGCCCCTAGTGCCGCTTCCAGCCCCGACTACGGCGCTGGCGTCGAGCGGCTGGCTGTGGCCGTAGCCGCACGACGGCTGTTGAATGCAGTCAGGGTTACTGCGGTTGGCGAAGGCATCGCTTCAGAGGCCACCGAGTTGTTGGAGCAAGCAGCCGAGCTGCTTGAGGCTGAGCAGATGGAAGGGCTCCATCGACAGGGTGTGATGGGCGACCTGGAAGCTGGATTCGAGTCCCGCGACCCCATGCAGTTCTTCCCCTACAGCCCGATCATCGGCCGGTTGAACCCGGCCGCTCCCCCTGCTGAGTTCTGGGTTGAGGGTGTCGAAGTCTATGGGCGGATGAACCTGTCGGCGGTCTACGCCGGCCCGCCGGGAATGGTCCACGGCGGGATCATCGCCATGGTGTTCGATGAGCTCTTGGGGGTGGTCAACGTGGTCAACGACAAGGGCGGCTACACGGGCACGTTGAAGGTGGTGTATCAGCGACCCACCCCGCTGCTGAAAGAGATCACCCTTCGGGCCTGGCCGTCGGGCAGCGAGGGACGGAAGCTCTTCGTATCGGGCGAGATGGTCAGCGACGGAGTGGTAACCGCTTCCGCGGAGGGGATCTTCGTACGGGCCAACCGGCTGCTCCATGAAGATCTAGAAAGTCCACAGACGGACCACTAGTGCTCTAGTTCGACGGCAAAGCGGTCGGTGTAGAAGCTGAGCGCTTGGCGGCGCTCTTCTGCGGTCATCCCGAAGTCGGCCAGATCGTAGATCACCCGGCCGTGCCTTCCTCGAGGGTGGTCAGCCATGTAGGTGTCCATGGCGGACTTGACTTCGGCGGTGAATGGCTGGTCGGCAAGTTTGTAGATGCGCTCCACCATGGCCACGTCGTCGGCCATGAACTCGTGGAACAGCACATCGATGGACTGCTCGGGCGGTACGAGATCGCGGTCGTCGGTGCAAGACTGGAGCATGTCCTGGATGAGCTGAGCCCACCACTGGCCGATGCCAGAGACATCCACCGGGTGGGTGGCGCTCATGCGAGCCGAATAGCAGATCATGGTGGCAAATGAGGCGGTGATCGACACCGGGTCGCGGTGGGTGAAGACCACGGTGGCGTCGCCGAACACATTCATGAGCGGGGCAATCTGCTCCAGGTGTTGCGGCGACTTGAGCACCCAGCGCTCCCGGGGTGGCCGCTGGTGGGTCAGAACTTTCAAGATGCGCTTCAGGTACTGATAGTGGGGGGTCTGGTCGTGTTCCTTGTAGTACGACCGCCACGTGGGCAGCACGGCCAGGCAGTCGAACAGCATGGTGGAGAAGTCGATGCCCAGCAGGTGGATCTCCTCGTGGACATGGTCCCAAGTCATCTCGTGCATGCGGGCATAGTGGGGCATGGCGGTGTTGTGGATCACCAGCCCGTTCTTCGCCCGTTCGATGCGGCCTTCCACGGTTCCGGCTTCCTCTGGAGGTGGGACCGGCTCCATGGCCTCCCACCAGGGCAATGAGCGCAACGCGGGGTCAGCGGAGATGAGATTGTGCAGATGGGTTGTTCCAGTGCGGGGCAGCCCGGCGATCACTATGGGCCGCTTGATGGGCACATCCAGGGCATCGGGGTGGTCCTTGATGTATTGCTCGATGCGCAGCCGGTTGGCGGCAAACGCGGTGAGCTGGCTGAAACCGCTCACCCGGCCCATGGGGGAGTGGTCGGCTTCTGTGTCAAGGGAGTGGCAGAGCACCTCGAGCGGGGCCCGGAATTCGTCGGGACCGAAATCGCTGAGTCCTGTCTGGGCGGTGGCCGCGGCCAGAATCGCCTCAGGGCTCAGCTCGATCTGATCGGCCATCGGCGCGGTCTGCTCCATCATCTCCGCGATCTCAGAGGGAAGCACCGGATCGACGAGATCCTCTATGCGGATGGGGGCAGGGCGGTCGCTCACGTCCGGCAGGATAATCTCGCTCCATGCCCCAACATGTGCCGGAGATCGAGTGGACCGATGATGCTCTGCAACTGAGGAAGTTCGTGTTCGACTACTGGGGGGATAACAAGCGGGCCCCCAATCTGGCCGCCATGCATGCCGGGACGGGGATCGAACGGCGCCGTCTGATGGAGGCGCTCAAGCTTCTCCAGTTGGGGATCGTATTTGTGATCGACGAGACATCTCCGAACTGCGACATCTTGAAGGCACCGCCGTTCTCGGCCTTTCCCAGCCAGGTGGAGATGTTCATCGACGGGGAGTTCCACAGCTACATCGGCTGCGCCCACGAGGGGATCGGAGTCTCCTGGACCCCGTACTTCCGAGGCAAAGAAGTGGAGCTCCGGACCTACGACGCCCACACCCTGGAGCCCATCACCCTGGTGTCGAAGGACTTCAAGCTGGTCTCAGCGGAGCCCTCCGAGCCGCTGATCCTGTGTACCGAGGTGATCTGGGACTGGGTTAGCACCGATATGAAGCACATGTGCGACCACACAAACTTCGTTTTGAACCGTGAGAACGGAGCCGCCTACGAGGCGTCCATCGGGCGGCGAGGGATTTACTTCACCGTCGAACAAGTCGCCGAGTACATAGCCTTCGTGCTGAACATCCGCATCTATGACTACCACTGGCCGGCCCTGACCATGGACCCTCCCATGATCATCGACCGCCTGCGCGAGCTCGACATCGACCTGAGCCCCTGGGGGCTATAGGGCAGGGGGCCGGCCCGCTAGCCGGCTGCTTTCTGGCGGCGGCGGTGAGCGGTGAGAATCGCCTCGGTGTAACCGTTGGGTTGCTCACGACCCTCGAGAACCAATGCAAGGGCAGCACCGAACGGGATGCTGGCGGGGAAATCGCCGCTCATGGGCTCATAGTCGGGGTCGTCGGCGTTCTGGCCGTCCACCACCGCGGCCATGCGCTGCATGGCCTCCACCACCTGCTCCTCAGATAGCAGCCCGTGGTGGAGCCAGTTGGCGATGTGCTGGGAAGAGATCCGCAGGGTGGCCCGGTCCTCCATCAGGGCGACATCGTCGATGTCGGGCACTTTGGAGCAGCCCACTCCCTGGCCCACCCACCGGGTGACATAGCCCAAGATGCCTTGGGCGTTGTTGTCCAGCTCCCGCTGGATCTCCCCAGGCGAGAGCTCGCGGTCCGGTGGTAGGACTGCGGGGGCCAGCATGGCTTGGATCTCAGCATCACGGTCGGTGCGAGATTCGGCCCGGTCGGCTTGAACGGCAGCCACATCGGTCTCCAAGTAGTGGAGAGCATGCAGAGTGGCCGCGGTGGGGGAGGGGACCCACGCGGTGGTCGCCCCCGCCTGAGGATGGCCAATCTTCTCGTCAAGCATGGCGGCCATGTCGTCGGGCCGGGCCCACATGCCCTTGCCGATCTGAGCGTGCCCTGGCAAACCCATAGCCAGGCCAACGGCCACATTTGCCTCTTCATAGGCCGTCAGCCACCCCGACGCCTTGATCTCCGCTTTGGGGATCATGGGACCGGCCTCCATATTGGTATGGATGTCGTCGCCGGTGCGGTCCAAGAAGCCGGTATTGATGAACACCACTCGCTCTGAGGCCTCGGCGATGCAGGCGGGCAAGTTGAGAGAGGTGCGGCGCTCTTCGTCCATGATCCCCATCTTCAGCGTGTTGGGGGCCATTCCCAAGACGGCTTCGACCGCGGCGAACAACTCGCGGACCAGCCCCGCTTCTTCAGGACCGTGCAGCTTCGGCATCACGATATACACCGACCCGGCATGACTGTTGCGATGGGGCCCCACTCCGGCCAGGTCATAGAGGGCGCACCAGGCGGTCACCGCCACGTCGACGATGGCCTCGGGGATCGGCTGGCTGTCCAGGCGAACCATGTCGGTCTCCATGTGCAGGCCCACGCTGCGCACCAACATGACGCTGCGCCGCCGGACTGTCGCTGGGTTCCCCGACGGGTCGACCACCACGGAGTCCTCGTTCAGACTGCGGGTCACGGCCTGGTCGCCTTTCGTGAACGAGGCGGTGAGATTTCCCTGCATCAGGCCGAGCCAGTTGGCATAGGCCACGGTCTTGTCTTTTGCGTCCACCGCGGCCACTGAGTCCTCCAAGTCCATGATGGTGGTCAGCGCTGATTCCATCATCACATCGGCCACCCCTGCCGGGTCATCTCGACCGATGAGGTGGTCGCGGTCAATCACCAGTTCAATGTGGAGGCCGTGTTTGCGCAGGAGCACCGCATCTGGAGCCGAGGGCGTGCCGGTATGCCCGGCGAACTGTTCAGGATCGGCCAGCCCCGAGGTTGCGCCACCGGTAAATTCAATCCGAAGACCATCGACAGACACCGCGTAGGCCACCGCGTCGCTATGCGATCCGGAAGCCAGCGGAACATGGCGGTCCAGCAGTGCTCGAACCCGGTCGATCACTCGCTGACCCCGAATCGGGTTGTAAGGCCCGCTTCGTTCCGCTCCATTCGCCTCATCGATGGCATCGGTGCCGTAGAAGGCGTCGTAAAGGCTGCCCCAGCGGGCGTTGGCCGCGTTCAGGGCATAGCGGGCGTTGTCCACAGGCACCACCAACTGCGGTCCAGCCAAACGGGAGATTTCCGGATCGACCCCCGCAGTGGTCACTGCCGCCGATGGCGGATCTTCGACCAGATAGCCGATTGAGCGCAAGAAGTCGGCGGAGCTTGCTGACTGCTGACCTCGATTCCGATGCCAGGAGTCGATACGGGCCTGCAAGTCGTCGCGTTCGTGCAAACTGGCCCTGATGCTTGGGCCGAAACGCTCGATTGCATGTGCCAAGGAGGACCAGAACTGCTCGACACCGACGGCGGTGCCCGGAGCCAATCGATTCCTGACGAAGTCGGCCAACGGCTTGGCCACCTCGAGTCTCCCGAAAGTCTCGTAGGTCATGGCCACGGCCACAGGGTAGGAGTTGCCTAAGCCGGAATCTCAAGCAAAGTCATGTTTCCCGCAAATAAAGGTGCAGTTAGACGCGGCTAGGTTGCTATCGTCCCCGAACAACCACCACCACACCAAAGAGGTATCAGCATGGCCGCCAACGTTGTCGGTTCGTTCGATGCCGAGGTCCGGTCCACCCAAGCGTGGATGGCCTCGCCCCGTTTCGAGGGGATCACCCGCCTGTACTCGGCTCGTCAAGTAGTGGAGCAACGCGGGGCTCTCAGCGAGGGCCACACCGTGGCCCGGTTCGCGTCTGAGCAGTTCTACGCCCGTTTGCGTGAGTTGTTCGAACAAGGGAGGTGCATCTCAACCTTCGGCCCCTATTCGCCGGGGCAGGCAGTGGCAATGAAGCGAGCGGGGATCGAGGGGATCTATCTCGGCGGATGGGCCACTTCGGCAAAGGGCTCCCTGCACGAAGACCCCGGCCCCGACTTGGCCAGCTATCCGCTGAACATGGTTCCCGATGAGGCAGCCGGTTTGGTCCGAGCGCTGCTGACCGCCGATCGCAACCAGCGGTTTGCCCGGTCCCGGATGAGCATTGAAGACCGCATGCGCACCCCGGAGGTGGATTTCACCCCGTCTATCATCGCCGATGCCGATACCGGCCACGGCGGTGACGCCCATGTCCGGAATCTGATCCGCCGTTTTGTCGAGGCCGGAGTGCCCTGCTACCACATCGAGGACCAAAAGCCCGGGGTCAAGAAGTGCGGGCATCAGGGCGGCAAGGTGCTGGTGCCCTGCGACGAGCAGATAAAGCGGCTCAATGCGGCTCGATTCCAGTTGGACGTGATGGGCGTGCCGGGCATCATCGTGGCTCGGACCGACGCCGAGGCGGCCAACCTGCTGGACGGCGGCACCGATGAGCGAGACCACCCGTACATCATGGGCGCAACCCAGCTGTCCGTCCCGTCCTACAAGGATGCCTACCTGGCGGTCTTGCGTCGCCTGGCCGAACTCGGCGTTGAGGGGGTGAACGGGCATCTGCTGTATGCCGTGCCCGAGACCCGCTACCAGCGGGCGATGGCCTGGCTTGATCAGACGGGTGTCAACCAGATCATCGAGAAGGCAGCCGTCACCTTCCATGCCTCGCCTGATCCCCAAGCCGACGAAGCGGTGGACCGGGCCTCCGATGCACTGGCCGAGGCGTGGCACCGGGCATCGGGTCTGGCCACCCACTCCCAAGCGGTGGCCGATCAGATGGCGCTGCGAGCCTCAGAGGGGGAGAGCTTCGGCATGGAGGTGGGGGAGTGGCTCAGCTTCGCCCGCTCGTTGGACACCGAAACCGCCCGGGATGCAGCCGCCGAGATGGGCCTCGACGTGGCCTGGGATCCCGAGGTGGCCCGGACCACCGAGGGGTACTACCAGGTGCAGGGCGGTATCCCCTACGCGGTGGCGAAATCCCTGGCTGTGGCGCCCTTCTGCGATCTGCTGTGGATGGAGACCAAGACCGCCGACCTCGACGATGCTCTGGAATTCGCCGAGGCGGTCCACGCGGTATATCCCGACAAGATGCTGGCCTACAACCTGTCTCCGTCGTTCAACTGGGACACCACCGGCATGTCCGACGACGAGATGCGGGAGTTTCCCGCCGAATTGGGCCGACTGGGATTCGTGTTAAACTTCATAACCTACGGCGGGCATCAGGTGGACGGAAT
>JAJEDQ010000113.1 GCA_022821445.1 Acidimicrobiia bacterium | reverse complement strand
ACCACCTTGAGGGTGGGGGTTTCACTGGCCGCCAGGGCGAATGCCTCGCCGGCGGCGTCGAGGGGGAACCGCTGGGTGATCATGGCCTCGGCGATCTCGGGGCGGTGGGCCAGCAGCGCGGCGGCAGAGTCGAAGGCCCGGCCCGCGCCGTGGTGGCCGTAGAACGTGCCCCACACCGCGGTCAACTCCTTGAGCACCCAGGGCAGCACCTCGAACAGCTTATTCTGGTAGTAACCGGCCACCAGCAGGACGGTTCCGCCGGGGCGGGCCACCTCAGCAGCGCGGGTGATGGAGCGCTCCGAGCCGTCGCCCTCGATGACCACGTCGTAGGTGCCCGACAGGCCCACACCCAAGTCCATCTGCTCGGCAGCCGCCGCGTGCAGATCGTGTTCAGGCTCGACGTCAACCACGCAGCCCCGCCACCGGGCGGCGGCCCCGCCCAGCAAACCGAATCCGGTGATTCCCGGACCAACCACGGCCACTCGGTGGCGGCTCTCCAACCGTCCCAGCATCAGGCTGTGGATGTTGACCGCTAGCGGTTCGCACAAGCAGGCGTTGGCCACGTCCAACCCGTGGGGCAGCCGCACCAGGCACCGCTCGGGCAACAGGATCTCGTCGGCCATGCCGCCGTCGAAGGCCACTCCGGCGATCATTTCGTGGGACTTTTCGCACCAGTGGTAGTCGCCCATCTCGCAGAACTCGCAGACGCCGCAGGGCACCATCGGCTCGATCGCCACCGGCGTGCCATCGTCCAGCACTCCGGCGAACTCGTGGCCGAACGTCATCTCCCGGGGCCCGAAGCCCACCATGTTCAGATCGGTCTGGCAGATGCCCACCGACCGGGGCCGTATGCGCACTCCGTCGGCGTCGCCCGCTGCCACCTGGCTCGGCACCGGCACCTCCACCGGGCGGATGCCCTCGGGCGTGTGGCGCACCGCCCTCACGCCGAGAGGCCTCGCTTCTTGAACTCGCTCTGGGCGTACACGATGCCGCCCAAGTGCTCGTCTGCATCGGGGGAAGTGGCCAGCCAGGCCACCACCGCACCGATAGTGGCCGGCTCTCCGCCGGGATACGGGAACGATCCCGCAGTGTTGCGGGCTCGAGCGGCCTCGGTGATCACGTAGCCGGGGTCAATGCTGAAGCACCGGATGCCATCGGGGCCGTGCTCCACGTGGATGTGCGGGGTCATGCGGGTGAACGCCCCCTTGCTCATGGCGTAGGCCATGCCCCAGCCGCCTTTGCCGATGGGGCCGGGCGGGTCGGTGTAGGCCGAGGCGGAGATCATGTTCACGATGGTTCCGGAGCCCTGCTCCACCATCGCGGCCAGCACCCGTTCGGTGATCGCCATCTGGGCGAACACGTTTCCCTCGAACAGCTTGTGAACCTCGGGCTCTTCCAGGTCCAGGAACGGGGTCATGCTCACTTTGCCCTGGTAGATGGCGTTGTTAACCAGCACATCGAGATGGCCGAAGTGCTCCAGCGCCCCATCGATGCATGCCGTGACGCTTTCTCGGTCCAGCAGGTCCATGGTGAACGCCACTCCTTGCTGGCCCTCGGCTTCGATGGCGGCCACGGTGGTGTCGAGTCCGCCGGGAATGGCGAGGTTGGGGTCGTACATGTCCCGGCCTGCACCGTCCACCAGGGTCCGGGCCGACACGGCCACGTCAAAGCCGGCCCGAGCCAATGCGATGGCGCTGCCCTTTCCGATTCCCCGGCTGGCTCCGGTGACCAAGGCGGTCTTTCGATCATTGGCGCTCATCTGGGTCTCTGCCTTTCGGTTGCTCCGGCTCGCAGGCATACCGTAGGGCCATGGGTCCGCTAAAGGGAATGCGCATCATTGAACTGGCCGGTATCGGGCCGACCCCGTTTGCCGGCATGATGCTGTCGGACATGGGCGCCGAGGTCATACGGGTTGACCGGGTGGGCGGATCGGGCAACCCTGTGGCCTCGCAGTCGGGTCCCATGGAGCGGGGCAAGCGCACCGTGGCCTTCAACCTGAAGCAGCCCGAGGGAGTGGAGGCGGTCCTCCGTCTGGTCGAGTCGTCCGACGGGCTTTTCGAAGGCTTCCGGGCCGGTGTGGCCGAGCGCCTCGGCGTCGGGCCTGAAGTGTGCCTGGCCCGAAACTCTAAGCTGGTTTACGGCCGAATGACCGGCTGGGGCCAGAGCGGCCCGCTGGCCGATCGGGCTGGCCACGACATCAACTACATCTCCCTGGCCGGGCCACTGGCCCACATCGGCCGCGTCGGACAGCCTCCCTCGGTGCCTCTCAACCTGATCGGCGACTTCGGAGGCGGCTCGGTGTTCCTGGTGCTGGGCATGGTGGCCGCGCTGTTGGAAGTGGCAAGGGGCGGCGATGGCCAGGTGGTGGACTCGGCCATGGTGGACGGAGCCGCCTACCTCCTGTCGCCCCTCTACGCGGCCCATGCCAGCGGGTTCTGGACCGACGACTACGGGGCCAACTTCTTGGACTCGGGGGCCTACTTCTACGAGGTGTACGGCACTGCCGACGGCAAATGGCTGGCGGTGGGGGCCATCGAGCCCCAGTTCCACGCCGAGTTTATGGCCGGCATCGGCCTGGCCGGCGCTGACGATTTGCCCGACCAGATGGACCGGGACCGGTGGCAGGAGATGAAGCAGCGAGTGGGGGATATCATCGCCACCCGCACCCAGGATGAGTGGATAGCCGTGTTCGACGGCACCGACGCCTGTGTCACCCCGGTGCTGACCATGGGCCAGACCCCGTTGCATCCTCACGCCCAGGCCCGTGATTCATTCTTCGAATTCAGCGGGGTCACCCAGCCCCGGCCCGCTCCCCGATTCGTGGGCACACCTTCGGAGCCAGCCACGGAGTCGCAACCGGCAGGTGCCGACACCGATGCGGTGCTCTTTGAGTTGGGGTACTCCGCCGAGAGGGTGAAGGAGCTCCGGTCATCGAGCGCAGTGGCTTGACTGCTCAGATCAGACGAATCAACTCTGATTGCCCTCAGATGCGAGGGAGCCTCCAATAGGTTTGGGGCGTCGGAAGATACGAAGGCATCGCAGGTAGAAAGCAGAGCGCGCCGTGAAAAAGAGAATTGCATCTGGGCTCCTACTGCTTATGGCGCTAATGGGCGCTGCCTGCTCCTCAGGCGACAACGACGCCGAGCCCCAATCCCCAGCCGTATCACCAGAAGCTGGTGCAGCCGAAGATGAGGTCGAAACCGCCTCTACAGAAGTGGCTGCTGCGGCGCAGGAAGATGAAGACGGGACGGGGCAGGGGTCGCTGCTGGCCGCAGATGAGGTGGCTGAAGCCATTTACCAGGTCCTGCGGTCAGAAGTCGGGGCACCCGAGTCGATTACCGATCAGCAGATGCGGTGCATCGGTGACGCCGCAGCACTCACGCTGGGCGAAGACAGGATCGTCGAATTGGGCATAGACGGGCCATCGCTGGAAGCGGCCTACGCCGAGAGCGGGTCGTTCCTGCTGGGAGACCGCTTCGAAATAGACCAGCATGAGATTGACAAGGTCGTAGAGGAAGCCGCTACCTGTGCCGACTGGCGGCTGCTTTTTGCGGAGGGGTTACAAGGCTTTGGCGAGTCATCTGAGATGGCGGCCTGCTTCGCGGCCGAGATGTCAGATTTAGCGGTCAACTCCTTGGTGGGCGGCATGCTGATCTCACCTGAGAGGCCCTTGGGGACATTGGGGACAGACAGCGAGCGCGCTGGTCAGGAGATGGCTCGGCTGTTCGACATCTGCTTCGACCTGAGGTCGGTGGTCTATGACGCTCTTGTAAATGGCAGCGGCGTCTCAGAGCAAAGCGCCCAGTGCGTGGTGGACAGCATGTCAGACGAACTAGTCGAGAGGTATCTGCTGGCCACCTCGGAGGGAGGCGAGGAGGACGAGATGATGGAGGTGGTATCAGAACTGCTCGATATCCAGAACCAGTGCTTGACCCCTGAGGAGTTGGAGTTGATGGGAATGACCGAGTTCGAAGACCCTGAATTCGCACCCGCAGACGACTTCGGTTCGGGTCCCTGCCCGCCCGCAGATGGTTCCGGAACAACGGTCCTGGACTTCGACGGTCCCCAGCCCATGTGCTTGGACCCCGCGAAGCAGTACACCGCGGTGTTCGACACCACCGCCGGGGAGATGCGAATCGCCCTCGACATGGTGAACACGCCGGTCACGGCCAATAATTTCGCAGTGTTGGCCCGGTGGCACTACTACGACGACACGCTGTTGTTCCGGACCGATCCGAGCATCGGCATTATCCAGGGCGGGGCACCGCACACGAATTCTCCTTCTGATCCCGGGCCGGGATACACCATTCCCGATGAGGGTTCTGGGTTCACCTATGAGCCGGGCCAGATCGTGATGGCCCGCACGGCGGCGCCCAACAGCGCCGGCGCCCAGTTCTTCTTCGCAGTCAACGAGAACACCACCCTCCTCAACAGCCAGGGCACCTACGTGGTGTTCGGGCAGATGGATGATGCGAGCCTGGCGGTGGTCGAGGCTATTCTGGCCAGCCACATGGACCAGCCCGACAATCCCCTTGGTGGAGGCCCTGAGCCTCCGGTGTTCGTCAACTCAGTGACAATCGAGGAATCCGGCTGACCCGGAGCCCGTCCCAATGCGTCGAAGCTGGTTCTTCCCGATAATCCTTGTAGCTCTCATGGCGATGGCCTGCTCGAGTGATAGAGAGGACAGCGCACCGTCCGTGTCGGCAACCCAGGCTCCCGCGGTCCAACCCGCTGAGGCGGTTGAAGCCCCCACTCCGCCGCCCACCGACGCCGCTGATCCCGGCACCAGCGAGCAGGCTGATGGCGGCGATCCACCCGGACTCAAAAGGCAAGAGTTGACCGACACATTTGCCGAGTTGGTCTTGGGTGACGAACTGGTCACCGCCTTCATGACCCGACAGGAGATCATGTGTCTGGCCGAGGGAGCATTTGCCGTATTCAACGACGAACGGCTTGGCGAGCTGGGACTCAATCCGGGCTCGTTTGCTGAGGCATACCAGCAACCGGGTTTGTTCGTGTTCGGAGACTGGTTCGACATTTCTGATCGAGAGGCGTTCGACCTTGAGAACCTGGCTTTGGGCTGCGTCGACTGGCGGAACTTCGTGGTCAACGTCTTGGTGGCGGAGGGTGAGCCGATAGATCGGGCCAGATGCATCGCCTCCCAAATCTCGGTTGAAGGGCTGCGGGACGTCGTGAGTGACGCGATGGTGGTCGACACAGGAGAAGGCTTCGGGAAGGCGCAAGACGAGGTGGCGTCGGCTCTGGTTGCTTGCTATTTGAATGAGCCTTCAACGAGCGTCTCGTAGTTGATCAGCCCGACGGTGCGCCGGCAGCGCTCATCGTCTTCTACTCACGGTAGTACACCGCCTCGGCGGTGGCCTCGCTGTCGGTGCTTACCCGGCCGTCGCCTGTCATGGCGATGAGATGGGCCAGCACCGAGCGGGCCGCGGGCTCGTGCAGCTCGGAGGCCACGTCGGCGTACATCACCCTCACCATCTCGGTGATGGTCTGCGGCCCGGTAGTCAGGCACTCCAGGATCTGGCGCTCCCGGTCCAGGCGGTGGGCATAGAGGGCTTCCACGAGAGCGTGGGGCTCGTTGACCGGCGGGCCGTGGGTGGGCCAGTACACCCGGTCGTCGGGGGACTCGGCCAAGAGCCTCAGGCTGGCCAGGTAGTCGGTCATATTGCCGTCGGGCGGGGGGACGATGGTGGTGGACCAGCCCATGATGTGATCGCCGGTGAACACTCCGGCCGCTTCCCGCCAGCGGTAGGCGATGTGGTTGGAGATGTGGCCTGGGGTGTACAGGCACTCGAAGCTCCAACCCGGTCCCTCCACCACATCCCCGTGGACCACCGCCTCATCGGGAGCAAACCGGAGATCACCCCTCTCTTCGCTCTTGCCGTCGTCGTCATCGGCAGGTGGATGGGGGCCGAAGCCATAGGCCGGAGCGCCGGTGGCCTCGGACACCGCCTGCGAAGCGGGGGAGTGATCCCGGTGGGTATGGGTGACCAGCAGGGCTTCTACCTGCTCATCGTCCACCGCGGCCAGGACGGCTTCGATGTGGTCGGCGTCGTCGGGGCCGGGGTCAACGATGGCCACGCGGCCTCGGCCCACGATGTAAGTGCCGGTGCCCCGGTAGGTGAACTTGCCCGAGTTGTTGGCCACCACCCGGCGCAGGCCGGGGGCCATCTCCACCGCCGCGCCGTAGTCCACCTCCGGCTCGGTTACAAACGGGATGCTCACCGCCATGGCGGGGCAGTCAGCCTTCCTCAGCGGCCACCTCGCCGGTGGATACGCCCAGGTAGGCGGGCTTCTCGCCCCCGCCGTGAACCTTGATGTTGGCTCCCGACATCCACCGGGCCATGGGCGAGGCCAAGAACAGGCACACGTCGGCCACGTCGTCGGGCTGGCCCATGCGGCCCAGTGCGATGGTCTCGCCCACCGCGGCGATTCCCGCCTCGTCGCCGTAGTAGAGGTGGGCGTCATCGGTCACAATCAGCCCGACGGTCACGGTCAGAACCCGGATCTTGGGCCCCCACTCCACCGCCAGCGTCTCGCTCAGGTTCAACAGTCCGGCCTTGGCAGCGCCGTAGGCGATCCCCATGGGGTTGGGCCGGATGCCCGACACCGACGAGATGTTGAGGATTACCCCGCCGCTGTCCTGGTTCTGCATCACGGGATACACGGCCTGGCTGAACGCCATCGGGGCCATCAGGTTCAAGGCCACGATCTTCTCGTTGAACCGGGGTGACACGGTGGCCGATTCGGCTGGGGGAGCGCCGCCAGCGTTGTTGATGAGGGTGTCGACCCGCCCGGTGTGTTCCACCGCGGCCTCCACCACGCCAGCGATCTGCTCGGGATCCCGTACGTCGGCGGCCACGAACCGCGCCCCTCGGCCATCGGAGGCCACCGGCTCCTCCGGCGGGCGGCGGGCGCAGATCACCACGTCGGCGCCGACGGCTAGGAAGCGGGTGGCTATCCCCCGGCCCAGCCCCTTGGTGCCGCCGGTGATGATGGCGGTCTTGCCGGTGAAATCGAGGTCTTCCATTGCTGCCAGTGTGCCTTATGGAGCCTGCTGGGACCATGACCACGCCGAAGGAGGCTGTTCTGCCAGCACACCTGCACCGACCGTGTCGGGCATGGGGTGGGCGGGACCCGTTCTGCCAGTGTGGGCCGGGTCACAGGCGCGGGCTATCGTCGCCGCCATGGTCGACAAGCGGATGACCGAAGACGAAGTCGTCTCCGAGCTGAAAGACGGGATGACCATCGGCATCGGCGGCTGGGGATCCCGGCGCAAGCCCATGTCGCTGGTACGGGCCATTTTGCGCTCCGATCTGAAAGACCTCACCGTGGTGGCCTACGGAGGACCCGACATCGGGCTGCTGTGCGCGGCGGGCAAGGTGCGTCGGGCGGTTTACGGGTTTGTATCGCTGGACTCCATCCCGCTGGAGCCCCACTTCCGCCAGGCCCGCCAGAGCGGGGCCATCGAGTTCACCGAACTGGACGAGGGCGCCTTCTACCTGGGGCTTCTGGCCGCCTCACACCGGGTTCCGTTCTATCCCACCCGGGCCGGTCTGGGCTCCGACATGTTGAACATGAACCCCGAGCTGCGCACGGTGACCTCGCCCTATGACGACGGGGAGGAGCTGGTGGCCATCCCCGCCTTCAAGCTCGACGCCGCGTTGATCCACATGAACCGGGCCGACGCTGCCGGCAACGGCCAGTTCTTGGGGCCCGACCTGTACTTCGACGACCTGTTTGCCATGGCCGCCGACAAGACCTACCTGAGCACCGAGAAGATCGTGGCCACCGAGAACCTGCTCGATGAGGGCCCGATACACACGCTGCGCATCCAGCGCATCTTCACCGACGGCGTGGTGGAGGCCCCCCGAGGGGCGCACTTCACCGAGTGCCCGCCCGACTACGGGCGCGACGAGGCCTTTCAGCGGGAATACGCCGCCACCGCCCGCGACCCCGAGGCGTGGGAGGCGTTTCGGGCCACCTACCTGGAAGCTCCC
>JAJEDQ010000132.1 GCA_022821445.1 Acidimicrobiia bacterium | reverse complement strand
GGCGGAGAACAGGAGGCGCTTGGCGGTGGGAGACAAGGTGACTCCGGGGCGACCCGCCAGGAGGTCAGCGAGATGGTCTAGGCGCGCTAGGGCGTCGGCGCCTAGCTGATAGGCCTTGGCCTCCCCTACTAGCTGGATCGTCCTGGTCTTGCCGGCTTGGGTGCCGCGCCGGAGCGCGACTACGTCTAGCTCGAAGTTCTGACGGTGTCTGCGGTCGTTCACTTGCAAGGATGCTGATCGATCTGCCGGACCTCCCAAAGTCCCCTCTGAGGCGTAGCGGTCTACCCACAAGCGGCACATCGACTCAAAATGGGGGCCGACTATCTGAGAGCGGTAGGTGGCCTCTGCTTCGGCCCACACCTCCAGCGCTTGGCGGTCTTCCAACCGGGCACGATGCCGTCGGTTGATCAGGTGGTGGAAGCGCACAATCGGGTCGGCCACCCGGTAAACCGGTCGCCGGCCAGCCAGAAGGTCCTCGTGGCGGACGACAAAACCAGCGGTGGTCATAACCCCGAGGTGATGGCTGATGTCATTGGACGTACGGCCTAGTGCTTCGGCAATTTTCGCCGGTGATGTCCGACCATCGGCCACTGCCTGGAGCAAGGAGTAATAGGTGGCCTCGTCGGTAACCCGGGGGTCTTCCCTCAAGAGGTAATCGTCTTCACGGAACAAGACATGGGACGGGTTCAATACCGTGGCGACCAGCCACTTGGGCAAGTCCTCGGAGCAGTCTGGAACCTCGACATCCGCGGTCAGGTCCTTGTAGCCCGCGGCCCCGCCCACCACGGTGTCCACCCCGAACGCCGCAGTCAAGTCGTCAATCTCCCAATAACCGCGAGCCTGTCGGTAGTCGAATGGGGCCAGCGGCATGTCCAGGGTGGCCCGGCCTCGCAGTGGCGATGTCCCGCTCAAGATCTGGGTCATCACCGACATGGCCGACCCGCACAAGACAATGCTCACCGGTGCTGTCCACCTCTCAGCCAAGGCCCCCGCCGCGGCCTCGTCCATCATGGCCTGCACTGCCGAGTCCAACTCAGGGTTGTTCTGCTGTAGATAGGAATACTCGTCGATCACCAAGAGCTGCGGTTGATCCCCGCGGGTGCCCAGCACGCTCACGGCCTGTTCTACGGCGTCGGACCAGTCTCGGAACGGCTGATGCGGTGCCCACTGGAGCTGTCGGCTGAGGCTGTTAGCAAACCGGTCAAGTGCGGGTCTGCGCTCATCCCGCAGCGCCAGGTGGTACACACCGCCCATCGCCTCCACCAGGCGGCGCAACAGATAGCTCTTGCCATAGCGGCGTCGGCCGTACACGATGCCCAGTCGAAGGCCCGGCCGCGGCGACAAGACGAAACGCGACAGGTCTTCCCACTCCACCTCGCGGTTGTAGAGACTCTTTGGCCTCACTGGCGCGTCCATTAGCCTGCCTTCAAATCAATAAGTTCACTCAATAGAACTGCACTTATTATAAATGAACTTAACTTAGACTGCAACAGGGAGTCGGCTCAGGCGGGGCGCCAGGTTAGGAGGGTGAAGGGGCCTTCGTCGTCGGTGTGATCCTCGAAGGCCACTTCGATGGGCTGGCCGGGGGTGGGATCTTCGTCGCCCTGCCAGGTGGCGGGCAGGCACAGGTCGTCTTGCTCGTTTAGTCGGCCCAGCACCACGGTGTAGGGGGAGGAAAACCCGGGGAGGAAGGCGTGGTGGTTCACCACCCAGCTCTCCACCGTGGCCCGGCCCGACAGCGGTGCCCAGGTGAACTCGAAGGAGGCGCAGCGCCCGCACATGGCCCGAGGGGGCCACCGCCATGTCCCGCAAGCGTCGCAGCGCTGCAATTCGAAGCGGTGCTGGTTGACCCGCTCCCACCATGGGGCCGAGTCCCGCTCGGGGTAGGGCCGGGGCTTGGGGGCCTGGTCGGCCGGGCGGTCAACGGCGGTCATCGTTCCCAGACTGCCACAGTCCCGCCCTAGAGTGGGCCGAGTCCAGCCAAGATCGCTGGACACCGAAAGACCCTGAGCAGACCAGTTGCTCCGACATGACGGCAGAGCCATGACGGCAGAGCCATGACAGTAGAGCGAACAGTGGCCTATCGGCGGGAAGGCCCGGGCAATCGGGATGCTGGTGTGGGCCACAACCTTTGGGGCGGCACTGGGGCCGACAATCGCGCTGGACCAGGCAGCGGACATCGCCCAGTACATGGGTCTTCCCGAATTGTCCGGCCCCTACCTGCTCGGCATGATTCTCTTCGCCATCGGGCTCACGGTCACCCACACATGGCTGCGCCCCGACCCACTGGAAGTGCTGGGCACGATCGGCGAGGCTGCCGCACGACCGGCATCGCTGCGCGTGGTGGGACGTCGAATCGCGGCTTCGCCCGCCGCCCGACTGGCGGTGATCGCGATGCTCATCTCGGCGTTCCCGGTGGCCCAGCGGGTGGAAATGCAGGGAGGTGCAGACCTATTGATGACCGGTGGCGGGGCGATCGCCGGTTTGTCCTCGGGGGTGATCATGGAGCACTTCGGCTTTCACTCGTTGAGCCACTACGCCGGGCTAGCCGCCTTGCTGTTGGTGGCTGCCGCGGCGGCCGCCTGGTACAACGCCCGGCAAGAGCGATCCGAGCCGGTTCCCACTGGGTAGCCGACCCCTTCGCTGGCGTTCAGTCAGCTATCGCGGCGCAGAATGATGGCCGAGGAATTGCCGGCCACATAGCCGGGCTGGCCGGTAGACAGGGCCACCTCGGCATCGGGTACCTGGAAGCGCCCGGCCGTACCCCTCACTTGGCGGACGGCCTCATGCAGGTTGTTGAGACCGTGTACATAGCCCTCCGACAAGAACCCGCCGTGGGCGTTCACCGGCACCCGCCCTCCGGGCGCGGTTCCCCCGTCGGCGATGAAGGCGGCTGCCTCGCCCTTGGCGGCGAATCCGTAGTCCTCAACTTGGACCAACACGAGGTGGGTGAAGGCGTCGTACAGAGAGGCGTACTGGATGTCGTCGGGGCCGACCCCGGCCATCTCGTACAGCCTGCGGGCCATCTTGGCAGCAACAGAGGTGGTCCAGTCGGCCTGCACCCGGTTGCTGTGCATCATGTGACCGCCGCCCCAGGTCATCCCCGAGATCAACACCGGGGGCTGGCGCAGATCCCGGGCCCGCTCGGCGGTGGTGATCACCACCGCGGCGGCTGCGTCGGTCTCCAAACAGCAGTCGAACAGCCGGAACGGCTCCACGACCCATCGGGAGGCGTAGTAGTCGTCCATGGTCATGGGGGCCCGCATCATGGCCCGCTCGTTGTGAGCGGCATTGGCCCGCTGTTGCACGGCGATGCGCCCCAGGTCCTCAGAAGTGGTGCCCCACCGGCTCATGTGCGAGCGGGCGAACATCGCATACCACTGAGGCGGTGTCACCCAGCCGATGGGGTGCTGGTACTGGGTTTCCACGATGGCCGGCGGCGGTCGCCCGGTGCCGCCCATGCGGTGCTCGGAGCGGGCGTTGATCGACCGCCACACCACGATGTGGCGGGCATGGCCCAAAGCGGCCGCACTGGCGCCGTGGCCCACCACCGAATGCGAGGTGGAGCCGCCCCCGAACTGGTCGCAGTACCACGACAGGTCGTCGATCCCGAGGCACTGGGCCACGATGGAGGCGGTGATGGAGTCCTGCACCTGGTGGCAGGCCACCCCGTCGATGTCCTCTCGGCGCAGCCCGGCGTCCTCGATGGCGGCCATGATCGCCCGCAGCGCCAGCGTGAGGGTGCTCACCCCCGAGTTCTTGGACAGCTCGGTGATGCCGATGCCCGCAATGGCCGCCTTGTCGCGGAAAGGGTGACCGCTCACTGTGACGACACTAGAGCGCAGCCGCTATGTTCAGCGGCGTGAACGACTATCCCATCCACGTTGGCAGCATGCTCTTCACCCTGGTGGATCCGAATCCGGGCTACGAGAAGGAGTACAACCGCTGGTACGAGCGAGACCACTTCTACTCCGGGTGCATGCTCAGGCCCTGGATGTTCGCCGGATCCCGGTGGGTGGC
>JAJEDQ010000129.1 GCA_022821445.1 Acidimicrobiia bacterium | reverse complement strand
GAACTGGTCAAATTCGTCGTCTCGGCGAGAGAGGCACTCATAGGTCCAGTCGGGAATAATGACCTCTTGGGCGCCGGCATCCTGGAGCTGGCCGATTTGATCAGTCACCGCTTCTATTGAGCCCATCAGGATCGGGCGTCTGCCAGCACGGGCGATGAACTCCTGCTTCGCGGCCGAGTCTTCGCTCAAGCACAGAAATGCTTGAGTCGAGCAACTCACTTCATCGGCGTCACGTCCCACCGCATCGCAGTGTTGGCGGAGAACCTGCCGCTTGTGCCGAAGTATCTCCGCATCTGCCCAAGCGTTCCACCAGTTGGCATACAACGCCGCGGTTCGAAGCGTACGATGCTCGCCTTTGCCTCCGACCAGCAGCGGAATCCTCCCTTTGACCGGCTTTGGATTCCGGGGCGCATCGGCAAACTCAAAATGCTGGGATCGCATGGTCCAACTCTCGTTTTCAAGCAGCCCCCGAATCGCCCTACAGCCATCCTCCAGCCGATCCGACCTTGTCTTCAGGTCACCCAACTCGAACCCATAAGCCTCGTGCTCGTTCTCCTGCCACCCCGCGCCGACGCCAAGAACGAACCGCCCATCACTGATGTGGTCACACGTCACCGCCGCCGATGCGAGAACCGCTGGATGCCGATACGTCACCGAGCACACCAACGACCCCAAGGCGATCCGCTCAGTGGCCGCCGCCAACCCCGCCAGCACGCTCCAAACCTCCAGGACACCGTCTTCGTCTCCACCCGATTCCTCTGCCATGAAATGATCCGCAACCCAAATCCCATCCCACCCAGAAGCCTCGCTCCGCATGGCCAGATTCAGGATTTCCGACCAAGACCGCCCCAGGGCCGGCCAAGCGCTAAACCTCACGGTTCGCTACTCGAACTCGGTGGCGGTGGCGCCGAGGTTGGTGGCGTTTTCGGAGACGGTGCGTTGGGTGGAGTCTTCGAAGCCTTCGGGGTTGGTGGCTCGGACTTCTAGGACTAGCTCGACGTTGGGGCCGAGGTGGGAGCTGATGTGCTCGGCGATCTCGCCTAGCTCCTTGATGCAGCGCACGGGGTCTAGGTCGAACTGGGCGTAGAACTGGGTTGGGCTAGTGCTCGTTGCTGAGCCAGGGGTCTCGGAAGAGGGGCCAGAAAATTGGGTATCGGCAGATGGCCCTGGGCTCTCCTGCTCGGGGGACTCCGGTTCCGATGGGTCGGGCAGCCGGTCGGGGTGTACCAGTAAGCCGCTGGGGGTTGGATTTACGTGCTGAAGGGTTTGGATGCCGACCCATGTGGAATGGTCGTGGGCTTCGGCGTAGGCAAAGGTCTCTTGGGCCCAATCAGTTGTGGCGGTGCCGGTGCTGATGGCTGAGTTGAGCACGCGGGGTGACGACAGCCTTGGCATGTGTGGGTAGCGGGCGTAGGTTTCCCACAGCTTTCCCACTGCTACATCGCCTCGCTCTGACCACAGATCACGTCGGTTGATGTCCATCCGCACCCGCACGCCGCTGTACGTCGCGATCATCTTTTCCTCGGTGGCCAGTTTCTTGGAGACCCGGGCTCCGATATCGCCGCTGGCGGCTGCCCTGGTGGTCTGCCACTCGACAGTAGAGGTGCCCGCCTCTTGCTTTGGGGTGAGCACCTGGGTGAACGTCTCGGAAATGAGGCTGTCTACCCGCTGTGAGACTTCCTTCACCTTGCTCTCTGCCTGGCTCTTCTGGTGTGGAGT
The DNA here is from genome assembly GCA_022821445.1 of Acidimicrobiia bacterium. Taxonomy (GTDB): domain Bacteria; phylum Actinomycetota; class Acidimicrobiia; order Acidimicrobiales; family Bin134; genus Poriferisocius. The sequence continues at coordinate 3,855 of JAJEDQ010000129.1, read as the reverse complement.
CAGGTTGAGGGCCTCGTGCTCGTGGGCAATCGACTGCCAGGCCAAGTACGACCGAGCCGCTTCACGCAACTCGCTCAGCCGGTTGGCGGTTGCCGCCACAAACACCAACAGGTTGCGGTTCAGCCGAGGACCGCCGTGGCGCTGATCCAAGATGCCCTGAGCCATCGCTACCGCCGGGGAGTTCTCGTCGTTGGATGAGTGCGTGGCGTCGGGAGCGAGCACCACCAGCCGCACACCATCGTCGTCATCAGGCACGTCTCCCGGCCCTTCGGCGAACACTTGAATCGCCGCAAAATCACCGCGCTCCCGCTGGTTCTTCAGGCGAGACGCCACCTCATCGTCGGCGTGAAGGTCGGTGTAGTTCGAGGCCGCCCGATCAGCGGCCATCCGGGTGACGTTGGGCTGAAGCGAATACCAATACTGCGCCCCATCCACATAAAGGTGGGTGGCCTCCCCCGACAGCCGTCGGAGGGCATCGGCGAATTGACCGACCGGCTCACCAGGCTGCACGCAGCCCAGCACCACCGACTTCAAATCCACGCCCCGCTTCCCATCGGGCCGGGGCGCCGAGCCCATGTACACGGTTCGGGCTGCCCGCCTGGTGGCAGAGAACCGCCCGAAATGGGTGTTGTCGTTGTCGATGCGCAGCGGCATGGCATTGGCCCCGTCCACATCCGACTTGATGACCGGATCCCAGGCTTCCTCCAGGTACTTCTTCATCTCGCTCACCAGCGCGCCCGAGTCCATCGGCAGGTTGCCGGGCATGATCAGAAGCGACTGGTCGCCGCGCTGCCAGAGCTGGGAGATGGCCAGCGCCATGAGCCGCAATGCGCCCCGGGTGCGCTGGAACTTGTCGAGGGCCGACCAGTCGTCGAACAACCGGTCGAACAACTCGGGATGGATGGGGTACGACAGTTCCATCCGCCTCCGATAGTCGGCCTCGCCGACGCCCGACGGGAACTCCCTGCCCTGGTCCCGGTACATCTCGCTGAACGCCCGGATAACCCCGTCGCGCACCCTTGCGTTGTCGGGCGGAATCGGGTCGAACAGCCGCCGCCGGACGATCTCGAACGACTCGTCGGGCGACGCCGGCTGCCACTGGGCGGCCGTGCGGGTGACCACGTTCTTCAGCTTCTCCAGCGCCGTGCGCCCCTTGTCGCCGCCCACCTCGATGTCCGAGGCGGGAATCGACACCAGAACCACCACATCGGGCACCGAAGCAGCCGCCTCGGTGAGGGCTTGGGCGAAGGTGAACTGGGTGTCGAAGTCGCCGCCAACCGAACGACTCCCCTCATTGCCGTCGCGCAGCTGGCGGGCGTAGGCCACCCATTCGTCGATCAGCACCACCGCCGGCCCGCACTGCTGGAACAGCGTCCGAAGCGCAGCGCCCGGATTGGTCCCGGCCTCGTCGTCGGCCCGAACCAGCTCATAGGCGCTGCGGCCCCCGAGCTGATACGCCATCCGCCCCCACAGGGTGTGCAGCAAAACGCCGTCTTCAGCCGGCTCCGGCGCCGAGGGGGAGATCATCTGCCCCACCAGCACAGCCCGAGACACGTTGTCGGGGAGCGACAGTTCTTCCTCAGCCAGTTTCTCGCCGACTCCGGGCAAGTCTTTGGCGGCTACATCCGACGCCAGGTGGTACAACGCAATCAGGCTGTGGGTTTTTCCGCCGCCGAAGTTGGTCTGCAACTCGATCACTGGGTCGCCGCCGCCTCCCGACAGCCGGCGGGCGGCGCCCACAAGCAAGTCCCGCAATCCCTCGGTGATGTAGGTGCGGGCGAAGAACTCCCTCGGGTCTTGGTATTCCGGCTCGGCGTTGCCGTTCAGCACCTCGAACAGGTTGGCGGCGAACTCGACCTGCTCGAAGCTCCCCTGGGCCACATCGGCGTGTGGGGTGATGATGTCGCGCCACGGCGTCAGGCCCGCCTGGGGCTGGCCCTCGGTAGGCTTCGCCGCAGTCTTGCGCCGCTCCGCCCGCGACTCCTCTTCCATCATCTGGCGCATCAGGTCGCGGCGCAGGCTGCGAATCTGCTGGCGCTCATCGAGATTGCCGAACGCCTCCAGCAGCCGCTCCATGGAATCGAGTGCCCGCACCGTGTCGTCGGTGGACATCGCCTTCTGATGAGCCCAGCTATTTCGGGCATCGGCCACCTCGAACACCAGCGACCTCACCGCCGGCGGGAACCCATGGCCGAACACCTCCTGCCAGGTTGCCTTCATGCCCTTGAACAAGAAGGCCACATCCTCAATGGATGGGCTGCGCTCCGGCGTGTGAAGCCGCCCGTTCACCGCCTCCAGCCAGCCGTCCCCATAGAACCCCCGCCAAGTGTCCTCGCACTTGGGCCGAAGTCCGTCGCGCAGCAGATCGAGCGCCTTGGAGATGCGCTCGGTGTTGGCCATCACCATCGGCGACACTCCCCGTCAGGCATGCTCACGCCTCAACAATGCCACGCAGCAGCGACATATCCTCTGCCCGACCCCCGATCGCCAACGCAGAAAAAGAAGAACAGCATATTTCGTTGCTTTTCCATTTACCATCCGATAGACAAGGAACAATGTTGGATCGCACCAAGTCCGTCACCCCCAACGAGGCCGACACCGACCCCGACGACGACTGGGTCGAAGAGTGGACCAACTACGAGCCCGACCCCATCGTCATCTCCGAAGAGCGCAAACAGGAGCTTCTGGAAGAACACGACCGCTACATCGCTGAGCTATTCGAAGAGATCGGCGAGCCCTCCCCCGAGGAGATGGCACGCGCCGAAGCCTGGTGGCGACCCATCGAGCAACACCTGACCAAAAACAGCCATCGATGAATGCCCTCATACTCGACTCTGGCGCAGTCACCAGCCTGGCGCGCCGAGAACATCGAGCAGGAGCAAGTGTCTTTCGAGCCAGAAACAAGGAGTGGTGGTCGGCCGTCGTACCTTCCCTCGTTCTGGTGGAATGCCTGTCGGGTCGCCAACACACAGACGCTGTGGTCAACCGGTTCTTGAGGAGATGTGTTGTGGTCGACGGCCATCACGAGAAACTGGCGCGCCGAGCGAGTGTAATTCGAGGTCGGGCTGGTCGTGGCTCTGCTGTGGACGCGGTGGTGGTCGCCATGGCCGAACCCGGAGGTGCCGTCCCCACCTTCGATGTCAAGGACCTCACGGCACTGGCCTCCCACGCTGAAGACGTCAGCATCTTCGGGGTGCAGTAGCTATCGGCAAACCGGGCACGTCTCCCGGACACCCCCGTTAAGCCAGTTCGCCGGACTTGCAGACGGCACCAAGAAAATGCCGCACCAACGCAGCCCGGCATGTGCTTCGACTTGTCCATGACACGGCTCTTGACCGGGGCAGACCGATAAGAACCAACCAGGCCGACGCTCACCCCAACGACGACTGGGACGACAGCCTGCCTGACCCGATCAGCCCGTAACCCCCGCTCACCGAAGAAGAGAAGGCAGAACTCGAAAAGGATTGGGCCGACTACGTGCCCGACCCCAGCATCATCTCAGAAGAGCGCAAGAGGGAACTCCGCGAGGAACGTGAACGATACATCGCTGAACCCATCGAGGAATTCGGTGAACCCACCGCCGAGGAGATGGCTCGTGCTGAAGCCTGGTGGAAACCCATCAAGGAGCACCTGACAAAGAGCGACACTCCGTGAACACCCCGCCCGCCGTCTTCAACTAGAGCATCGCTTCCTGGACGGGAGCCGCCGATGCGACGGCCTTCGCATCGGCACCGGTGCGGAGGCTGGGCCAAGCGGCGATGAGCCCGTTGTAGGCCCCGGCCTCTGCCGCCCATCCCTTGTCGTTGGCCTTCTGGTAGAGCAGGTAGGCCAGTTGACGGGCCCGCTCACCGTAGC
>JAJEDQ010000205.1 GCA_022821445.1 Acidimicrobiia bacterium | reverse complement strand
CGAGGTCCAACATTGGACCGCGATTATATCGATTCGCTATATCAGGTCAACTCGTTGGTGCGCGATAAAAGTGAGCCCTCAGCCAAACAGGGAAACCGACAGGTCTTCTGGGCCGCGGATCGATCGGGGATCGTGGGGGTCTGGGTTGGCGTTGGGCACGGTTACGGAGTGGTCGGTGATGTAGTTGCGGTGGTCGATGGCCCATTTGCCGTCTCGCCGGGACCATTGGTCCACGTAGCGCCCTCGGCTGAAGATGTCGGCCACGTCGGGTCCGTCGCCAAAGGGCAGGGTTCGCAGCGCCACGGTCACATAGGCCTCGCTCGCTGCTCGATCCCCGTCCACTTGGATCAACACGTTGGTGATCTGATGGGAATGGGTGGACATTCCGGCGTGAGCAGTCCAGACCCAGTCCACGAATTCGTGGCCGGTGCCCTGGAAGATGTCCTCGCCGTAGTCGGCGGTTCCATCGGGATGCCACACCGCGTAGGCCGCCGGCTTGTCCATCCGGTCGAGGGCCCGGCAGTAGCCGTAGATCACCTCGGTGATGGCTTGCTTGGCCAGCAGTGTTTCGAGAGCGTCAGCGCTGATGGGGTCGGTCATAACCCCATGTTCTATCGCAACAGCACGTTGATGCTGATGCGGCTGGCGGAGGCCCTGTTGTTTATCGTTTCCCCCATGGCTGACCTCATCATCCGCGGCGGCAACCTGATCGACGGCACTGGGACACCGGCCCGACCCGCCGATGTTCGCATCAACAGAGGCGTCATCACCGAAGTGGGCCCGAGTCTGGCCCCCGATGGTGAGAGTGAGCTGGATGCTGGCGGCTGCTACGTATCTCCCGGATTCATCGACTCCCACACCCACTTGGACCCGTCCATGTTCTGGGATCGGGGGTGCGACCCCATGCCCCAGCACGGGGTGACCACCGCGCTGATCGGCAACTGCTCGCTGTCGCTGGCCCCGGCCAAGGCCGAGCATCTCGACGAGCTCATCGACGTGTTCTGCTACATCGAGGACATGCCTATTGCCGATTTCGAGTCGGGCATTCCCTGGTCATGGGGGTCGTGGCGCCAATACCGCGACGCCATGAATGAGGGCGGCATCGCCCTGAACATGGCCTCGCTGATCGGCCATTCCATGCTGCGGATCTACGTGATGGGCGATGATGCCTGGACCCGGGAGGCCACCGAGGATGAGATCGCCGCCATGGCCGCCGAGATGGCCGACGCCATGGACGCGGGTTGCTACGGGTTCAGCACGTCGTTCTTCGACTTGGACCGCCGCAGCCGCCCGGTGCCCAGCAGGCTGGCTTGCGACGGGGAGCTGACCGCGCTGGCCGACGTGCTGGCTGCTGCGGGCCACGGTGTGGTGGAGTTCATCCCCAACCTCACCGGGGAGGATCCCGAAGCCGACATCCGCAGAATGGCCAAGGTGCTCGGACCCCGGGGGGTGACCTCCATCTGGAACGGGGTTTCCCACAGCGACATGGCCCCGCACCGCCCGGACGAGTACATGGCGTTCACCCAGACGATCAGGGATGAGGGCTGCGATATGTGGCCCATCTCCTCGCCCCGCACCGTGGACCTCAACGTGAGCTGGGATCAGACCATGGTGTTCATGATGCTGCCCAAGGGGTGGAACCAGATCATGGGAGTGGCAGGCGAAGCCCGACGGGAGATGCTGGCCGATCCTGGCTGGCGGGAGATCGCTCGCAACGAGTGGGACGCCACTGAGAAGTCGCTGTTCCCCATCAACCGGCCCGACTTCGCGCGGTTCACCTCGGTAACCCGCTCCGAGAACGAGAGCTGGCTGGGGCGCTCGCTGGCCGAGTTGACCGAGGCTCGGGGCGGCCACCCCTCGGATGTGTTCGCCGACTGGATTCTGGAGAACGACTTGGCGCCCGGCGTGGTGGCCATGGGGGTGAGCAACAGCAACATTGACGCCGTAGCCCAGATGATCGCCGACGACCGCTGTCTGATCAGCGCCTCCGATGCCGGGGCCCACGTGCAGATGATGTGCGCGGCGGGCGACACCACCTTGCTGTTGACCCGCCATGTGCGCGAGCGGGGCGATCTTGAGCTTGAGCGGGCGGTGTATGAGATCACCGGTCGCCAGGCGGAGATCTTGGGGTTCAACGACCGGGGCCGCCTGCTGCCCGGCTATGCCGGTGACGTGACGGTGTTCGACTTGGACGAGCTCTCCTGGGACACCGATGGGTTCGTGTCCGACCTGCCCTCGGGCGCTCCTCGCTTGCGGCGCCCGGCAGGGGGATACCGGGCCACCGCCGTCAACGGCGTGCTGACCCAGGTAGATGGCTCGCTCACCGGCGCCAGCCCCGGCGCGGTGCTCGACGCCAACACCCCGGCGCCCTGAGCCCGACCGCTAGGACGTCGCGGCGATCTTGAGGGGGAACAGCTCCGCCACGCGGTGAAAATCCTGATCAGCGGTCAAGATCTCTGATCCGGTACGCAGCGCGATGTTGGCGATCATGCAGACGATGTATCCCGGTGGGGTGATGCCTTTGGCCCGGCAGACTCTGCTGATGCGGGCCGCGCCCTCGAAGTCGGCCACATGGTCTACCGGGACCCACGACACCGATGTCAGCAGGTTGTAGAGCTGCTGGTGGCTCTGGGTGTCTTTGGCCCCTCCCAGCACCTCCATCAGCACCGGTTCGGTGACGGCCACATTCTGGCCGCCCTCGACGATGAGCTCGACCAGCTTTCGGTGGGCCGGGGATTCGGTGCCCCGGTCGAACTCCATCCAGGCCGAGGTATCGGCGAGGATCACCCGACAGGACCGATGGGCTGAAGGCCGGTGTCGGCCGGGATCTCACCGATGAGCTGCGCCCCCTGCATTGAGAGGATCTCGTCGGTGGTCAGGGGCAGGCCGGCCGAATGGCGAAGGGCTAGATGGACGGCCTCGGTCTTGGTGCGCACTCCATAGCGGCGCATGACGATGTCGATGAGCCGGTCGTCGAT
>JAJEDQ010000142.1 GCA_022821445.1 Acidimicrobiia bacterium | reverse complement strand
CCTTGCGGGTTCTGGGGGTGGGGGCGAGCACCTCTGGGGGCTCGCCCTACAAGATCAGCAGGTGGGTGTGGATGCTGCTCATCAGGACAACCCTACGCCGAAGCACGGGGGTTTTCCAAACATGCCCAGGCTGCTAATCGGCTGGGGCCAGGCCCAAGTAGCGGGCTGCCTGTACTCCGTCAATGGCCATCAGCGCTTCGGCCACGGCCTTGGGCACCGGCTGGGAGGTGGCTATCACCATGGAGGCCCCCTCCCCGGCGGGTGATTGGCCCACGTCCATGTCGTCGATGTTGATGCCCGCGTCGCCCAGCAGGGAGCCCACCGCGCCGATCATGCCGGGACGGTTCTCGTTGGCGATCAAGATCATGTGCTGGGCCGGCGGCATGTGCAGGCTGTGATTGTCGGCGAGCACCAGCACTGGCTCTTGGCGAGCCCCGGTCAGCCGGCCGCCCAGGCTGTGCCCCCCGCCCCGCACAGTGAGCAGGTTCACGTGTTCTTTGGATGTGGGCGTGCTGATGGCCCGTATTTCCATGCCCCTCTCTTTGGCCACGTCCATCGCGTTCACATAGCTGACCTGCATGTCCGACACTGCGCCCAACAGCCCCTTGACCACCGACATCACCGCCACCGTGCTGTCGGGCTTGCCGATCTCGCCGATGAGCTCCACCTCCAGAACCTCGGGCAGCCGTTCGCACAGGTTCCCGAACAGGCGTCCGAGCTGCTCGGCCATCGGGAGATAGGGCCGCAGAACATCGGGGACGTTCTTGGCCGGCACGTTCACCGCCGCGGGCACGAACTCCCCGGCCAGCGCCAGCATCACTTGCTCGGCAATGGCGTCGCCCGCCTTGCTCTGGGCCTCCTCGGTGCTGGCCCCCAGGTGGGGGGTGACCACCACCGGGTCGAGGTCAAACAGCGGCGACTCGGTGATGGGCTCGCCGTCGAACACATCCAGGGCCGCGCCGGCGATGCGCCCCGATGCCACCGCTTCCGCAAGATCGGCCTCGTCCACGATCCCGCCCCGCGACACGTTGACAATCCGCAGGTTGGGCTTGGCCAGCTCCAGCAGCTCAGAGTTGATCAGCCCCACGGTCTCGGGAGTGCGGGCCACATGGATGGTGATGAAGTCGGACTGGGCCACCAGCTCCTCCAGCGACACCAGCGCCATCACGCTGTGGAGGGCCGACTCCTCCGACACATAGGGGTCGCTGGCGACCACCCGCATGGCGAATCCCAGAGCCCGCTCGGCCACGAGGCGGCCGATGCGGCCCAGCCCGATGATGCCCAACGTCTTGTCGCTCAGCTCGATGCCCTCCCAGCGCCCCCGCTCCCACCGTCCGTCGACGAGGGCGGCGTGAGCCTGGGGGATGTTCCGGGCCTGGGCCAGGATCAGCGCCATGGTGTGCTCGGCGGCCGAGATGATGTTGGACAAGGTGTCGTTCACCACCAGCACGCCGTGGTCGGTGGCGGCGTCGACGTCCACATTGTCGAGGCCCACCCCGGCTCGGCCCACGATCACCAGTTCGCTGCCCGCGTCGAGCACCTCCGCGGTCACCTGGGTCGCCGACCGGATGATCAGCGCCTGGACCCCCGCCACCGCCTCCAGCAGCTCGTCGGGACTCATCCCGGTGCGGACCTCCACGTCATGGCCGGCATGACGGAGTTTGGCTACCCCGATGTCGGCGATCTTCTCTGCAACCAGTACCCGGGCCATAGGCCCTCACCATAGACCGCGCCCCGTGACCGGCCGTGGATCAAGAGGCGACGGCGAAGCGAACCCCGGCTAGCGGCGGATAGCCACCGGCGGGACTTCGTCGGCTGGGTCGAATCCCAGGATCTGGGCGAAGAACGAAAGTTCGGCCTCCAGCGCGGCCACGATGTTCTCGGCCTGGCGGAATCCGTGCTGTTCCCCCTCGAACAGGAGGTACGCCACGGGGATCGACCGCTGCTCGAGGGCGGCCACGATCATCTCGGCCTGGTTGGGGGGCACCACCACGTCTTCTGAGCCCTGGAGCACGATCATGGGGGACTCGAAGTCGTCCACGAAGTGGATGGGCGAGCGAGCCTTGTATACCTCTTCATCTTCGGGGTACAGCCCTACCAGGCTGTCCATGTAGCGGGCCTCGAACTTGTGGGTGTCAGTGGCCAGCGCGGCCAGATCAGCGATGCCGTAGCGGCTTGCCCCGGCGGCGAACACCTTGTGGAAGGCCAGCGCGCACAGAGTGGTGTAGCCGCCGGCGCTGCTGCCCCGGATGATGAGCCGATCCCCGTCCACCTCACCGGTGCGAACAAGGTGGCGGGCGGCGGCCACGCAGTCGTCCACGTCGCTCACGCCCCACTGGCCCTGGAGAGCTTCCCGGTAGGCGGTGCCGTAGCCGGTGCTGCCCCGGTAGTTCACGTCTACCACCGCGATCCCCCGGCTGGTCCAGTACTGGATGCCTAGCTGGAGCTGGCTGCGGGCCGCGCCGGTGGGGCCACCGTGGCCCAACACCAACAGCGGCGGCTTCTCGCCAGCCGGGGCCTGAGCGGTGGGATGGGCCGGGGGGTAGAACAGCCCGTGGGCCTCGGCGTTGTCGGTGGTGGGAAAGATGATCGGGCGGGGGGCGGACAGGTAGGTCGGATCGACCGCGGTCCGGGCGGGCGGACGGATGACTTCGTACGTCCCATCGGCGACGTCGATGCGCACCGCGGTGGGCTCCTGGGACGGCGAGGCGACAATGGCGGTTACAGCGTGGTGGCCCGCAGGGCGGACACTGAGGTACGACGTCCAGGGCAGATCGAGCAACCCAGGCTCGGAGCCATCGGGGGGCACGGTCCACAGCTCGGCCAGCGACCCTCGCATGGCCGCCACAACCACCGTGTTGTCGTCGCACACCGCATAGCTGGGGTCGTCGAATACCCAGGCCGGACGGTGCATCTCTGCGTCGAGCTCGAAGACCGCCGCCAGTTCGGTGCCTTCTAGGCAATAGAGATTCCACCAGCCGTTGTGGTCGCTCACCACGTAGAGGCGGCCGTCGGGGCCCCACTGGGGCTCCACCACTGAGCCGATGCCCGCCACCGCGCACTGGCCGTCCACCCACAGCTCGGTTTGGTCCCAGGGCATGTTGGGGTGGTTCCACTGGACCCAGACCAGCCGCTGCCCGTCGGGGCTGGGGCGGGGCCAGCCGTAGAAGTCGGCCCCGGTGGCCACGATCTCCGGCTCGGCCGATCCGTCGCCGCTCATCTGCACGATCTGGTTGGCCTCTTCCAGGGTGCGGCCTTCTTGTTGAGCCGCCCGGGCCGCGTGGTGGTCTTCCCGCACACACACCGTGGCATCGCCGAGGCCTCGTCCGTCGGCGTAGCGCCATCCGTGGGCGAAAGCCGGCTCGGGCGTTACCGGGCGGGTTGTACCGTCAGCCGACAAATGCCAGAGGCGACCGTCGGCGTCGTCGCAGGCGTAGACCCCGTCGGTGCCATCGGGCCACCATGCGCCTCCCCCGTAGCTGTGTACCCGGGTCCGCACCGACGCCGAACCCCACAGATCACGGCCGTCGCACACCAGCGCGTTGCGACCCGATTCCGCCGGTCGAGACTCGGTCCACCACATCCGGCCCCGCTGGTGCCACAAACTGACCGGCACGGCGGCGCCGGCCACCATCGACTGGGCGGTGATGGGCGACGGCCAGCTTCCGTAGGCAAGGGTCTGGGGATTGCTCACTCCTCGGTCTCCTCATTCGGGCCGGTCTCGACGACAGGTCACCCACCCAGTAGATCGGCGATACGGCCGATGCCCTGGCCCAAGTCGTCGTCGCCGAGGGCAAACGACAGCCGGGCATAGCCGGGCCCGGCGAAGGCTTCGCCGGGCACGATGGCCACCTGGGCCTCGTCCAAGATCCATCCGGCCAATTCGGCGGTGGTGTCAGGGATACCGGCGCGCCCCAGCACCCCCTCGAACGACGGAAAGGCGTAGAACGCCCCCTGGGGCTCCAAGCAGGTCACCCCGTCGATTCCGTTCAGCATCCTGTGCATGGCTCGCCGCCGCCGGTCAAAGGCCGCTCGCATCTCCGCTACCGCTTCCAACGGCCCGCTCACTGCGGCCAGCGCGGCCCGCTGCGCCACATTGGACACATTCGAGGTCTGGTGCGACTGGAGGCTCACCGCCGCGGAGGCGGCGTCGGGAGGGCCGATCAGCCATCCCACCCGCCATCCGGTCATGGCATAGGTCTTGGCCACGCCGTTGAGCACAAGGCATCGGTCGGCCAACTCGGGCACCACCACCGGCATGGAGCAGAACTCGTGGTCGTCGTAGGTCAGGTGCTCGTAGATCTCGTCGGTGATCACCCACACGTTGTTTTCGGCGGCCCACCGCCCAATGTCCTCCACCCGGTCACGGGGGTACACCGCACCGGTGGGGTTGGACGGCGACACGAACACCAGCGCCTTGGTGCGCTCGGTGCGGGCCGCCTCAAGCTGGTCCACGGTCACCATGAACCCATCGTCGGCCGTGGTGGGCACCTCCACGCTCACCCCGCCCGCCAAGGCGATGGCCTCAGGATAGGTAGTCCAGTACGGCGCGGGCAGCAGCACCTCGTCGCCGGGGTCCAACAGCACGGCGAAGCCGTTGTACACCGCGTGCTTGCCCCCGTTGGTCACCGCCACCTGCGACGGCTCAACTTCGTAACCCGAGTCGCGCATGGTCTTGGCCGCGATGGCCTCCCTCAGTTCGGGCAGGCCCCCGGCCGGGGAGTATCGGTGGTTCTTCGGGTCGTCCACCGCGGCTCGAGCTGCGTCCAAGATGGCCGCCGGGGTGGGAAAGTCGGGCTCACCCGCCCCAAAGCTGATCACCGGCGCCCCCTGAGCCTTCAGTGCCTTGGCCTTGGCGTCCACCGCCAGGGTGGCCGACGGGGCGATCGCGGAGATGCGCTGGGATATGCGAGCCATGAGCGCAGCTTTTCACACCGCCAATGGAAAATTGATGCTGAATTCTCAGAGGCTCAAGCAACGCCGAAAGCGGGCTCATACTGGGTAACGTTGGATGTCGTGAGCAGCATTTCCCAAACCGCGAAGATCCCCATTCCCTCCGACCTCTTGCCCGAAGACGGCCGCTTCGGCAGTGGGCCGTCCCGAGTGAGGCCAGACGCCGCCGCCGCTTTGGCCGCGGCAGCCGACGACTTCCTCGGCACCAGCCATCGCAAATCCACCGTGAAAGACGTGGTCCACCGGCTCCGGGCCGGGGTGGCCGAGCTCTTCTCCCTGCCCGACGGCTATGAGGTGGTATTGGGCAACGGCGGCACCACCGGGTTCTGGGACGCGGCAGTCTTCGGTCTAATCGAGGCCCGCAGCCAACATCTGAGCTTCGGGGCGTTCTCGGCCAAGTTCGCAGCCGGGGTGGCCAATGCGCCCCACCTGGAGGCGCCCGAGATCATCAGCTCGGAACCCGGCACCCATCCCGAGGCGGTGGCAAACCCCGCTGTCGACGCCTATGCCCTCACCCACAACGAGACCTCCACCGGGGTGTCGATGGAGCTGCGCCGTCCCGCCTCCGACGGGTTGGTGCTGGTGGACGCCACTTCGGGGGCCGGCGGATTGCGCTTCGATGCCGCCGAGACCGACGTGTACTACTTCGCCCCCCAGAAATGCCTGGCCGCCGACGGCGGGCTGTGGCTGGCCTGCTGCTCCCCCGCCGCGGTGGAGCGCATCGAGCGGATCGCGGCCTCCGACCGCTGGATCCCGCCTTTCTTGGACTTGGGCATCGCCCTGGGAAGCTCCCGCAAGGACGAGACCTATAACACCCCGGCCCTAGCCACCGTTTTCCTGGCCGTACACCAGGTGGAGTGGATCATCCAAAACGGCGGCCTGGAGTGGGCCGCCACCCGCTGCGACCAGTCGGCCGACGTCATCTACGCCTGGGCCGAGAGCCGCAGCTTCACCACCCCGTTCGTGGCCGACACCGCTATCCGCAGCCACGTGGTGGCCACCATCGACTTCGACGGAGTCTCGGCCGACGAGGTAGCCGCGGTGCTGAGGACCAACGGCGTGGTCGACGTTGAGTCGTACCGGGCGCTGGGTCGAAACCAGCTCCGGGTTGCTCTGTTCCCAGCCATCCCCCCCTCCGATATCGCCGCTCTGTGCGGCTGCATCGACTACGTGGTGGAATCGCTGTAGCCATGGCAGATGGGGTTGACACCACCGGGAAGCTTCTGGTGGCCACCCCGCTCATCGGCGACGGGAACTTCGAGTGGACTGTGGTGCTGATGCTGGCCCATCGGGAGGAGGGCGCCGCCGGTGTGGTGCTGAACCGACCGTCAGGCCTGCTAGTGAGCGATGCCCTGCCCCAGTGGGCCCCGCATCTGGCCCCGCCGCCCACCATGTTCATTGGCGGGCCGGTGTCCAACGAGTCGGTGGTGGCCCTGGCCCGAGTGCGACAGAACCCCGACCAGGGGTGGTGGACCCCTGTGCTCGGCCCGGTAGGCACCCTCGACTTGGAAGCCGACGCAGACGAGGCGGCCAGTGCCGTGGACGGGGTACGCATGTTCGCCGGCTACGCCGGCTGGTCGCCCGGCCAGCTCGAAGACGAGATCGAATCCGG
>JAJEDQ010000012.1 GCA_022821445.1 Acidimicrobiia bacterium | reverse complement strand
GCCGCGCTGCTGGCTCTGGGCAGCAGCCAGGAGGCCTGCCATCTGCTGGATTGGATCCTCGACCGGGTGGAGCATCTCCCCGGACCCGAACAGCTCCGCCCGGTGTATCCCCTGGTCGGCGACGATGCCCTGCCGGAGGCGGTACTGCCCGAGCTGGCCGGATACGCCGGAAGCCGTCCAGTGAGAATCGGCAATGCCGCCGAGCACCAAGTGCAGCTCGACGTGTTCGGCCCGGTGGTGGACTTGGCCTGGCGACTGTGCGAGGCCCAAGTGACCCTCACCGAACAGCACTGGGAGGTGGTCAAGGCTGTGGTGGGAGCGGTGGCCGCCCGCTGGCACGAGCCCGACCACGGCATCTGGGAGGAGCGCCGCCCGCCCCGCCATCACGTCCACTCCAAGGTCATGTGCTGGATGGCGGTTGACCGGGCCATCAAGATCGCCGAGCGCATCGACCCCGAGCTGGCCTCGTACTGGAGTCCGCTTCGCCACCGGATCGCCGCCGATGTGATCTTGAACGGATGGAACGAGCAGCGCCGCTCCTACACCACCGCCTACGGCTCGACTGACCTAGACGCCAGCCTGCTATGGATTGGATTGAGCGGGCTGCTGCCCCCCGACGACTCCCGCTTCGTCTCCACTCTCAAGGCGGTGGAGAGCGAGCTTCGAGACGGCCAGACGGTGTACCGCTACCGCCACGACGACGGTCTGCCCGGCGTCGAGGGCGGGTTCTTGATCTGCACGTCGTGGCTGATCGAGGCCTACGCGCTCATAGGCCAGTTCGACGACGCCCGAGCCCTCTTCGACCGCTACCTCGACCTATGCGGCCCCACCGGCCTGCTTCCCGAGCAATACGACCCCGCCAGCGAGCGCCTACTCGGCAACCACCCCCAGGCCTACTCCCACCTCGGCCTCATCAACGCCGCAATAGCCCTCTCAAGAAGTTGCTGATGAAATTGGGGACACCACTAGTTGGAAGCAGCGCTGCGGAGGTCGGCCAATGTCTCCATCCACCACATATTGGTCACCGTGGTGTTGCCGGGAAGCGTGGCTAGGCAGTCGTCGACTTGGGCGACCACTTCGGGAAGATCAGCAGCGGCAAGACGCAGGTCCAACAGTCCGTCTACCACCCGGGAGCGGCTGGTGAGCTCTCCGTCGATGGCGTCCAGCAGCCGATCCACCAACTCGGTGATCTCGATGAGGGCCGCTGGGTTGCGGACGGTTTCCAATGTCACTGCTCTCTCCTTCGCTACCGGTTGAGGTTACAACCGCCGGACACCCGGATATGTTCCCTTCGCTCCCATGCTATCGACCCAAGCGACATTCCGCGAACGGGGTTCTTTGCCCCCGTGGCTATCAGGCCAGCCATAATTGACCTGGCTATGACAAAGCAAACGAAAATCGATCGATATTCGCGAGTTGTCGCGGCCCTGCTGGCACTAGTCCTGCTAGCCGCTGCCTGTGGCAACGACGACGACTCGCCTCCACCGGATGCCTCAGGGCCCACAGCGGCCCCGGCCACAGATGAAGAGCCTGCGGCGGCCCCGACACAAGCCGAAGACCCCAGCCCGGAAGAAGAGCAGCCCACCAGCGTGGTCGTCGGTCTGGAGCAGGAGATCACCAACTTCAACAACTTGACGGCCGGCGACAACCTCCTGGCCGGTCGCCAAATCACCCGGGCCATCTACCCCACCTGCACGCGGACCCGCCCCGATTTCTCCTTCGAGCCGTACTTCTGCGAAACCCTACCCACCATCATCCAAGAGGACCCCCTGGTGGTGGAGTACCGGCTGCGAGCCGACGCCATGTGGAGCGACGGAACCCCGGTGAGCTCCGACGACATGGTGTTTTATTTCGAGAACTGCAACGACCCCCAAGATGACTGCGCTGCCACTCAGGGCTTCGACAGCGCAACCTTGGAGGTGGTGGACGACAAGGCCGTCCGTCTGAGTTGGCCCGAGGGCCAGCCCTTCGTGGAATACATACTGCTGTTCTCCGGACCGTTCCCGCCCGCCCACCTGGGCCGGGACTGGAGCGACGGCTTCCGCACCGATCCAGGTGTGGGCGCCGGTCCCTATGTGGTGGACGAGTACAACCCGGGCAGCGATCTGACACTGGTGGCCAACCCCACATGGTTCGGCGAAGGTCCCCATATCGACGAGGTCACCTTCCGGTTCATCAGCGACGTGGGCAACCTGCCCCTCGCCCTGGAAAACGGCGAAGTGGACGTGATCTATCCGCAACCCCAAGTGGACTTAGTGCAACAGATCAACGGAATAAGCGGGGTGGAATCCTCGATCACCTTCGGCCCCACCTGGGAGCACATCACCTTCAACACTGCCACCGTTCCTTTGGAGACGCGCCAGGCCATCGCATTGGCGCTCGATCGAGAGCTGATCGTGACCGCGCTCATGCGGCCGTTCTCGGAGTCGGCTCAACCGCTGGGCAACCGGATCTACATGAACGGCCAAGCCCAGTATGTGGACAACACTCCGGCTGAGTTCCAACAGCGGGACGTGGCCGCGGCCCGCGCCGTTCTGGAATCCGCCGGCTGGGAGCTCGACGGCGACGTATACGCCAAAGACGGCCGGCAGCTGAGTCTGCGCATCCGCACCACCGGAGGCAACGACCGCCGGGAGCAGTTCCAAGAACTGGTGCAGAACCAGCTGGCTGAAGCCGGAATCAGAATCACCATCGACAACCTGCCCGGAGGCGAGGTCTTCGGCCCGGTGTTCGGCTCGACCAACGACCCTCCCGGCCCCCCCGGCGACTTCGATCTGGTGATCTTCGCCTGGGTGGGCGGACCCCTGCCGGCCACATCGGCCCTTCAGGTGTTCGGCACCGGCAGCGACAGCAACCCCGGCGCCTACGTGGACGATCAGGTCAACGAACTGCTGGCGGAGGCCACCTTCACCCTCGACGCCGACCGCCAAGCCGAGCTGCTCAATCAGGCCGACGCCCTCATGTGGGAAACCCTCCCCAACACACCCGTGTACCAACTCCCCTTCTTCTTGGCCTGGAACGAAAACCTCCAAAACATCCAAGACAACCCCACCCTAGAGAGCTTCACCTGGAACCTGGAGGAGTGGGCGCTCGCTAACTAGCTTTCCTACTGGTGCTCGGTTACGCGACACGCAAGCTGCTGATCTCGGTCGTCGTACTGTTCTTTGCCACCCTGGTGGCCTTTCTGCTGGTGGCCACTGTTGATCCCATCGCCGAGCAACGGGTCTTCTTGCTGTCGCAACCCGGCGGTGCTGAGCAAATCGACCGCCTAGAGGCAAGCCTGGGCCTCGACAGGCCCCTTATCGAGCGCTACGGAAGCTGGCTGGGCGACATGTTCGCCGGGGAAATGGGCACGTCCACCGACAACGGGCGGGCGGTCACCACCTTGCTGGGCGAGGCCATCCCGGTCACCCTGCGGCTGGTGATCGCCGCCACCGTCATCTCGGTGATCCTCGGCGTGGCGGTAGGGGTGGCGAGCGCGATGCGCCAGTACGGGAAGTTCGACAACATCTCCACCTTCTTCGCCTTCCTGTTCTTCGCCATGCCCGTGTTCTGGCTCGGAGCGTTGCTCAAAGACTTGGGCATCCGGTTCAACGACTGGTGGGGACGCCGGATCTTCTTCACCATCGGCGAGCAGTCGCCCCGGCTTGATGCCGACTTCTGGGGGACATGGGCCGACCGGGCCGGCCACATCATCCTTCCCGCCCTCACCCTGATCGCGATCCAACTGGCCGCCACCAGCCGGTTCCAGCGCTCGGCCATGCTCGATGTGCTGGGGAGCGACTACATCCGAACCGCCCGAGCCAAAGGGGTGCCCCGGCGCCGGGTCATCACCCACCACGCCCTTCGCAACGCCCTGCTTCCGGTGGTGAGCTACACCGGGCTCACGTTCGGAACGCTGATCGGCGGCACGGTGGTCACCGAGGTGGTGTTCAACTGGAAGGGCATGGGCCGGCTGTTCCTGGAGTCCCTGCTCAACGGCGATGTGGCCGTGACCCAGGGATGGCTGTTGGCAGTGGGCATCTCGGTGATCATCGTCAACCTGCTCACCGATCTTACTTACGGCTTCCTGGACCCGAGGGTGCGAGATGGTTGAGGCCAATCCGCACCGACGGCGTGCCCTTACCGAACTGGATCCGAGGGCGCGAGATGGCTGACATCGCGGCCAACGTGTTCGCCGACGCCCCGGCCGAGACAGAGGTCCGCTCCCAGTGGCGGCTGGTGCTCCGCCGCTTCCTCGCCCATCGACTGGCAGTGGCCGCGGGCGTCGTGCTGGTGGTGGCCTACTTGTTCAGCTACCTGGCCGAGCCGGTCGGTGGCTGGGGCTACAAGGACCTGTCCCCCGATCTGTCGCAGGGGCCGTCGGGCGACCACTGGTTCGGCACCGACACCATCGGCCACGACATGTTTGCCCAGTCGATGCGGGGGCTGCGGGTGTCGGTCCACGTCAGCCTGGTGGTGGCCGGCATCGCCACCGTGCTGGGGTCGGTTCTGGGCGCGGTGCAGGGCTGGTTCCGAGGACGAGTAGACGGCGCTTTGGGGCTCTTGGTGGACTTCTTGCTGATCCTTCCCCTGCTGCCGGTGCTGATGGTTCTGGGCACCCGCACTCGGGCCAGCGGGGGCAGCTCGCTCATGTTCGTGGCGGTGGTGATCGGCCTGTTCCTTTGGGCGCCGCTGGCTCGGGTGGTGCGGGGCGAGGTGCTCTCCATCCGGGAGAAGGAGTACATCGAGGCGGCCGAGGCCCTGGGCGCCTCCAATACCCGCATCATCTTCCGCCACCTCATCCCCAACGCCATGAGCTCGATCATCGTGTACGCCACCCTCACCGTGGCCACCGCCATCCTGCTGGAGACCGCGCTGGCCTTTCTGGGCTTCGGCATCCAGCCCCCCGAGGTGTCGCTGGGATCGCTGGTGGACGAAGGGCGCGACGCCGCCCGCACCCGGTGGTGGCTGTTCTATCTGCCGGGGGCGGTGCTGGTGCTGCTGGTGCTGTGTGTGAACTTCGTGGGCGACGGCCTGCGCGACGCCCTCGATCCCCGCCGGGACCAGCGGCGATGACCGGCCCGGCCAACCCCAAAGCCGAGGTCCCGGTGCTGTCGGTGCAGGACTTGGAAGTGGTGTTTCCCAGCACCGACGGCGACGTGCAGGCGGTGCGGGGGGTGAGCTGGGACATCTACGAGGGCGAGGTGCTGGCCATCGCCGGCGAATCCGGCTCGGGGAAATCGGTCAGCGTGATGGCCGCCCTGGGCCTGCTGCCGCCCTCCGCCCAAGTGAGCGGGTCGATTTCCTACCGAGGCCAAGACGTGACGGCCATGGCCGACAAGGAGCTCGAAAAACTGCGGGGATCGGCCATCTCCATGGTGTTCCAAGATCCGATGACCTCGCTGAACCCGGTGATGGCCGTGGGGGCCCAGATTGCCGAAGGGGTCCGCGTCCACCAGCGGACGAAGACGGCCATCGCCCGGTCGAAGGCGGTCGAACTGCTGCACTTGGTGGGCATCCCCAATGCCTCGCAGCGGGTGGACTCCTATCCCCACGAGCTGTCGGGCGGGATGCGCCAGCGGGCCATGATCGCCATGGCCATCGCCAACGACCCCGATCTGCTCATCGCCGACGAGCCCACCACCGCCCTCGACGTCACCATTCAGGCCCAGGTGCTGGATGTTCTGGAGCGGGCCCGGGAGGCCGCCGGCTCAGCCCTGGTGGTGATCACGCACGACCTCGGCGTGGTAGCGCGCACCGCCCACCGGCTGCTGGTGATGTACGCCGGTCGGATAGCCGAGACCGGAATGGCCGACAACGTGTTCGAGCGCCCCGCCCACCCCTACACCGCCGGCCTTCTCGGCGCCATACCCCGCCTCGACGCCACCAAGGGCACCCGCCTGATGCCCATCGACGGAACCCCGCCATCCATGCTGGCCCCACCCCCCGGATGCGCCTTCGCCCCCCGCTGCCCCCGAGCCACCGAAATCTGCTCTCAAGAAACCCCCGAGCTACGCCCCATAGGCAACCAGCTCACCGCCTGCCACCACGCCGAAGACCAATACGGCGAGGCCGAAGATGTCTAGCCCCGCCGACCTGCCGAGGGATGGTAAACCCCTGGTCGAAGTCACCGACCTGGTCAAGACCTTCCCCATAAAGTCCAAAGGCGTCTTCCGCCGCACCGTGGGCACCGTCCAAGCCGTAAGCGGCGTGTCCCTGCACATCAACCAAGGAGAGACCCTAGGACTGGTAGGGGAATCAGGGTCCGGCAAATCCACCATCGCCCGCTGCATTCTCCGCCTCATCCAGCCCACCTCGGGCTCAGTGCGATTCAAAGGCCAAGAGCTGGCCGACCTGAGCCGCCGCCAGCTTCAGGCCCTGCGCCAAAACATGCAGATCGTGTTCCAAGACCCGATGGCCTCCCTCGACCCCCGCATGACGGTCTCGTCCATCATCTCCGAGCCCCTGCGAATCCACCGCGCCAACGGAGATGTCCGTGCTCGGGTGGGCGAACTAATGGAGCTGGTCGGGCTGAACCCCGAGCACGGCAATCGCTACCCTCACGAGTTCTCCGGCGGCCAGCGCCAGCGCATCGGAATCGCCCGAGCCCTCGCCCTCGAACCCGAGCTGATCATCCTGGACGAGCCGGTGTCAGCCCTCGACGTGAGCATTCAGGCCGGCGTGCTCAACCTGCTGGAAGATCTCCAGCGCCAACTGGGACTCACCTACCTGTTCGTGGCCCACGATCTGTCGGTGGTCCGCCACATCTCCGACCGGGTGGCAGTGATGTATCTGGGGCGGATCGTGGAGACGGGTACCGGGCCGGAAGTGTACGAGACCCCGGCCCATCCCTACACCCAGGCCTTGCTGTCCGCAGTGCCCATTCCCGACCCCAAGCTCGAGAAGAAGCGAAGGCGCATCGTGCTGGAAGGGGATGCGCCTAACCCCGCCTCTCCCCCTTCGGGATGCCGCTTTCGGACGCGATGCTGGAAGGCGCAGTCGATATGTGCCGAGTACGACCCGGAATTGCTCGATCTTGGCATCGGACATCCGGTGGCCTGCCACTTCCCCACCCCTGACGACCTAATGGGGTCAGAGCAGAGATAGGGTTTCGCCCAGTGTCCGACGTCGTCATCTCCGCCCGAGGAGTGCAAAAGAGCTACGGGTCGAACCACGTGCTCCAGGGCCTGGATTGCGACGTCGGACGGGGCATCACCGGGCTGCTGGGACCGAACGGTGCGGGCAAGAGCACGTTCATGGGGCTGGTGTTGGGACTGCGCCCCCGCCAAGGCGGCACGCTCAATGTGCTGGGAGTCGACCCCGACCAGAGCGGGCCTGAGCTGCGAGCCCGGCTGGGCTATGCGCCCGAGCACCACGATCTGCCCGGCGACGTGCAGGCCGCCGACTTGGTGCGCCACATTGCCCAGCTCCACGGGCTGCCCCGACGGGCGGCCACCGAGAGGGCCAGCGACGCCCTCTGGCAGGTGGGCCTGGGCGAGGAGCGGTTCCGCCCCATCGGCACCATGTCCACCGGGCAGCGCCAACGGGTGAAGATGGCCCAGGCCATCGCCCACGACCCCGACCTGTTGCTGCTCGACGAACCCACCGACGGCCTCGACCCAGTGCAGCGCGACGACATGTTGGCCCTCATCCGACGGGTGGGCAGCGAGTTCGGCATCGACATCCTGCTGTCGTCGCACCTGCTGGAGGAAGTGGAACGGGTGTGCGACTCGGTTGTCATCCTGGCCAACGGCGTGGTGGGCCACAGCAGCGCCCTCGATGGCCTGGGGTCGGCCGCATCGGGGGTGAAGGTGGAGTTGGACTCCGATCCCCAACCTCTGGCCGCAGCACTGGCCGCCCGAGGAGCAGAGGCAACCATTGACGGGCACATCATCATCGTGACCGGTCACGACGCGGTGAGTGACTTGGTTCGAGACTTGGTGGCCGATCTCGGTCTGGGCCTGCGCCGCCTGGAGCCTCGCCGGACCACCCTGGAAGACGTGTTCATCGAGGCATCCCTATGACCGAGGCCCGCATCCACGATCGGGGCTACTTGGCTTACGACGGTCCTCGTCATGGGCCAGGGCGCGCCATGGTGGTCTTGAGCTATCACACCGTGCAGCGGGTGCTGGGCCTGAAGCGGTCCAACTGGCAGAAGGTCATGCCGGCAATAGCCCTGCTGGTCGCCTTCGTGCCGGCCATCGTGTTCATCGGCCTTGCAGCCCTGCTTCCCGCTAGCAACGACTTAGATCTAGGGGATCCGGCCGGGTACTACGTGCCCATCTCCTTCGTGCTGTTCTTGTTCACCTCCTTCGTGACCCCCGAGGCTCTCTGCACGGACCGCCGCAGCGGCATGCTGGGGTTATATCTGGCCTCTCCCTTGAACCGGGACACCTACCTGGCCTCCAAGTTTGTTGCCGTGATTGCCGTGCTGGGCGTCATGACGATCGGGCCAACGCTGCTGATGCTGATCGCCTTCACTCTGGATGGCAGTGGCCCCGACGGCGCTGTCGACTGGTTGATCGAATTCGGTCGGGTTCTGGCCTCAGGCCTGGCCATGGCTGCCTTCTGGGGCTCGCTGGCGTTGGCCATTTCCAGTCTCTCCCCTCGCCGCACGCTGGCCAGCGTGGCCATCTTCGTCAGCCTGCTGGTATCCGCCGCAGTAGGCGATGGGCTCGCCGAAGGTGCCGAGGTGGGCGACTCGTTCGCATTGCTGAACATGATCGCCCTACCCATCGAGACCGTCTACCGCATCTACGGAGAGGTCAATCCCGACGGACCCCCCATCAGAAATGTGGAGACTCTGCCGATTCTCCTTACCTTCCTCGGGCTCATCGTCGTGTTCGGGTGGTTTGCCCGCTGGCGCTACCAGCGAATCGAGGTCACCGGATGAGCACCCAGGCGGGACCGCCGCCCATGGTGCAGGCGGTTGGGGCGTCCAAGTGGTTCGGCGACCTGGTGGCGGTGTCGGATGCGAGCTTCAGTATCGGCGCCGGGGTAACTGCCCTGCTGGGGCCCAACGGCGCGGGGAAGTCCACCATGCTGCGGATGATGTGCGGCTTGGCCAGGCCATCCAACGGATCGGTGACCGTGCTGGGCAAGGATCCCCGATCCGACGTATCCGTGCTGGGCCGCATCGGCATGGCCCCCCAGCAGGAGTCGCTGCTCGATCACCTGAGCGGTCAGGAGTTCGTAGAGCTCGCCGCCCAGCTGCATCACCTTCAGCGCCCAGTTGAGGCCGCCCGCCAGGCCATTCACACCGTGGAACTCGACCCCGACGACACTCGTCGGCTCTCCACCTATTCCAAAGGAATGCGCCAGCGCATCAAACTGGCCCAGGCCATCGTTCACGATCCCCTGGTGATTGCCTTGGACGAGCCCCTTACGGGGCTCGATCCCCGACAGCGGCGGGAGATGATCGAGCTCTTCCACCGGCTGGGGTCGGAGGGCAAGTGCGTGATCGTGTCCAGCCACGTGCTCGACGAGGTGGAGCGATTCGGTTCCCGGGTGCTGGTGATGGCCCAAGGGCGGCTGGCCGCCGAGGGGGACTTCCGCGAAATCCGCAACCTGATGGACGATCGGCCGCTGCGCATCAGCATCCGGACCGACCAGCCCCGGGAGTTGGCCATTGCCCTGCTGGACCGGGGCGTCATCTCGGGATGCCGCTTGGAGAACACCGACCTTGTGGTGGTGGACACCACAGACCCTGCTGCGTTTCGCCGGGCAGTGGCTCCTGTGGCCCGTGACCGCGACCTCTCGCTGCTGGAATTGCGCCCGCTCGACGACGACCTGGAGAGCGTCTTCCGCTACTTGGTGGCCCAGTGACAACGCATCGGGAGACCCAGTGAATCTCGCGGTGTATCGGGAGACCCAGTGAATCTCGCGGTGTATCGGGTGATCCTTCGCACGCAGCTGAGTCCTGCCCGGCTCTTGGTTTTGGCCGGGCTGAGCGGCGTGGCCATTCTGCTGGCCTTTGTCTCCAGAGCAGCCGACGACACGGTAGAAGTCGCCACCCAGACCATCGCCAACTTCGGCATCAATATCTTCGCCGCCTTCATCGCCTTGTCGCTGGGCTCAGCCGCGCTCGGCAATCTGGTGGAAGACCGCACCCTGGTGTATCTGTGGCTGCGCCCCGTCAGCCGCCATTCGATCGCCACCGCAGCCATGGCCGCAGTGCTGACCGTGGTGGCACCAATCTTGGTGGTGGTCATGACCGTGGCTGCGGTTGTCACCGGGGTCGACGACTTGGTGGCGGCAACTGCGGTGGCCACCGCGCTGGCAGTATTCGCCTACTCGGGGATCTTCTTGGCCTTAGGTCTGCGGTTCGAGCGATCCCTGCTTATCGGGCTGGGCTACATCGCCATCTGGGAGCTGCTGATGTCCCGGCTGGGCGACTGGTTCGCCCGCCTCTCCATTCGCAGCTACCCCATGAGCATCCTCTCCGACGCCACCGACGTGAGCATGCGACTGGCCGACCGCTCCACGCTGGCGTCGTATATCGTTCCACTGGCCGTCGGTCTAGCTGGACTCCTTTACACCTCCTGGCGCCTCACCCGCACCGAGATCGACTAGCCGCTCGGGCCGTTGCGCCAACAGGGGCGTAAGATCCCCCCATGCTTGACATGATGGCTGCCCCCACCGCCCAGCACATCGGGGAAGACGACCTCCCCTGGGCCTACGGCGAAGACGGCATCGGCCTCAAGGTGCTCCAAATCAAAGAGAGCGAGGGGCTGTGGGTCATCAAGAACCACTTCCCACCGGGCTACTCGGTGCAGACCCACAAGCACACCGGCCAAGTGTTCGCCTACACCAGCGCCGGGGCCTGGGGCTACAAAGAGAGCGGCTTTCTGAACCAGGCCGGGTCGTTCCTCTACGAGCCGGCCGGCTCTGTCCACACCCTGTACACCCCCGACGACAACACCGAGACCACTGAGGTGTTCTTCGCCATCTGGGGCGCCAACTTGAACATGGATGCCGACGGCAACATCGAGAGCATCACCGACGGCCAGACCGTGCTGATGGGCTATTACCTCATGCTCGAAGCCCAGGGCACCCCCCGGCCCGACAACATCCTGGTGGAATAGCCGCTTCTGGGTGCTCAGCCGTCGGAGGAGTCCAGCAAAGACTCCAACTCCCCGATGAGGCCGTCGAGGCGGCGGCGGTCCTCGTCAATCGAGTCTTGGGTTGTCCGCAACTCGGAGATGAGTTCAGTTAGAGCCTGCCGAGTGTCGGCGTCGATGGGCGCTTCGCCGGGCACAGACGGAACGGCGGTGGGGGCGGGTTCGGGATCACCGGCACTGGGATCACCCGCGTCGGTTTCTGGCACCGTGGGCTGGCTGGCAAGCACAGATGCCCCATCAGGGTCGGACAGAGCGGCCAAGGCCTCGTTCAGGGTCGGGCGGATGACGAGCACGAAATCGTCGTCGTTTCCGATACCGGCGATCACCTGCTTCACCTGGGGAAGTTCAGTATCCCCGGTGGCCTGCACATACACGGGGCGCACGAACAGCAGCGAGTTGCCCACTGGGATCATCAGCAGGTTGCCTTGGAGCACCGATGATCCCTGCTGGTTCAGCTGGGTGAAGGCGTCGGCAATCTGGGTGTCGGCCTGGATCTTGGCGTCCACGATGCTCGGACCAGGAATGTTGGTGCCCGGCACGGTGTACACCACCAACTCTCCGTATTCGTCGATGTCGCTCTTGGCGGCGATGAACGCGGTCAGCTCCTTGCGCTCGTCCTCGTCATCCCCCGATCCGGATATGGGGACGAACGTTCGGAAGATCACGAAGTCCACATCGTCCTCACCAGGGAGTTGGAGGAGTTGGTAGAAGGGCCGGATTCTCCGCTCAAGCTGGCGGGTGGCAGCCGCAGTGGCCGTCTCTTCAGCGGCAATGGCCTCGGTCAACTCATCGACGAACGTTCGGGCGGTGATGCGGGTGCCCGGGTCCTGGGCCACGGCCCAGGTCACTGAGTTGGCATAGAAGGTCTCGGCGTCGTCGATGAAGTAGCGGGCCCACATGGAGGTCTGCACCCGGAACAAGTCCTCGGGATAGCGAAGGTGTCCCTTCAGGTCGGCGGGCATCTGGTCGAAGTCATGGAACAGCCCGGGGAAGATCTTCCGCCAGGCCTGGATGATGGGATCTTCGGGGTCGATCACATAGAAAGTGGTCGTGCCGTCGTAAGCGTCCACCACCACCTTCACCGAGTTGCGGACATAGTTGAATTTCTTCTGTAAGCCGCTATCCCTCGCCAGGTCGCTCACGTCGGGGACCTGGCCGTACGGATACCGGTCGCTGGTGGTGTAGGCATCTACGATGTACATCACCCGGCCGTTGGAAATCACCGGATACGGGTCGGCGTCCAACTCCAGAAATGGGGCCAGACTCTGCACCCGGAGGCGCAGATCCCGGTTGAAGATAATCCGGGAGTCGCCGTCAACGAAACCGGAGATCAGCGGGTTGATATCGCCGAAACGCAGGGCGAACGCCGCTTGGCGGAAGAAGCTTCCGATGCCCACGCCGTCATCGCCGTCGTATTCGAACTCAACGGTCTTGTTGGCATCGGTGTAGTCCACTTCGGGAATCGAGGCCCCGACGATGGCGTAGCCGGTGAGGTTCTCACCGATGTAGAGCTGGGGTTGGGTCAACTCGAAGTCGGAGCTGGCCATCACCGGCACATCGCCGACCGCGAAGTCAGGAGAACCCTGGGTGGTGACCGAGTTCACCGGCGCTACCGCCACGCCGTACCCGTGGGTGTACTGGACGTGGCGACCCTCCCACGACTGCTGGGGGACGTCGGCCACGTTGAGCTGGCGGGCGCCGATCACCACCTCGGTGATCTCGCCGCCGATCTCGTAGCGGTCCACGTCCACCTCGCCGCCGAAGGTATAGAAGGTGCGCTCGGACTGCTCCACCTGGAAGGCGTTGGGCACGATGTCGGGGTCCAACAGCCGTATGTTGCGCACACTGGGATTGCCGGCCACCTCATCGACGGTTATCACAGTGTCAAGTTCATCGAACGAGATGGTGGTCACGTTGTCGGCCGGGTTGTCATCACTGGGGTCTTTGTCAAAGCCCAGGGCGTGTCGGGTGGCCTCGATGTTGCGCTCGATGTAGACCGCTTCTTTCTGGGACTCCTCCGGCTCGGCCTGGAACCGCTGTATGATGGCGGGATAGATCGCGCCCATCACAATGGCCACCACCATCCACAGACCCACTGCGGTCACCGGCAGCACCCAGCCCCGCTGCCATATGTTGATAATCAGGAGTACCGCCGACAGCACTGATATCAGCAACAGCAAATTGAGCGCGGGCAGCTGGGCGTTGACGTCGGTGAAGGTGGCGCCGTCCACCGGTCCCCGAGAGGAGAAGTTGAGGCCAAACCGGTCGTAGTAGTAGCCCACGGCCCGAACCAGGGCGATCAGGGCCAAGAGAACCGACAGGTGGACCTTCACCTGAGGAGTCACCCGCTGCCCGGTGGTCTGCACCCGGATGCCGCCGTTCACGTAATGGGCGATGGCGGTGATGACCGCCACGATGATGAGAGCCCGGAAGAACCAGCTGATCAAAAACTGGATGAACGGCAGTTGGAAAACGTAGAAGCCGATGTCACGGCCGAACTGAGGATCATCGACACCGAAATCCACGCTGTTGAAGAACAGCATGGCCTTCTGCCACTCCCCCCCGGTGCCGCCGCCCACAATAAGGGCGAACAAGATGGCAATCACCACGCTTACCAGCCGCCGGCGATGGCCAACCGCGTCGTGATAGTTGCGTATCAGCTCCTCTTCAGGCCCCGGCGGTCGGGTTTGGGGCGCCAACCGGTCGGCAATTGCCAGGTTGGAGTACATAAGGAGGAAGAAGGCGGCAATGAAGAAGACCGACAAGACGATCTTGTAGACCAGGATTTCGGTCCAGACATCCCCGTGACCGAGCGAGTCGAACCACAGGTAGTCGGTCCACATGCGAGCCGTGCCCCGTAACGACAAGATGGCGGCCAGCAATACCACCAAGATGAGTCCGGCAATGATCTTGGACCGCCGCGAGAAGCGCGGCCCAGATGGCGGGCGCGGCCTGAACACATCTCGGGGATTTCGCATACCGATTGGAGGTTAGTCCTTGCCGACCAAGGATTCGGCAGCGTCCCGCCCGTCTTCTCGTTGCTGATCGCCCTGAGATCGAAGCCGGGCGAAGATAGCGTCCACATCGCGGCTGTCGTCAGCACTGGCCACCGCGGGATGATCGGCCGCAGCCTCCACCGGATCGGGCTCCACGGAAGGCAGCAGCGTCACGTCCACCTGGATCTCAGAAGCGGAATCGGTTCCGGGGACATCGGGAGAGGAATCGCCATCGGAAACATCGGAAACGGCCGCGGGCTCGGGGATCATTCCCACGTCCTCTGCATCGTCCAGCTCCGACAACAGGGCCAGGTCGGTGGGCTCAGCCTCGTCCTCGATACGGCGGGCGGCAGCATCGGCGAGCACTTTGGCCTCGGCCAGCGAGAGCCTGGCCGTCTCCATCGACTGGTCGATGGAGCTCCGGGCATCGCTCAACATTGAGATGAGCTTGTCGCGGCCGGCGCGAAGCCGCTCCACCTGGGCCCGGGCGCCCTGGCGACGCCGGGCCATGTCCCGCAGCACGGTGAGACGGAGGGCTTTGGCCTGCTCCACTATCTCCCGGCCCTGGGCCCGACCGTGCTCTACTTCGGCTTGTGCCTGATCTCGAGCCTCCTGGAGCAAGCCCGCCACTGCCTGCGCCTGCTCGTACGCCTCCTCCAGCAGTTCGGCCAGCTCGTCGGCTCCGGAGAAATCCTGGTGCGAACGCAGCTCCTCGAACGTCGTCTGGAGCTTTTCAGCCAGCCGACGAGCCCGGGCCGCCATCTCGTCGGCTTCCGTCTGGGCTTGCCGACGAGACGCCTCAACGCCGCTGCCAAGCAGCTTGACCCCCTGCGAACTGAACTCAGAATCCGGCTCCGACTGCTCTTCGGCCTGGGCCACCTGCTCTCGAAGGTCTCGAATCTGCTGCTGGCCTGCTTTGACCTGATTGCTCACCGACACCAAATAGGCCTGAACCTGCATTTGGTCGAAGCCTTTGCGAGCAATGGCGAAGCTCTGGCCGGATACTTGGGCAGGGTCCATCCGCTCAAAGGGAGTTTCAGAAGATGGGCGCTCGGCCATCGCCAAACCTTAGTTGCCGGCCAACGCGTCCAATGCCTCCTGCAAAGTCTCCACACCCACCACCTGCATGTCGCCGCTGACATGGTCGAGGGCAACGCTCAGATTCAAAACGGGCACCAGCAGCAGGTCTACTCCGGCTCTTTCCGCGGCGATGGCCTTCTGATCAACCTCGCCGATAGCCCCCACCGAGCCGTCGAACGTGATCGTTCCAGTAGTAGCCACCCGTCGGCCGCCCATCAGCTCCCCGGGAGTCAAAAGGTCGATGATGCCGAGGGTAAGGGCCAACCCGGCTGACGGCCCTCCGATCTTGCCGCTGTCGATTTCGATCTGCACCGGCAGATCCCCGATATCCACGCGTTCGCGCGCCCCCACGCCGATCAGCGCCCGCCCCGGCTCGTCGGAAGACTCGATGAGCTCGACCGGCACCGCTTCCACCTCCCCGCTGTCGGCTCGCTCCACGTCCAATACCACCGTCTGGCCCGCGCTCCGCAAGGCCAACACTTCGGCCAGATCTCTCAAGTCGGACGCGGCAACACCTTCGATACCCACGATCACGTCGCCCCGCTCCAACACTTCCGCGGCGGGTGTCCCGCTCATTGCATCGGCCACGATGACTCCAGAGGCATGACGGGGGATCTCGTAGCCCAAATGCTCCAGCGCCACCACGACGGCGGTGTGCTGGGAAGTCTCCATTCGCAGTTCGTTGAGTCGGCGCAACTCGTCGCGGGTGCCGCCGCCGGTGAACGTTCGCTCGGGCTCGATATCCACCCCCGACTCGAATTCGGCGCCGATTCGCTGCCAGATGTTCAAACGCTGGCTGACCTTCACGGTCACTAGGGCGATCTCGCTTTCCGGAGGATAAACCTCAGCTCCCGTAACGGTGACCCGCGATGGCACATCTTCCACCGAGCCGGGCCGAACCGCTACCTGATCGGTGCGCCAGAAGGTGAACACAACCGAAGTGACCACCAGCAAGAAGATCAGCACGGCCACGGGAACCAGCCAGGCCAAGTTGCGCCGCCACCAAGACGGCCCCCGGTTTTCGGTGGGTGGAACTACTCCAGACTCGAAAGAAGAAGTGGTGCCGCGGGTCATTACGGCCCCCGGTTTTCGGTGGGTGGAACTATCCTGGGTGGCTCTGTGGTCGACTGGTCGCGCATTCGTACTTCCCTCTCCGACGATACTTGGGGCACGCTGAAAAGCTGGTGGCAGCATCGGTGGGAAGACTGGCGGGAGGCCAGGGCCGAGAGAGATGTTTTGGCCTCCTACCGGGCTGATTACGGCGAAGAGGCGCGGTTTCGCTGGTGGCAGCGTTTACGGGCCGGTGTCGGCCTCTTCTTTGTGATCGTCTTGCTGGGGGCGGGGCTGACCATGTTGGTGGGGCTCTTCTTTGTCGGCCTCACAATTGCCTTGGAAACGCTGGTGTGAGCGGACACCCAGAAGACAATCAGTCCACCCGCAGGATTGCACGGCGCGATGCGGTGATCACCGGCCACACCCGCAGGATTGCGCGGCGCGATGCGGTGATCGCCGGGCACACCAGCGATGAGGCCACGGCAAGGGCAGCCCAGCATGAGGAGGACCCCCAAGTGCGGGCATCGGCACTCGGGGCTCTAGACCGGATGGGCGCGCTGGCCGACGAGGAGCTGCGAGCCGCATTTCGCGATTCGTCGCCAAAGGTGAGGATGCGGGCCGCCGCTTTGACCGTTGGTCGCACCGAGGTGTCGCCCGCTCCCCTCTTGGACGACCCAAGCGATGATGTGGCCGAAACCGCCGCATGGGCCTGCGGGGAGCGGGACTTTGAAGATCTCGGCACCGTGACCCGGCTAGGAGAATTGGCCGCCGATCACTCGAATCCCCTGGTGCGGGAGGCAGCCGTCGCCGCGTTGGGAGCGATCGGCCACCCTGCTGGACTCGAAGCCATTCTGGGGGCCACCACCGACCGAGTGGCGGTGCGCCGACGAGCGGTTCTGGCGCTGGCCCCGTTCGACGGCCCGGAGGTGGAGGCCGCACTCCGGCGGGCCGCGGAAGACCGAGACTGGCAGACCAGAGACGCGGCCGAGCTGCTTACCAACCCTGATTGACTCGGCCCTACTCCATGAACCCGGATCACTCCATGAACCCAGATCACTCCATGAACCCGGATCGCTCCATGAACCCAGATCACTCCATGAACATCGCCTGGACGTCCTCGAAGGATTCCAGACAGCGGCCTGCCCCCATCACCACCGCCTCCAAGGGAGCCTCCACCAGGCTCACCGGCACTTCCGCGGCCTGAGACAGCCGATCGGCCAGACCCCGCAGCAGCGAGCCGCCTCCCACCAAATGGATGCCATGGGTGATCACGTCTTGAGACAGCTCTGGGGGGACTTCCACCAGGCAAGCCACCACCGAGTCCACGAAAGCGGAGACTGGCTCGGCAATGGCGGTACGCACTTCGAACGGCGACAGCACAATGGTCTCGGGCAGGCCGTTCATCAGATTGCGACCTCGAACTTCGGCGCTGCACTCGCCGGGAACGTAGGCCGCGGAGCCGATGGTTATTTTCACCTCTTCAGCGGTGCGCTCACCGATGGCAATGCCGAACTCGCGTCGAACAAAGGCCTGGATTGCGGCATCGATGTCGAAGGAACCCACTCGGATGGCCTTGAGCGAAATGACCCCACCCATCGAGATCAGCGCGGTCTCGCTGGTTCCCCCGCCGATGTCCACCACCATGTTGCCGATGGGCTCGTGAATGGGCAGCGAAGCCCCGATGGCCGCAGCCAGGGGCTGCTCGATGAGCCGGGTCTCGGCCGCCCCGGCCCGACGGGCCGCCTCCACCACCGCCCGGCGCTCGACCGCGGTGATCGCCGACGGCACGCAGATGACCACCTTCGGGCGGCTGAACCGGTTGACCCCTGCATCCATCAACAGCAGGCGGATCATGCGCTGGGTCACCTCGAAATCGGTGATCGCCCCCTTGCGCAAGGGGCGAACGGCCACGATGTGGGCTGGCGTGCGTCCGATCATCTGCCACGCCTCTCGGCCCATGGCCAGCACCTCGTTGGTCTTGCGGTTCAAGGCGATCACCGAGGGCTCGTTCAGGATGATCCCCTGGCCGCGCGCATAGACCAGCGTGTTGGCCGTGCCCAGATCGATCGCCAGGTCTCGGGCCATGGATCAGCCGGCGAACTCGCCTGAAGCAGAGACCGCGTCGGCCTCGGGGGCGTATCGGTCATCAAGGGGGGCAACTGTGTCGGCCTCGGCGATGTGCTGGGCTTCCAAACCCCAGCTCTCGCCGCCCTCCCAGGCCTCCTTTTTCCAAATGGGCACGGTGGCCTTCAAAGCATCAATGCAGAACCGGGCGGCGGCAAAGGCCTCCTCGCGATGGGGCGCAGAAACAGCCGCCACCACCGCCGACTCCCCGATCTCCACCCGGCCCACCCGATGCAGCATCGCCACCCGTCCGATATCGGGCCACCTGATCTGAGCCTCCTGCGCCAACGCCTCCAAACGGGGCGTCACCTGCTCCTCGTAGGCCTCGTATTCGAGCACGGTCACCCCCGGCCGACCCTCCGAGTGGTCGCGGGCCGTGCCGCTGAACAAGACAGTGCCGCCGCAATCCGGACGACCCACCCAAGCAAGCACCTGGTCTAACGGCAGCGGCGCTTCGCTAAGCCCTACCCACACCTCAGCGGTCTCCGGCGGATCCACAGACTGAGTGTAAACCCTGACACTCTCGTCGATTCACTCCGATCATCGGCCACCCATTGACACTCCTGCCCAATCATCCCCGCAACAGTTGCCGGAGTATTGCCGGTAACCTCGCGGTGTGAGCGAACCCGACTCGCCCGAGGAGTTCAACCCCTTCAAAGGGATGCCCATTTTCGGGGATCTGGGCAAGCTCTTCTCGCAACAGGCAGCGAACACCTGGGAGACGGCGCGCCAGTTCGCGGTGGCAGTGGCCACCGAGGGCCAGTCGGAGCCCAATGTGGATCCCACCGACCGCATCACCCTGGAAGAACTGGGCCGGGTGGCCGAGCTCCAGGTGGCCAACGCCACCGGCCTGTCGACAACCCGCCACGGCCAAGCCGCCACCATCGTGCCGGTGACCCGAACACAGTGGGCCACCGCCACCCTGGATGCCTACCAGGATCTGCTGGAGCCCATCGGAAACGTGTCGGGCCGAGTTGAAGCGGAGGAGGCTTCCTTCGACCCCGCCCAGGCCATGTTCGGCCAGATCATGAAGATGATCGGCCCGGTCATGCTGAGCATGACCGCTGGAAGCATGGTGGGCAACCTCGCCCGCCGCAGTCTGGGCCAGTACGACCTGCCCATTCCCCGGGACGGCTCGGAGCTGATGGTGGTACCGGCCAACATCGACGCGTTGGCCGACGAGTGGAGCTTAGACCGCTCTGACTTGCGGCTTTGGGTGTGCTTGAGCGAGCTCACCCACCATTCGGTGCTGACGATCCCCCATGTGAGCCAGCGGATCGAAGAACTCCTCGCCGATTATGTCGGGGGATTCGAGGCCGACCCCGGTGCTCTGGAGAGCCGACTGGGCGAACTGGACCTGGCCAATCCTGATTCACTGGGCGACCTTCAGTCGGCACTGGGCGATCCCGAGATCATCCTGGGGGCGATCCAATCGCCGGCCCAGCGGGTTCTGCTGCCCCAGATCACGGCATTGGTGACGGTGATCGCCGGATATGTCGACTGGACCATGGACAGCATCGGACGCGGGCTCATCAGCTCCTACCAGCGCCTCAGCGAAGCCCTGAGGCGGCGACGGGTGACGGCTGATGCGTCTGACCGCTTCATCGAGCGGATGTTCGGCCTAGAGCTCAGCCAAGACCAGTACGACCGGGGATCGGCCTTCGCCAGCGGGGTGGTGGAACGGGCGGGCGCCGACGGACTGGCCCGGCTTTGGCATTCAGCCCGGGAGCTGCCTACGCCTGCTGAGGTTGATGCCCCCGGTCTGTGGCTGGCTCGAATCGACCTCCCTGAGTAGGCATCCGCCGCAGCCAGAAGAGCACCGCGGCGACTGCGGCCGCTACGGCAATGAGGATGAAGCCCACTCGGGCCGGCATGGGTATGACCACAGGGATGAGCGCGCCCACCACCCAGAAGATCTGGAAGCGGGTTTCAAAGACGGCAAACGCCCGCCCGTGATTGGCCCCCTCGGCGTCGCGCTGCACGATGGAGTCAAAGGAGAGCTTGCCCGCGCTGGCGGTGACCCCCACACCCAGGGCCAAAAGCAGCGTCGAGCCATAGCCCCCTCCCCACGCGGCCAGCAGGCCCACAAAGAACAGGGCGGCCAGCGCAGTGGCGATGATGATCTCCTCGCGAATCCGGTCCCGCAGTTTGGGGGCCAGAAGCGAGCCGACCAAGAACCCGCACACCAGGGCCGCGGCCACCAGCCCCAGCTTCCACGCCGGGCTGGCGTCAGAAGCCACATCGCCTTGAAGGGCGTGACGGATGCCGGCACCGAATGCCTTGCCCACCCCGGAGAGGTTCACGTCGTCGGCGCCACCCCGCAAGGCGAAGGCGGCCAGAAAAGTCATAAACCCGACGATGCCCCGCAGGGTGCCGGTGGCTGACGCCGCTTTGCGAATACCTATACCGCGGAGTTTGCCCGCCTCCTCATCGTCAATCGGCTCGGGGACAATGCGGCTTTGGGGCAGCGACAGCGCTGAGAGCGCCGCCAGGATGTAGACCACCATGGCCAGGCCTACCGTCCACGAAGCACCCCCCAGCAGGTTGGCCAGCAGCGCCGGACCGGCGCCGATGAAACCGCAGACGCTCCCCACCAGCGCCAACCGGGCGTTGCCCCCCACAAACTGCTCTTCTTTGGGCAAGATGAGCGGCACCATTGAGGCCTTGGCCACGCCGTAGCTCTTCTGGAGAATCAGCATGGCGAAGGCAAGGGGGAACAGCAGCAGAGAATCCATGTTGGAGATCATCAGGAAGGCAAAGAACGCCCTCCCCCCATTGATGGCGAGGATCATGGGGCGCCGTCCGCCCCGAAAGCGGTCTAGAGCCGGGCCTATCAGCGGGCCTACCACCGCGAACGGGGCCATGGTCAGCAGCAGATAGAGGGTGACCCGGAACCGCGCCGCGCTGGGATCAATGGAGAAGAAGAGGGAGCCCGCAAGCGCTACGGTGATCATGGCGTCGCCCGCGGCGCCAAGGGCATGAACCCTAACCAGCCGCAAGAACGGGACGTTGATCACGGCTTGAAGATTATGGCCAAGATCAAGGCGGCGCGGGTTCCGCAGGAACGCCGGTGGCGTACTTGTAGCCCAGGCCGCGGATGGTCACGATGCGGCGGGGCTTGGAAGGATCGTCTTCGATCTTGGACCGAAGCCGCTTTACGTGGACGTCGAGCGTCTTGGTGTCGCCCACATAGTCGCTGCCCCACACCTGGTCGATCAGCGCGTCGCGGGTCAACACCCGCCCCGCGTTGGCCAACAACAGCTCAAGCAGGTCGAACTCCTTCAGCGGCAACTCAATTTGCTCGCCTCGCACGAACACCTCATGGCGCTCGGGGTTGACAGCCACATCGCCCACCTCGACGACTTCCCCCCGGAACGCCTCGCTCTCCGCCGTCCATCGGGAACGCCGCAGCAGCGACCGCATGCGGGAGATCAGCTCGCGCAGGCGATAGGGCTTGGTCACGTAGTCGTCGGCCCCCACCTCCAGGCCGACCACCGCATCGATCTCCTCGCCCTTGGCGGTGACCATAATTATGGGCACCTGGGAGCGAGCCCGCATCTGGCGGCAGACGTCCACACCGGACACCAGGGGCAGCATCACGTCGAGCAGCACGATGTCAGGGGAATAGGCGTTGAAGAAGTCGAGGGCCTCCTTGCCGTCGCGGGCCACGTTCACAGTGAAGCCCTCCCGGGTCAGCCCTACGGTCAGCGCCTCGACAAACGACTCCTCGTCTTCCACGATGAGCACCCGGGCCGACGCGCTCATGCCTGCGCTCCAATTGGCTGGGCCACGTCGGCGACAACCGTATCGGGTACTTCGCGTTCATCAGCTTCGGGCGGCGCCTCGGAGACTTCATCGGAAACCGGCAGCACCAGAGTGAACGAGGAGCCCTCCCCTTCGGCGGAATCCACCCGGACTTCTCCACCGTGGTTGGTGGCCACATGACGCACGATGGCCAACCCCAGCCCCACCCCGCCATCGGTGCGCTCTCGGGACCGATCCACCTGGTAAAAGCGCTCGAAAATGCGCCTTTGGTGGCGCAGAGGAATGCCATAGCCATGGTCGCGGACCTCCAGCTCAACGCGATCTCCCGTGAGTTGGGCCGAGACTCTGACCGGCCGGTGGGCATCGGAGTACTTCACCGCGTTGTCAAGAAGGTTGAACACCGCCGAGGTGAGCTGTCGGTGGTCGGCCCTCACCAACAGGTCAAAGGCGGGAAGCACCGCTTCGATGGGTACCAGCTTCTCGTCGGCGATGGGCCTCAGTCGGGATAGGGCGTCGCTAACCACGTGCTGTACAACTACCAGGGTCCGCTCGGATGCCTCATCGCTTTCGATCCGGCTGAGCTCCAAGAGGTCGTCCATGATGTCGGACAGCTGAATGGCCTCGGCCTGCACCCTCATCGCCAGTCGAGAGGCCACCTCGGGGTCGCGCTCGCCAGCCAAAGTCTCGGCCAGCAAGCTTAGCGCCCCCATCGGGGTCCGTAGCTCGTGGCTGATGTTGGCCACGAAATCCCGGCGCATGGCATCCAGTCGCTGGGGCTCGGTGATGTCGTCGATGAGGGCCACCGAGCCGTAGTCCCGGCCTTCAACCGTCAGCGGCATGGCGCTGACAAACATGCAGCGGCGAGGGGGTCCGAACAGCTCTACCTCTCGTTCAACCGCTCGCCCCTGGGACGCCTCGGCCAGCAGCTCGGCTACCGCGGCCTCCACCAAGGCCTCCCCATGGCGGGCTTCGGTGAACTGCCGGGCGTAGGAATTGCGGTACAGCACGTTTCCGGCGTCATCGGCCATCACCACTCCTTGGGTAATGGCGTCCAGCGACAACCGGAGTCGGGCCTCGCTTTCCGCTACCTCGTCTTCATGGCGGCGGTGCATCTCGTCGTCTCGGCGGCGGCTCTCCTCGGCGTCGACAAAATGCCGGTGCTCTCGCCACGCCACTGCCCCCACCAGCACCAGGCCCACCACCGCGGCCACTACAACCAAGGCCACGATCATCTCGACACCTCTGGCCTCTGGCTAGGGGCGACGAGATACACAGCGCTCACTCCTAGATGGTCTCGTCGTCAATCTCGTCGTCGGCATCGGCCTCGATCTCAGCGTCGGCATCTGCTTCGATCTCAGCGTCGGCGAGGTGGTAGTTCTCTCGTATCTGCAATCGGGCCGACCCGGTGTACTCGGGAAGCCATCCCGTAACCATGTACACCACTCGCTCGCCGATGTTCACCGCGTGGTCGCCGATGCGCTCGTAATACCGGCTGATCAGGCAGAGCTGAACCGCGGCTTGAAGGTCGATGCAACCGTCGTTGTGGGCTTGGAACACCGCTTGCACGCACTCGCGGTTGAGATTGTCTAGCTGGTCGTCGATGTCATCGAGAGCCGCAGCCAATCCGGCGTTGCCGTCCACATAAGAGTCGATGGCCAAGCGCATTAGCCGACAGGCTTCGTCGCTCATCCTCACCAACAACCCGCGGAGAGTGGGATCGTAGCGGGTGCCATAGATGCGCCGAGTGGCTTTGGCGATGTTCACTGCCAAATCGCCCGACCGCTCCAGTTCGGCATTCAGACGGAGGGCGGAGCTGAGGGCCCGAAGATCGCTGGCCATGGGGGCTTGGAGAGCCAGCACATGGTGGCACCTCTCCTCGAGGTGTACCGATAGGTCGTCGAGCTGGTCGTCGTTGGTGATTAGCTGCTGGGCCAACTCGAGATTCGACTCCAAAAGCGCCTCAGTGGCCCGGGGTACGGCCTCTGTGACAAGGGCGGCCATGCGGACGATGCCCGCCTGGATCTCGTCCAGTTCTTCGTGGAAGGACTTGCGCAACTCCCCCACAGCGGCCTCCTGTGCTTCGCTCAGCCGAACCGCCCGGTGACGTAGTTCTCGGTCCGCTCATCAGAGGGATTCGAGAAGATGGTCTCGGTACGGTCGTATTCCACCAGCAGACCACACCGCTGGTCGGTGGTGGAGTCGAGTTGCGCGGTAAAGAACGCGGTGCGGTTGCTGATCCGGGCGGCCTGCTGCATGTTGTGGGTGACGATCACGATGGTGTAGTCGTCCTTGATCTCCTGCATCAGGTCTTCGATGCGGGCGGTGGCGATGGGGTCGAGAGCCGAGCACGGCTCATCCATCAAAAGCACGTCGGGATCGACGGCGATGGCTCGGGCGATGCACAGGCGCTGCTGCTGGCCACCGGAAAGCCCGAGGGCGGAGTCCTTCATCCGGTCCTTAACCTCGTCCCACAGAGCAGACCGGCCCAGCGACCGCTCCACGATGTCGTCCAGTTCGCTCTTCTTCTTGGCCATTCCGGTCACCCGGGGACCGAAGGCGATGTTGTCGTAGATCGACTTGGGGAACGGGTTGGGCTTCTGGAACACCATGCCGATGCGGCGGCGAACCTCAACCGGGTCCACCCGGGAGTCGTAAATGGGCACGCTCTGGAAATCCAGACGGCCCTCCACCCGGGCAGTGGGGATGAGGTCGTTCATCCGGTTGAAGCAGCGCAAGACCGTGGTCTTGCCGCAACCGGAGGGACCGATCATGGCGGTGATTTCGTGCTTGTACACCGTGAAGGAAGCATCTTGAACGGCCCGGAAGTCGCCGTAGTACACACTCAGGTCTTCCACTTCGAACACCGCGTCGGCCACGGCATCCGGCGCGGCGGCCTGCACCGTTCGGTCGAGGTCCAGACCGAGACGGGGAGAGGCTTCCGGTTCTGCTTGCTCCATCTGTTCGGTCCTTATTCTCTCAGTGACAGCTTCCACGAGTCATCCTCTCTTCTTTTCGAAGTGGTTGCGCAAGAAGATGGCTGCCGCGTTCATCAGGATAACGAATACCAACAGCACGACGATGGCCGCCGCCGCGGCCTCGGCAAAGCCCGGATCGCGGCCCGAGTTCTGCACCCACTCCACGATGATCACCGGCATGGCCATGAATGCCTTGGCGTTGATGGCGCTGAGATCGAGGAAACCCGGATTGGACCCCAGCCGGCCGGAGACCGCGCCCACCAGCAGCAGCGGAGCCGCTTCGCCGATGCCCCGTGACATAGACAGCAGCGTTCCGGTGAGAATTCCGGGTGCGGCGTAAGGCAGAACCTGGCTGCGGATCATGGTCCACTTGGTGGCGCCCACGCCATAGGCCCCCTCTTTGAGCCCTTGGGGCACAGCTCGAATGGCCTCTTGGGCGGTGATGATCACGATGGGCAGCACCAAGATGGCCAAGGTGATCCCGGCTGATGCGATGGACTTGCCGCCGGTGACGCCTTCCAGGTGCTTGACGAACAAGAACAATCCCAGCAGCCCGAAAACGATCGAGGGAACACCGGCGAGATTGCGGATATTCAACTCGATGAACCGGGCAATGCGGTTCTTGGGGGCGTATTCCTCAAGCCAGATTGCGGCGCCAATGCCGATGGGAAAGGCAAGCACCGCGACGAAGACCGCGATCCAGAAGGTGCCCACCAAGGCTTGATGTACCCCGAGTTTGGGATCGTCGGAAAGCGACCGCATGGTACCGCTCAGAAAGCCGCCGGGACGGCCAGTGAGGATGCCCCAGCCGTCCATCACCACATCCACGATCAGAACGGCCAGGACGAACAGC
Organism: Acidimicrobiia bacterium; assembly: GCA_022821445.1. Classification (GTDB taxonomy): domain Bacteria; phylum Actinomycetota; class Acidimicrobiia; order Acidimicrobiales; family Bin134; genus Poriferisocius. The sequence continues at coordinate 13,543 of JAJEDQ010000012.1, read as the reverse complement.
GAGATAAGAAGGGTGACCAGCAGAGTTATCTGGAAGACGAGGCCCCGCACGTCCGTCGAACGGCGTTCCATGGCCTGCACCATCACCTTGCTGGTGCGATCTCCGATCAGCCTTGCCTTGGCCATCAGTACTGCTCCCTAACCTTGTGCACAAACCGGTCTGAGAACAGATTCAAGGCGAAGGTCAGCACGAAAAGCACCAGCCCCACAAAGAAGAGGCTCTGGAAGGTAAGGCCCTCACCCACCACGTTGTCGGTTCCGCGCGCTAGCGAGGTCATCCCCGCCGTCATGGTGAGGCTCCCGTCCAGTGGGTGGTGGGTATACACCGCGGTCTGAGCGGCCCCGCCAGCCATGAACACGATCATGGTCTCGCCCAAAGCCCGGGAGATGGCCACGATGAACGCCGCCATCAAGCCTGAGACGGCAGCGGGCAGCACCACTCGTACCGTGGTGGTGATCTTGCGGGCCCCCAACCCGGAGGATGCTTCCCGCAGCGCCATCGGCACCGCCTTCATGGCGTCTTCAGAGATGGACGCCACCAGGGGAATTACCAGCACCCCAACGCCGATACCGGCAGCCAGGAGAGAGCCGGCCGCCGGTCCGCCGAAAATCGACTCAACCAAGTTCGGAGCGATCCATTTCAGAGCGAAAAAGCCGAGCACCACGCTGGGGATCCCAGCCAGGATCTCCAGGATGGGCTTGAGCGTTCTACGAATCCCTGGGCGGGCATATTCCGACAAGTAGATGGCCGCGCCAAGTCCCAGCGGGCCAGCGACGATCATGGCGATTCCGGTAATGATCAGACTGGCGACGATCAGCGTCTTTACGTCGTAAATGCCCCGCCGGGGGAACCAGCCGATGTCCCACACCGAGCCCCAGTCCACCTCGACGATGAACGTATAGGCCTCGGAGAACAGCGACCAGATGATGAGGCCGGAGATGAGCACCGAAACCAGCGCGGTGGCCCCCAGAGAGTCGCGGATCAACCGCTCCTTCCGGGCCTGCCGGGGGTTCGCCTTCAGCGATTCGACGGAGAACCCGCCGGCAGGATCGACTCTTGTGTCGCTCACGACCACACGCTACTGGTACTCGGCACTTTGCTTCCTAGCCCTCCTAGTTGGCCTTGGACAGCGGGCCTAGCGGCCGGCCCAGTTGGCCCGGGTGGCACCCTTAGCATCGTCGGTGAGGTTCACGTAGCCCACGTCGCTCACTGCGGTGCCCAGGCCGTCATCGCTCATGTAGTAGTCCACATAGGCGGTGACCGCCGGGCTGGCCGCAGCCTTGGCCTTGTTCACGTAGATGTACAGCGAGCGGGACACCGGGTACTCGCCCGAGGCGATGGTGTCGGCGTTGGCGCTCACGCAGCCGCCGCCGCCGTCCACATCGAGAAGCTTCACACCCGAGGCGTGGGCGGCGAATGCGAACCCGACCCAGCCGAAGCTGGTGTCGCTCGACTGGATGCCCTGGATGATCACATTGTCATCCGCGTTGGCGTTGTAGTCGGGACGGGTGGTGGCGTCTTGGCCTCGCTCGTCGGCGATGTCCTCCAGCACGATCTCGATGAAACTGTCGAACGTGCCCGACTCCTCGCCCGGACCGTAAATGTCCAGATCGACATCCGGCAAATTCGAAGTGGCGAGCCCCAGCGTCCCGGCGTCAGACCAAGAACCGAACCCGGTGGACTCTGGGCCCACCAGGCCGTAGATGTCGTTGAAGGTCACACACTCCACCGAGTTGCCCTCACCGGTCATCACCGCGATGCCGTCGATGCCCACCCGCAACTCAACGAATTCGATGCCGTTGGCGGCGCAGACCTCAGCTTCGGAGTCCTTGATCTGGCGGGAGGCGTCGGAGATGTCGGTCTCGCCCTCGCAGAACAGCTTGAACCCGTCACCAGTGCCCGGACCGTCCACGGTCACTTGAACATCCGGCTGCACGCTTTCGAACAGCTCGGCCACCCGCACCGAGATCGGCTCCACCGTGGACGAACCCGAAATAGTCACCGAACCGGAAACGCTTCCCATGGAATCGCCGCCGCTGTCGCTGCTAGAGCCTCCCCCAGAGTCGCTGCCGGTATCGCCACCGGAGTCGGTCTGTCCCGCTGTGCTCGGGGTGGTGTCCCCATCGTCGTCGTTGCCGCAGGCAGCTGCGACGAGCACAAACGTTGTCATGAGCCCGATTATCAGAACGAGCAGTTTCCTTAGCCTCACATGTCCTCCTTTAATGCACGCCGAACACACCGATCAGCACAAAGCGACAGCCGTAAAGCTAGGAGGGGCGGGTTTCAGCCCTGCCGCGACTGTCTGAACGGAAGGTGAACAGGAACGAAAGCTTTGGAGCGGCCCTGATCAGGCCAGAACGCTGTCACCCATCAGGGCCAAGAATGCGCTCACAATCTTGAGGTCTCGCTCATTGGTGAAGTAGTTCAACGACTCCACCAGAGGCACCCAGGCAATGACGTCTACTTCGAGAGTGGGGTTGAAGCTGCCGGAAATAGCGTCCATCTCCCAGTAGTGAACTTGACGGGTCCGGCCCCGCCGATCGGCGTATTCCACCATGTCGAGCTCTCGGCCCAACTCGCAGACGTAGCCCGTCTCCTCGTGGACTTCGCGCAGCGCGCACTCCGCCAACGTCTCGCCCGGGTCGAGTTTGCCTGCGGGCAGCGACCAGTCATCGTGCTTGGGCCGGTGGACCATCAGAACTTCCAACTCGCCGTCGCTGTGACGGGTAACAAGCCCGCCGCCGCCGAGTATGACCGCTACTGTTCCGAAAGGCACGGAAGTTAACGGTAGGGCTTGAACGCACCGAAAATGCGGATATCCCGCTGATCGGCTGCGGTCGATCAGCTAGGAGATTGCGGCTACGGCCAGTCGCTCAAAGGCGGTATGGGCTTCAAAACCGCCCTGGGAGTGGGTCCGCTGCCAGCTCCCGTCAGCCAAGAGATCCCAGGCCAGCGTGTCATCTTTGAGGTTGTATTCCAGCACTTGGTCGAGGCGGTGGCGCAGCTCCGGGTTGACCACCGCCACCAGAGCTTCGATTCGGCGGATGAGGTTGCGGGGCATGAGATCGGCGGAGCCGATGTAGTAGGCGGGAGCGCCGATGTCCTCGCCGTTGCCGAAGTAGTAGATGCGACTGTGCTCCAGGTAACGCCCGATGAGGGAGCGGACTCGGATGGTGTCGGACATGCCAGGCACCCTGGGTCGCAAACAGCAAATGGCCCGAACGATCAGGTCGATCTCCACTCCGGCCTGGGAGGCCTCATAGAGGGCTTCCACCATCTCGGCATCGGCCAGGCTGTTCATCTTCATGATGATCCGGCCTTCGGAACCGCGGGCGGCCTCATTGCGGATCAGCTCCGTCACCGTGGGGCGCAGGGCTTGGGGCGCGGGCACCAGGCGGCGGAATTGGATGTCGCGGCCGTAGCCGGTCAAGGAGTTGAACAACTGGGTCAGATCGACCCCGACCTCGGGGTCGGCGGTGAACAGCCCCAGATCGGTGTACACCCGGGCGGTGATGGAGTTGTAGTTGCCGGTGCCGATGTGACAGTAGCGGCGCACGCCCTCGGCCTCTTCTCGAACCACCAGACAGGTCTTGGCATGGACCTTGAACCCGACCAGGCCATAGGCCACGTGAACGCCGGCCTGCTCCAGTCGGCGGGCCCACTCGATGTTGGCCTCCTCGTCGAAGCGGGCCTTGAGCTCCACCACCACCGCCACCTGCTTGCCGCTCTCTGCGGCCCGGATGAGCGACCGCACGATCGGGCTGTCACCCGAGGTTCGGTACAAGGTGAGCTTGATGGCCAGCACCTTGGGGTCATTGGCCGCCTGCCAGATGAACTCCTGCACGGTGGCGGTGAAGGAGTCGTAGGGATGGTGGACCAGGATGTCGCCCTCGCGGATGCGGGCGAACAGGTCGATCGGCTGGTCTCCCGGCGCTTTGGAGGGCAGGGGATTGACCGGTTTCCACGACGGGTTCTTGAGATCGGGGCGGTCCACTGCGAACAGGTCCCACAGGCTGGACAGTTCCAGCAGGGTGTCCACCTCGTACACGTCGTCGCGCTCGATGTCGAGCTCGTCGATGAGCAGATTGCGGATCTCCGACGACACCAGGTGCTCCACCTCCAGGCGGACCACGCTGCGGAATCGGCGGCGACGCAGTTCCACCTCCACCGCGGCCAGCAGGTCTTGGGCCTCGCCCTCGTCCACCGCCAAGTCGGCGTTGCGGGTCACGCGGAAGGCCACCGTCTCGGTGATCTCCATCCCCGGGAACAGGGTGGGGAGGTGAGCAGCCACCACCTGCTCGATGGGAACGAAGCGATGCTCGTCGGGGAGTTGGAGGAAGCGGCCGAACGTGGCTGGAACCTTCAGGCGGGCAAACCGCTGGTGGCCGTCGGCCGGGTCGATCATCAGCACGCCCAAGCTCAGCGACAGATTGGATATGTAGGGGAACGGGTGGCCGAGATCCACCGCCAGGGGAGTGAGCACGGGGTAGATGCGGTCGTCGAACTCGCCGGAGAGGAACTTGCGGTCTTCGTCGTCCAAATCGTCCCAGTTCAGAATCTCGATGCCAGCGTCGGCCATCTCCACGTTCAGGCCGCTCAGGCAGCGGGCTGCCCGGTCCATCTGGCGATCTACTTCGATGCGGATCTCGTGGAGCTGCTGGGCGGCGGTGCGGCCGTCGGGAGTGGTGCCGGTGAATTGGCCGGCCATCTGGTCTTTGAGACCCGCCACCCGAACCTGGAAGAACTCGTCCAGATTGGAGCACCAGATAGCGCAGAACTTGACCCGTTCCAGCAGGGGCAGCGACGAATCCTCGGCTTGGGCCAGTACCCGGCTGTTGAATTCCAGCCAAGAGAGCTCGCGGTTTATGAACCGTCCAGACTCAGCCTCAATATCGATGGATTCCAATTCCATGCTGCGCTGCCTTCGGGTCTACCCCTCTCCCCTGCCGTCGGTCTCGCTCTGCTCGTCCTCTTCGTCGTAGCCCAAGTCCCAGTCGATCATCAGGTTCTCGCGCTCGGCGTCCCGGTTGATTCGCTCCCGATTCCGGCGGAACTGCGGATCATGGGGGGGAAGCAGCAGAAGGCGGGCCTCGGCCCGGGTCCTGAACTGCTCGATGAGCCCCGAGTCGCCAAAGTCGGACATGAAGTCCCAATGGGGCGCCACTGGGCCCATATAAACCACCTTGACGTGCCCAACCGGCGGCTCGGGCAGGGCATCCATGGTGTCAGTCATCGCGTTGCTCCTGTGGAATCGGGGCCGAGTCATTCTAACCGCAATCAGGCGATATCCCGAATGCGCACTTCAACGGTCGAACCTCGCCGCGACACCCCTACTCCATGCTTCCCGCTATGATGGGCGTCTGGACAGCCGATAGCTCATGAATTCCCTTTTGCGAGGGAACTTTTGGCTGAGGTGGGGCGTCTTACATGCGGGGGCATGTAATCAATGGAGGTCCCATGAACGAGAGCTGGATGGCTTACGGCAGGTGCGTCGAAGAGTCGCCCGATATCTTCTTCCCCAGCGACGGGCTAGGAGTGGAGAAGGCCAAGAAAATCTGCCAGGAATGCCTGGTGCAGGAGGCTTGTCTGGCCTACGCCCTGTGCAATCGCATCAAGCACGGGGTGTGGGGCGGGAGCTCCGAGCGCCAGCGCCGCCGGATGTTGCGCCAGGCCGCGGCCTGAGGGTGATTCTCTATTGAGGGACTGGCGTCCGCTACACCATCACGGAGCGAGAGGCAGCAAGCACTTGGGGGGCCATGGTCTGGGGACCGGCCGCGGCCAGAGGAGTGCTGAACACCTCGGGGAACCAGATCGGTGTGGCACCCGAATCGGTGATGATGCCCAGGACCTCGGCGAAGTCCACCACACCCTCGCCGGGTAGGAGTCGGGCGGTCATGGTCTCGGTGGCGATGTCCATGTCGTCGGGGAGCTCGGCGGCAGCGTCGCACAGCTGAACCACCCGCAGCTTCTCGGCGGGAATCTGGCGCAGCAGATCGGGGTTGGGACCGCCGGGCTGGCGGAACCAGTGCCACGTGTCCACCATGATGCCGCTGTTGTCGCAGTCGGCCCGCTCGATGATCTCCCACGCGGTGGCCAAATCAGGGATGCCGGTCCAGGGGAGGAACTCCACGCTCACCTTCAGGCCAGCCTCTGCTGCGCCCTGGCACAACGCTCGAAAACGGGCTACCACGTCGTCCATAGGCGGCAGCGAGGGCTCCATGGTAACCGCAACCAGTTCCCGGCTGCCCACCGCATTGGCGTACTGGCTCAGATAGGCCACCTCTCCTGCGGCCGCGTCGCGGTCGGAATTCAGCCAGCCGAAAGCAGCTTCAGCCACCGGATGGGCCAATCCGAGCTCTTGGAGCCGGTCGACCAGCCAGGCGGTATCGACCCCAGCCGTCCCCAACACGAACGGCCAAACACTGATGCCGGTGTAGCCCGCCTCGGCGGTCGCAGCCAGCGACGACTCCAACTGGTCGAAATTCAGCTCGAAGGGATTGACGCATAGCGTGCCCAACGACATGACGAGCTCTTCGGAGGTCGAGGCTGCGGTCATGGAGGCGCGATATTAGATGAAGCTGTGGAGTGGAGCTAGGCGTCGGTGGGCTTCTCGTCGGCGCTGTCCTCAGCCTTCGAACCCTCGGTCACGCCTTCTTTGAACTCTTTCTGGGCCCGACCCAGCGAGCGGGCCAGCTTGGGGAGCTTGGCCCCGCCGAACAGCACCAGCAGGATGACCAAGACGATGATCAACTCCGTTGCCCCGAGATTCATGGGATCAGGCTACCCCTTTGCGGTCCTGCCCGCGTCACAGGGCGGGCGGTTTCGATCTACTGGGGACAGCTCAGGCGCTAGAGGTGTCAGCTACCGCTTTCAGCGGCTCCCGCACCCGGGTGAGTCCTCGGGCCCGGCGCACCCGGCGCCGCTCCCGCTCGCTCATGCCACCCCAGATCCCGAATTTTTCACCATTCACAATGGCGTATTCCAGGCACTCTTCGCGCACCACGCAGGCCCGGCAGACCTCCTTGGCCTCTCGGGTAGAAGCCCCCCGCTCGGGGAAGAACAAATCGGGGTCAACCCCCAAACAATTGGCCAGTGCTTGCCAAGCCCGACCTTCGTCGCCGGTCTGCGGTGGCTTCGGTGTCGTCTCTACCAGTCTCATTGCGCCCTCCTGGAAATGGAAAGTGTCGCCCCCTGCCCATCGCCTCCCGCCTTCGGCCTGATCAGCCCAGGGATGGGAAACAACGTGCTTGTAATTTCAACAACGTAACCTTGACACGGAAATGTGCCAAACGCAAGAAGAAATTTCTCCAACAGAAAAAACCGCAGGGCAGCCCCAACAAGGTGCTGATGCTGCCGGGTAGACATGTCAGGACCGACCGGCCTAAGGGGTGATACGTCAGTGTCGGCGAGCTATTCGGGGGGTGGTGGGGGTTCTGGGGGGTTGTAGTCGGGGTCCACGGTGGGTGGGGGTGGGGGGGTTTCGGGGATGGTGCGGGGGTTGTAGTCGAGGGGTCCTGGTTCGCCTGCCCATATGTGCCAGGAGTATTCGGGGATGAAGACGATGCTGAAGCCGCTCAATTGTGCTCCATTGAAGGTGATTGGATGACTGTAGACACGCGGGTAATGCCTGGGGCTCCACCGTTCTTCGGGCAGCCCGCGGTGCAGGGCCGGTTCCACAATGTCGTGGACTTTGCCGTTTGCCAGCAGGGCCATGTAGACGCGCAGGTCTGCGATGTTCTGGTTGAGTACCTGGTCTTCGAGGCTGGGATGCGATGTGGGGACGGTGAGGCTCGCGCTGATGTATTCGATCATGAACCGGCCGTCGTCGCCGATTTTGTGCTTCTCTGCCTGGTAGACGAAGTCGGGCACGAAGTTCTTGAAGAACTCCTCGTCCACCGCCCGGGCGGTGACCGTTCCGCCGGTGCCGAACGAGAACGAGCGGGTGATGTCCACCCTGGTGGACAGTTTGGCGCTCACCGTCAGATCGATCATTTCGGGGTTCTCGCTCCCGGTCCAGCCCTCGATCTCGAACGGGGCGCGCTCGCCGGGCTGCACCGTCAGCGGGAAGCGCCCGCTGACCGGCTGGGCATCCGCGCTGCCCTCGGTCGGGCTGGCGGTGACGGTGACCTCCCGGGCGAACAGGGTTTTGGAGAAGTTCCGCACCAGGCCGCGCACAACACCGTCGCGCACCAAAACCGAGCCCTCGACCACTGCCACCTCGTCGACGTCCTCCAGCGGAAAATCCCAGTCCAGATGCCCGAAATAGCCCAACGGGATGTCCTTGGGGTGAGTTATCTTCGATTCGGGGTAGCCCACACTTCGGTCGTTGTAGTCCTCGACGGCGGCTTCTACAGCAGAGAATGCGCCTCCAGGTCCGAAGTCGCTCATGTACACGTAGCGTCGCCCGCCCGGCTCGTCGCACGACACCTCGTTGACCCGGCGGAAAAAAGAGATGGCGTCGCGGTCTTCTTGGGTGATCTCATCGCCCGGCCCCAGCAACCGTCCGATCACCGCCACATAGGACTGTTGGTCGTCGCACATGTCGTAGACCTCATTGGCCACCCCCACATAGGGCGGCGGAGGCGCCAACAACCGCAGCCCGCCAGGCCAGTCGCCCTCACCGGGAACCACGCCCGCACCGTCGCCGCTGTCGCCGCCTGTGTCGCCGACGGGACCGGACGGCCCGTCGGGCCCGTCTCCCGCCCTGCCAGACCCGTCTCCTGGCCCCGGGGTGTCGCCACCAGGCCCCGGCGGTTGCCCCGTGCTGCCGGTACCCGGCCGCGCCGCAGGAGCAGGGACATCGGGGGCCACCTCAGAGTCGGGCTGTGCGGTGCTGGTGACGGCGGGTACTTGGCCGACCACCTCCACAGTGCGCTCGGAGCCCTGCCCGCAGCCGAACGCAACCAGCGACACCACCGCAACGGCGACCCGCCACATCGTGTTCCGCCGCAGTCTCCGACGCTGGGTACGGCCATCCTTCCCGTCTCCCATTGGGCATCCCTCCCTAATCCGAGCCGCCGCCAGCGGCGGCGTTCGTGCTCACCCAGCAAGCCTCGACAAGGGTGTCGTCGATCGTGCCGGGGCAGTTGTAGATCTGGAGGTCGCGTCCGTTGACGGTGCCGTCGAACCATCCCTCCGGGCCAGGTCCCTCTGCGCTCAGCCCGTAGTTGTTGTCGCTGTTGTTCACGGTGAGCGCTCCGCCGTTGAGGTCGGCGATCTTCTTCTCGATGCGATCCTCGTACTGTGCTACGGTCTCGGTGGACAGCTTCACCAGACCGTGATAGGCGATTCCCTTTCTGGCAGGGTTGCTGTCGTCGTTGTAGGGACTGAAACGCGCTCCCTCAGCCGCCCAGACAGCCCGGATGATCGCCTTGGACTCCTCGCCTGTGTCCGCGGCCGTTTTCGCAGGCCACGCCAGACCCGCCGAGGACGAGGGCCACGCTTTCGGCCACACCGCGAACTTCGTCGCCTTCCCGGTGTTTGTCTCGGTGTCGGTGAAGGAGATGAACGGCGCGGCCTGGGGGGTGTAGGGGTTATAGCTGCCGGTGTAGTCGCTGCGAAAGGTCGTCCCTGTCGGGCAGCAGTCCAACGCGTACCCCTCCTGGAGGCCCAGGTCGAACAGATAGCAGACCATTGCCGGCCCTGCACTTCCCCACCGGCACAGCCGCTGCCGTGTGCCCCCGGTCGGGTCGGTCAGCTCTGAGATGGTCTCTACTTGGACGCTGTCGGTTGATGCGGCATACCTGGCAGCATGGGTGTTCTCACATCTGCTGTTGCCGCACGCGAACCAGCGGCCAAACACCAAATCGCCTTCGCAGTACTTGTAGCGGATGAGTTTGGCGACTTCGTAGCCGCCTTTGTCGACGTCGGCTCTTTCGGAGTGGCCGTATCTTAGGGCGTCCACCTTGGCTTTGGTCTCGGTGAAGTTGTCGAGCTGCCACAAGCCGACGCCGGGGTTCCAGTGTGCCTGCTTGTATCCGCCAAGCGACATGTGGGAGTACAGCTCGATGTTGTTCGAATCGCTTGTCCTGTTCACCATGTTGTCGCCCCTCGACAGCGTCATGGGGGAGAGGGCCCGGTTGGTGTCGCCCCCGTTCAGCTCCCACGCCGGTATGGCCAGCATCATCGACGCCAGCATGTTCTGGGTGATCTGGCTGCGGCCGCTGGCAGTGAGCTGGGCCTGGGAGCATGGCGCTCCGGTGGGCGAGGTGATGGCCTTTCGGGCTGCTCGCAGCACGGCGTCATAGGCGCCTTTGGTAGCGCAGTACTTGCTGGTTGTGGAGCAGGTGGTCGATACCTGCGTCGTGGCCACAGCCCGGGTGGTACACGTCCGGTTCGGCCTGGCCTGTTCCCAGTCGCTGGTCGACGATGCCTGCCACCACAGCGGGAAGGTGTACGACGTTGATGGGCCCAGCCCTGCGAATGCAGCAGACAGGGTCCGGGCTTCGAGCAGGCGGCTGTCGGCAAGAGCGCCCGTCGGGCCCGGCCGGGCAATGTGCCACTTGCCGGCCGAAGCGTTGGCGACCCACCGCAGCTCGACGCTGTTCGAGGCGGCTGTGCCGCATACAGGAGGGGTCGGATTGGCAGCCAAGGCGGTGGTGGTACAGGTCACGTCAGGGAAGACCCTGGCCCAGGCGCCCGCCGCGGAGGGCTTCCACCAGAACAAGAACTGGTAGGCGGTGTTGGGCGACAGCCCGTCGAAAACCATCTCCTGTGTCGCCGACCCGAGCGTGCGCCCGCCGACATGGGCGCTGCTGGTGGTCGCGGTGGCCGTGTCGGGCACCGTCGCCCGTCCGACGTACCATTGGTAGACCCCTGGATTCGCAGCCCTATTGAGGGTGATGCTGTCAGCGGTCGCAGCACCGCATGTGGGCGGGGCGGGACTCTTCGTCGGCCCAGTGGTCGTGCATCGGGTGCTGGGCTGTACCTGCACCCACTCGTCGCCGCTGGGCGCCTTCCACCAGAACAAGAACCGGTAGGCGGTGTTGGGCGACAGCCCTGCGAACTGCTTGGTCAAAGTCGTCGGCGCGAGCGAACTGCCGTCGACATACGATGAGCCCGGCACGTCGCGGGCAATGTACCACCGATCCACTCCTGCATCTGAGTCCCATCGAAGGGTGATGCTGTTGTCGGCAACAGCAGAGCACACCGGGCGGTCAGGATTCGCCGGGGCTGCCAGAGTGGAGCACTGCTTGCCGGCGGGCAACTGCTGGCGCCCGCCGTCGACGGCGAACACGCTCAGGTAGTAGTCCGTGGACGGGTCCAAGTCGAGGAACCCGACAGACGCGGCCGTGACCCTCTCAACCCGGCGCCTGGTGCCGTTGGGGGCAGCCGGCTCCACCATGGCGGTGTAGGTGTCCGCCCCCGCCACCGCGTCCCACGAGAAAACGATCGAGGTAGTCTTCGCGGAGCACTCCAGCCCGGCCGGCCTCGTCGAGAACGCGGTCTCGCAGACCCTGTTGGAGGCTGTGCTCCAAGTCGTGGTCGTCCCGTCGTCGCTGCCGGCCTGGACGCTGAGCGCGTACAAGGTGGCCGCGCTCAGCCCGGTGAAGGTGTGCGAAGCGCTGTCTGCGGGAACGGGCTGGACCCAGGTTGTACCGCCGTCGCGGGACACCTGGTACCGGTCCACGCTGTCAGGTGCTGTCCACGACAGCTCAATCGAAGACGCCGTGGCCGCACACCCCAGATCCGTCGGCGCCGCCACTGCCTGGGGCGGCGAGTCGGTGTCGCAGCTCCTGCCCGCCGAAGAACCCCACGCGGTAGTTGTCCCATCAGTGTTCCCGGCCCGCACGCTCAACGAGTACGACCTGTCTGCCGCCAGCCCGGTGAAGGTGTGCGAAGTGCTGGTGATGGGGACAGGCGATTCCCAAGTAGCACCGTTGTCCTTGGACACCTGATATCGGCTGGGACTCCCGACCGCCCTCCATGAGAACTCGATCGTCGTTGCAGTCGCGGCGCAAGCCAGCCCAGTCGGCGCAGCGGGAGCGCACACCGACACATACCACCAACCGGTCCCGTTGCTGCCCGTGTAGCGCCACGCGCCGCCATTGGCGCAAGCAGCAGTCGTCGTGGCGTGCGGCACCACCGGAGCGCTCGGACACGAATTGCCCACCCGACTCCGGCGGGCAAGCTCCCGATGCGGCGACTCCGTGTACCACACGCACACCCTCTGCGGCGGCGGGTTGCACACCGACACGTACCACCAGCCGGTCCCATCATTGCCCGTGTACTGGAACCGCCCACCGTGCGCGCACCTCGTCGTCAACGTGGCGTGCGGCACCACCGGAGCGCTCGGACACGAATTGCCCACCCGACTCCGGCGGGCAAGCTCCCGATGCGGCGACTCGGTGTACCACACGCACACACCTCCCGATTGGCCCTCGGCCACATGATTCGAACCAAGGCCAGGAACCACTGCCGCGAAGTGATCAGACACAGACACCGAGAACACCACACCGCCAGCCAGCACCACCACCGCCAACACCGGCACCAACACCCGCCTCACGAACCAGGGAACCTACAGCACCACCAAACCACAACAAGGTATTTCAGAAAAGGAGAAGCGCCGCCCCCCTAATCGGACACTTCCCGGACAACGCGGCACCACCTGGTAGCACGCTTCCGACATTTGGGATTAGCCAAAATGACAGGGTGATCGTCAAGGCATTCGAAGAGACCCCGCACAACAGAGTGAGCATCCCCCCTTTGGCCGGTCATCTCAATCAAGAGGTAACCATGTCATTGATGGACACAGAGAAGCCGCCGGGCAGGCCCACCTCACACGCTATCTCGGTTTGTTGCCGCGACAAGCGGACCGGTTCTTCGCAACGGCGAGGTGCCAGGCTCCAACGGTGTTGCTCGAGCGGCCGCTTCAGCGTGGACGGCGCCATGCTCCAGGCATGGGTGCCGCTTACCGTGAACAACAGCGACAACAACTACGGGCTGAGCGCCGGGGGCAAAGGCCCGGAGGGATGGTTCGACGGCACGGTCAACGGACGCGACCTCCAGATCTACAACTGCGCAGGTACGATCGGCGACACGCTCGTCGAGGCTTGCTGGGTGAGCACGAACGCCGCCGCCGGCCGCGGCACAAATTTGGGAGGGACGCCCAATGGGAGACGGGAAGGCCATCGCCCATGAGCGCCAGGGACTGAGGGGCAACACGTTGTGGCGGGTCGCCATTGCGGTGGTGTCGCTCGTCGCGTTCGGCTGCGGACAGAACTCCGAGCGCGCGGTGCAGGTGGTCGGCCAAGCGCCCGGCGGCGCCAGCGCCGCGCAGTCCGCCCTTGAGCCCGAAGTACAGCCGGGCACTAGCAGCACAGGGCAGCCGCAGGGGCCTGGCGACGACATCCCGGGGCCGGGAGAGGTGCCCGACGGACCGTCCGGTCCCGTCGGCGACACAGGCGGCGGCGACAGCGGCGACGGTGCGGGCGTGGTTCCCGGTGAAGGGGACAGTCCCGGCGGATTGCGGCTGTTGGCGCCCCCGCCGCCCTATTTGGGTTTGGCCAATGAGATCTTCGACTTGTGTGACGATCAAGAGGCC
>JAJEDQ010000054.1 GCA_022821445.1 Acidimicrobiia bacterium | reverse complement strand
CCGTGGCCAAGACCGCTGACGGCACCAAAGTCCTCGCTTCAGTGCAATGGAAATGGAGCGAGGCCGCCGGCTGCCGCCTTACCCTCGACGATCAAGCGGCGAGAACAATCCGCGCCGCAGCAGAAATTCCCGTACCGACCTACACCGATGTGGCAGCAGGCCGAGATCATTCATGCGCGGTTCGCGTCGACAAAGCCATCGTTTGCTGGGGATCCAACGACGACGGTCAACTCGACACCCCCGAAGGCCAATACACCGATACGGCTGTTGGCGACTCCCACACCTGCGCAGTCCGCACCGACAAAGCCCTCTCCTGTTGGGGGTCCAACAGCCACGGCCAGGCCGACACCCCCGAAGGCCAGTTCACCGCGGTGACCGCCGAAAGGTTGTTCTCCTGCGGCCTGCGGGCCGACAGCACCATCGAATGCTGGGGTGACAACAGCAGCGGCCAGGCCGACGCCCCCGAGGGCCAGTTCGCCCAAATTTCCGCTGGCGGCTTGCATGCCTGCGCGCTGCGAACCGACCACACCATCGAATGCTGGGGCTGGAACGGCAACGGAGAAACCGATGCACCCACCGGCAGCTTCAGCGCAATCGATGCCGGGGGGTCGCACTCGTGCGGATTGCGGGCCGACAGCACCATCGAATGCTGGGGCTGGGACTCGAGGAGCCGGACCGACGCACCCCCCGGCCAGTTCATTGCCACTGCCGCGGGCAACGACCACTCGTGCGGTCTGCGAAACGACAAAACCATCGAGTGCTGGGGCGACGACAGCTTCGGCCAAACCAACGCCCCCACCGGCCAGTTCGCCCAAATCTCCGGGGGTTACCTGCGCTCCTGCGCACTGCGGGTCAACCGCACCGTCGAATGCTGGGGCGGCAGCAGTTCCCAGCAGAACAGTGCCCCAGAGGGCCAATACACGGAGGTCGCCGCGGGTCCGTGGTATTCGTGCGGATTGCAAACCAACACCTCCATCCAATGCTGGGGCCTAAACCCCGCGGGACAGACAGACCCTCCCAATGGGTTCTTCAGAGCCATCACCGCGGGAGGAGGACACGCATGCGCATTGCGCATCAGTCGGTCCATCACCTGCTGGGGCCACACTGCCAATGGAGCAACCGAGGCTCCGCGATACCGCTACAGCTCTGTGTCGACTGGATTCGCCCACTCTTGTGGGGTGCGAACCGATGGCGCCATCCTGTGCTGGGGCGACGACAGCAACGGCCAAACCAACGCCCCCACAGACGACTTCTCCGCCGTCTCCGCCGGGCGCGCCCACACCTGCGGCCTCACAACCGACGACACCGCGGTGTGCTGGGGCGACAACAGCAACGGCCAAACCAACGCCCCCACCGGACGGTTTACCGACATCACCGCGGGCAGCTCGCATACTTGCGGTCTGCGGCCTGACGGGTCGATTGCGTGCTGGGGCGACAACAGCAGCGGCCAGACTGACGCCCCGGAGGGCCGATTCACCAATATCTCTTCCGGGATGTGGCACTCCTGCGGAGTGCGCCCCGACGAGACGGTTGCGTGCTGGGGCAGCCTGGCGATTCTGTCGGAGTCGTCGCCCGAAGAGATCGAGGAGGCCCAAGAAGTCGACGTCTGAGCCGGCTCAGCTCCCGGCAGAGGGACAGAAGGAGGCCAGCACGCACTCGTGGCAGCGGGGGCGGCGAGCGATGCACACTCGGCGGCCGTGGAGGATGAGCCGCAGGGAGAACTCGCCCCGCTCGGCGGCGGGCACCATGGGGTTCAGCTCCATCTCGATCTTCACCGGATCCTTGTGCTCGGTAATGCCCAGCAGTCCGGTGATGCGGCCCACGTGGGTGTCCACCGGCAGGCCGGGCAGACCCAGGGCCACGCTGCGGATCACGTTGGCCGTCTTGCGGCCCACCCCCGGCAGGCTCACCAGATCGGACATCTTGCCCGGCACCTCGCTGTCGAAGTTCTCCACCAGGTCTTGGGCCATACCCACCAGATTGCGGGCCTTGGTGGCAAAAAACCCGGTGGACCGGACCAGCTCTTCCACATGGGCCAAGGGCGCTTCGGCCAAGTCTTCAGGGGTGGGATAGGCGGCAAAGAGATCGGGGGTCACCATGTTCACCCGCTTGTCGGTGCACTGGGCCGACAAGATGGTGGCCACCAGAAGCTGGAACGGGTTCTCGTGGTCCAACTCGCACACCGCCTCGGGGTACTCCTCGGCCAACAGCTCGTGTGTGCGCCTGGCCCGGCCCTTGGGTGTGCGCGGCTTCGCCATCGACGGGATGGTAGCGACCCCGGCGGGAGAAGTTGGGGCCGCTACCGTGGTCCCCGTGACGCTCACGGTTGTCCGCCCCGACCAGGGAGAGTTTGCTTGGTCGATCACCGCAGGCCCCGACCAGCCCCGAAACGACGACACGGCCGGCCAGATCAAGGCAGTCCTCGGCCAAGCCGAGGCCGGGAAATCGGTGCAGCTTTGGATTGAGCAGGCCAGCGATACCGACGATCAATTCGCCGCTGATCTCGGCTTTGCCCCCTATCGGGATCTCTGGCGAATGCAGCGGCCCCTGCCCACCGACCGCTCCTCCATCGCCACACGGGCCTTCGCCCCCGGCACCGACGACCAGGATTTCCTGCGGGTGAACAACCGGGCCTTCCACTGGCACCCCGAACAAGGGGGTTTGACCCCCGGCGACTTGGCCCAGCGCATGGCGGAGGAGTGGTTCGACGCCGAGGGGTTCCGCCTCCACGAGCGCGATGGCCGTCTGGCTGGCTTCTGCTGGACCAAAGTCCACCCCTACGAGATCCCGCCAGGGGGCGAGATCTACGCCATCGCGGTCGACCCCGACTTCCACGGCCAAGGACTGGGCAAACCAATGACCCTGGCCGGACTCGACTACTTGGCCAACCAGGGCCTCACCGTGGGGTTCCTCTATGTGGAGTCGGACAACGATCCCGCGGTGGCCACATATCGCAGCCTGGGATTCAACCACCACTCCACCAATCGGGCCTACCGGCTCACCGCCCCATGAGCACTGATCCCTCGCTCCCCCAAGGTCAAGACAAAGTAGCGGCGGTGCGCTCGATGTTCGATGCCATCGCCCCCCGCTACGAATTGCTCAATCGCCTATTGACCTTCGGCATGGACAGCCGATGGCGGCGGCGGTCGGTGCGAGAGCTGCGTCTGCCGCCGGGATCGCGGGTGTTCGACCTGGCCTGCGGCACCGGCGACCTGTGCCGAGACCTGCAAGCCGCCGAATTCAATCCGGTGGGCTTCGACCTCTCGGCCGGAATGCTCCAGGTGGCCCACAAATACCGGGCTTCGGCCAAGCTGCACGCCCCGCTGGTGCTGGGAGACGCCCTGTGCCTCCCGGTTCCGGCCGAGAGCGCCGACGGGATCACCTGCGGATTCGCCCTGCGCAACGTGGTGGACTTAGGCCAGCTGTTCGCCGAGCTGGCCCGGGTGGTGCGCCCGGGCGGGCGGGTCTCGCTGTTGGAGGTGTCCGAGCCGCCGAACCCGATCATGCGACTCGGCCATAGCGTGTACTTCGGCAAGGTGATCCCCTTGATCGGCGGCCTGCTGTCGGATCGAACTGCCTATGAGTACCTCCCCAAATCGGTGGCCTACATGCCCCCCACCGAGGAGATGCTCGACCTCCTGGCCCAGCACGGTTTCGAGGCGGTTTCCCATACGCCGCTCTCCGGCGGCATCGCCCAGTTGATGACTGCAACTCGAAGGCCCTAGAACCAACATCCAATGTCACTGCTGGCCCAGCACATACCCGTTGACGACCCAGACCAGATGGCGCTCACCGACCAGCGGACCACTCTGGGCT
>JAJEDQ010000079.1 GCA_022821445.1 Acidimicrobiia bacterium | reverse complement strand
GTAGTGGCGGATGTACTTGTACCGCTGGTCCCGGCTGGCCCGCACGGTGTCGTACATCTCGTCGTACCGATCCCGGGAGACGAACACGTAGTCGCGCCCACCCTGGGCATCTGGGCCGAGGAACGGGCGGCCGTGAAGGTGTCGGGGCACTTCGGCGCCGCAGATCGACAGCACCGTCGGTCCCAAATCCATGGTGCTCACTAGCTCGTCGCTGACCGTCCCGGGCTCGATTGCCCCGGGCCAGCGGACGATGAGCGGGCTGTGGATTCCGCTGTCGTAGGGCCACCGCTTGCCCCGAGGCAGCGGTCCGTGGTCGGTCCACACAAACACAGCGGTGGAGTCGGCCAGCCCGTCCTCGTCGAGCTCGGCGAGCAGGTCGCCCAGCAGCCGGTCGCAGTGCTCGATGGCGGTGTACACCCGGGCCAGCGACTCCCGCACCCGGGGAGTGTCGGGGAAGTAGGGCGGCACTTCGATGGAGTCGAGGTTTATGTCGTTGTCACCGAAGAAGCTCCCCTCCCATCCCGCCATCTCATGGGTTTCGTCCAGGTTGAACACCGAGAAGAACGGTTGGTCGGGATCAGGCCGGTCGCGCCAGTGGCCACCAGGCAAGTCCCAGGCAGTGATGGGCGGGATGAACTGGTAATCGGTCTTGTTGCGGTTGGTGCAGAAGTACCCGGCCGCCCGCAGGTATTCGGGAAAGCAGCGCACGTAGTGGGGGACAACCGCCTCGTAGCGGGGGACGCCCTTCCCGCCGTGATGGGGGCCGCTGTTGGTGCGCATGTGGTGGGTGCCCAGCGTTACCGGGTGCATGCCGGTGATCACCGCACTGCGCGACGGGGCGCACACCGGCGCGGTGGTGAAGGCCTTGGTCCAAAGGCCGCCCTCGGAGGCCAGTCGGTCGAGGTTGGGGGTGCGGGCCACCGGGTCGCCGTAGCACCCGAACCGCGGCGAGCAGTCTTCGAACGACACCCACAAAACGTTGGGTCGCATGTTCGTCATCCCCTAAGATCGTAACGACCCGAGTGTCACCCGTAGCCCCCACGGGCAATCTGGTACCGTCGGGGGCGGTGCACGTTTCTGACCCGCCGATTCTGCTGACTGATGTGCTCGACGACATGGGTGCCGCGGTCAAGCTACTGGCCCAAGAAGCCCCCTATGCGCCGCTGGGGGGTTGGTACAACCCTGGGGCTGATCCCCACGCCCGTACCCGTCCGCTGTGGTTCCGGGACGACTGGGTGAACGAGACCATCGCCGTGCCGGGGTCGGAGGTGTTTCTGGACAACCAGGCCTACATCGACTCGGCCAAGGCGTTCTACAACGCCGAAATCGTGGAGCCCCACAGCGTGTATGTGAACCAGATGATGGCCATTCCGCAAGCGGGGCCGGCCCACACCGACAACCCCCGATTCGCGGGCCGCGACCGCACCAACACCCCGATGTGGCTATTGCGGGCCATGCTGTGGTCGGGCCTTTTTACCGACCTGTCGTTCCCTCAGGCCACAGCCATTTGGTGGCTCAATGATGTGGACGGGGGCGGGATCCGCTACTGGCCCTACGGGCCCGACCAGCCTCCCGAAGAGCATGTGGGCAACATGGCCAACACCGCGCTCATGGGTGACAACCACGGAATGTTCCACCAGGTCAACGCCATCGGCCCCTTCGATATCGGCACGCCCATGGTCACTCCGATGGCTGAGTTGGCCCCGGCGGGCAGCCCCGACGGCGACTGGGTGGTTACCGACCACGGCGAAGAGGTGTACCGCACGCCACTGGCCGACATCCGGATCAGCGTGCTGTGGAAGGCCGACGTGTACATCGACGCCGACCACAAGAACCGACTGGCCTCCAATCCCCTGAGCCGCGACGACATCGCCGCCCGCTTCAACGCCGACTTGGAGGAGCGGGGGATCGACGCTCGCTTCGATCCCAACCGCATCGACGACGACCCCGACCACGCGGCCGAGATCGCCGAGCACTACCCCGAGGCCCGCCCCATGGACGCGCTGCCCTCGGTGTTTGACTACTGATCAGCCCCGCTGCCGCGTCAGCCGAGATCGGAGATTCGCACCAGCTTCGTGGTGATCTCCGGGATCGACTCGTGCTCCACGAATCGCAGCCCCATCACGCCGTGGTCGCGGTCCGCGGGGTCGACCCAGACGCCCGACGCCGGCTTCTCAGCCGCCACCACCAGCCGCACCGCTCCGTCGGCATCGGTCTCGACGTCTTGGGACGATGCGTAGCCCTGGCCGGTGAAGTAGTTGGCCAGATTCTCCATCCAGTGGTTGCAGAGTTGGAAGTTCCACTGGCGGCACACCGGGGGCTTGAACTCCACCACCAGCGCCTCGCCCTCGCCGATGCGCCAATAGCCGAACTCGAAGTGGCGGTCGTCGGGGGAGCCGCCCACCCGGAGATAGTGCTCGGTGGTGAGCTGTAGCCGGTTCTCTTCCTTGAGCAGCGTGTCGGTCCAGTCGGAGTAGTCGGATTGCACCGACAGCACCATTTGGGCCGCGAGGGCCAGCCGCTTCGACATCTCGGCCGCGTCCGGCGTTTCAATCACCGGGGTGGGCTCGAGGGGCTCGATCATCAGCCGAGGCGCCGATTGAGAGTCGCGGTCGTCGTAGACGATTCGCATCATCAGCTCTCGGGTCTCCGGGGCGATCGCCATCCAGTTGTCGATGCCGGGATCGTCCACCGAGAGCACGAAATCGACGTTTCCGGCGCCGTCGGTGAACTCGTCGAGCAGGGCGGTGAACGGAGTTTGCGACCAGCTCGGATTGAACTCCTCCAGCACGGCGACAGCCCTCTCGCCAACCGATTCCACTCCGACCCATTCGGGCACCTTCGGGGTCCACGCCGACATGTGGACGTAGGGGGCCGAGCCTCGTTGACCGGTGACCCGGTACCGCTTGGTGGCGTCGATGGGCTGCACCACGTGATCCTGGTCGGGCGACTGGACCCCCTGTCCGCCCTTCATGGGCGGCGGGATGATCCAAATCGCCCTCTTCTCCATCGGGGGGAGGTTCTCGATGCAGCGCATATAGGCCATCAGCGACATGCGGGTCAGGTAGCGGAACCCCTCCACCCGGTCTTGTTCGTTGGCGTCGGGAGTGCGTTCGACCACCACCTGGCCGGCGGCCCGCATTGTGTCGCAGAAGTCGTTCCACGCCTCCCCGCTCATCAACCTGTCGCGTGCCGCAGCCTCATTCGCCATGGTTTGACCTTTCTCCACTCGGCGCTCACTCTATGTGCGCTCAGTGAAGGAAATAGAGGCGTCGTACCTATCTTTGGCGGGCATCCACGACTCGGGCGGGGCCATTCCAGGCGATCATCTGGGCATCGGTGGTGACCAGTTGGCTGTTAGTGAGTATGGCGGTGGCCATGATGAACCGGTCGGCAGGGTCCTTTTCGCCCCAATCCCTACGAAGCCGCACGGCGCGGGTGGCGATGTTCCCGTCAATGGGGATGATGACCACTCGGTCTTCTGCAAGACGATCCATGAACAAGGCAAGATCCATTTGAAGCTTGCCCTTGTCGGCTTGCTCCCCGATTTCCCAGATTGTGGCCGCGCTGATGGCAGACTCACCTCGCCGCTGCGAATCGACAACAAAATCTCGGGTGCTCCGAGAGACCTCTTCTGTGCCCAACTCGATAGTGGTGCGCAGGATCACATTGGTATCCAGGATGATCATGCTGTTCGATCACTGCTATCGGCCATGTACTGCCGGTAGTTCACTGAGCGCTCCCAGCTTGCGTCCATCTGCTCCTCCCAGTCGTCGTCAAATGCGCTGAGGTTGTCGAGGTCGACTCCGTCGGGAATGTGGATGATGTCTGCGTAGCGGCCCTCGAACGACGGCACTAGGTACTTCGGGGGCAGGATGTGGGCCACGATCTTGCCATTCTTGGTGAGCGTGATTTCCGTGTACTCCTCGCCGAGTTCGTCGAGGAGTTCGGCGAGATTGGCCCGGAATTTGCTCACCGGGACGCTGAGCACCTCGATTGCGAATTTTGAAGAGTCGGTTTTACCGGTGTAATCGGAAGCCATGACTCCAGATTGTACAAAGCGTACAAACTGCGGCAACAGCATTTTTTGTGGGTCGTCGGATACAGTCCGATGCGTGTCGGATGGGGGAGCGATAACCGACGAGGCCATTGCCCGGTTGCGGGCTCGGATCGGGATTGCTCAGCCGCATCCGCAGCCTCCTTGGTATCGCGAGCCCAACACCGATGCGTTTCGGCAGGTGGCGGAGGCTTACGGCGACGACAACCCGCTGTGGTGTGATCCGGATTACGGCGCCAATACCGTGTGGGGAGGGCCGATCTCGTCGCCCAACATGAACGGGGGCGACACGCTCATTGGTGAAAATGAGGTTGAGGAGCTCGACCCCGACACCAAGGCGCTGCTCAAGGGTGATCCCCTCAAGGGCGCCCACGCCTATTACTCGGGCAGCTACCGGGAGTGGTGGGTGCCGCTTCGCCCGGGGATGCGGGTCACTCGGCGGAATGCCCTGGTGGGAGTGCGCGACAAGAAGAGCGAGTTCGCGGCCCGCACCGTACACGAGTGGACCGCTGAGGTGTTCGCCACCCAGGGAGCGGTGCTGTCGGCCCAGTACCGGCTGATGATCCGCACCGATCGGGGGGCAGTGGAACGGAAGGCCGATGGGGGCAAGGGCAAGTACAGCGACATCGAGATCGAGCCCTACACCGATGAGCAGATCGCCGAGATCACCGAGGCGGTGAGCACCGAGCCCGAGCGCCGGCGAGGGGCTGAGCCTCGCTGGTGGGAGGACGTCGAGGTGGGTGACGAACTGCCGCCGTTGGTCAAAGGGCCGATGCGGGTCACCGACATGGTGGTGTGGCACACCGGAATGGGCATGGGCCTGTACGGAGTGAAAGCACTGCGCCTGGGCGTGAAGCAGCGCCAGCGGGTGCCGGGGTTCTTCCGCCCGGACGATCTCAACATTCCTGATGTGCAGCAGCGGGTCCACTGGGATCCCGAGTGGGCGCGGCGGGCGGGCAACCCGGCCATCTACGACTACGGGCGGATGCGCGAGACCTGGCTGGTGCATCTGTGTACCGACTGGATGGGCGACGACGCCTGGCTGGCCGCTCTCGACGTGGAGTTCCGCCGGTTCAATTATGTGGGCGACACTCACTGGATGCGGGGCACGGTAACCCGCAAGTACCGCAACGAAGAAGGCGCCCCCGCCATCGACCTCGACATCTACGGCGAGAACCAGCGGGGCGAGATCACCTGCCCCGGCCACGCCACCATCCTGCTGCCGAGCCGGGAGCACGGACCGATGAGGTTGCCCACCCCGCCGGGAGGGGCCACCACCGCGGCCGAGGCGCTCGATGCCCTTGTAGAGCGGTTCGGGGCGATGTCGGCGGAATGAGCTCCGAGCGGCTGCCGATCGACGCGTCGAGCAGCGACGATGAGATCAGGGCCGCGGTCACGGAGTGGGTGGCCGAGCACGTCCCCCAGGCGTGGCGCGACGCCGCTCCCCGTGGGCGGCGGGCCATCCGGGAAGTGAGGCCAAGGAAGGACTACGAGGCCTGGTATCCCACCTTTGCCGCGTCCGGGCTGGCGGTGGCCACTTGGCCGGTCGAATATGGGGGCCTCGACTTGCCTCCGGCCAAGGCCCGGGTGGCCGAAACGGTCATCGCCCCGCTCAATTTGGGCCGGCTCAACCCCCTGGGACTGCACAACACCGCCCCGGCGCTGTTCGCCCACGGCACCGAGGAGCAGCGCCTGCGGTTTCTTCCCCCCATGGTGGCCAATCAGGAGCGGTGGTGCCAGATGTTCAGCGAGCCCGGCGCGGGCTCCGATCTGGCCTCATTGGCCATGCGGGCCGAGCCCGATGGAGACGAGTGGATTCTCACCGGACAGAAGGTGTGGAGTACCTGGGCCCACGAGTCGGAGTTCGCCATCTGCCTGGCCCGCACCGATCCCACCGTCGCCAAGCGCCGGGGCATCACCTACTTCCTGGTCGACTTGTCGTCGCCTGGCGTCGAGGTGCGTCCTCTGCGCCACATCGGCGGCGAGGTCGACTTCAACGAGGTGTGGCTGGAGGAGGTGCGGGTTCCCGACTTCAACCGGGTCGGCACCGCGGGCGACGGGTGGCGGGTGGCGGGAGCCACGCTGGCTGGCGAGCGCCAGATGGTGGCTGGGGCCGGCTCGGGCGGCGTCGACCGCATCGGCGGCGGGGGAATCGACAGCCTCCTCAACCAGGCTCGACAGGCTGGCGTCAGCCCGGTGGAGCGCGACCGGCTCATGCGGCTCTATTCCGGGGAGAAGATTCGGGCGTGGACCAACGACCGGGTTCGGGCCACGGTCAAGGCCGGAGGCACGCCGGGGCTGGCGGCGTCCATCGGCAAGGTGCAACAAAGCCAGCTCAACCAGGCACTCCAGCTGACCGCGGCCGACCTGGCGGGCATGGACTCGGTGGCCTGGATGCCCGGCGAGCCGACCAGAGATCAAGACTCCATCGAAGCCTGGGCCGCTCACATGCCCTACGTGGTCAAGGGCATGCTGCGCAGCCGGGCCAACACCATCGAGGGGGGCACCACCGAGGTCAACAAGAATGTGATCGGCGAAAAAGTACTCGGACTGCCCCGCGAGCCCGACCCCTACCACGGCATGGCCTGGCAGGATGTCCCCAGGTAACAAGCACAAATGCAAGGGAGCAACACATATGTTTGATCTTGACGGCAAAACGGCGCTGGTGACTGGCGCGGGCCAGAATGTCGGCGCGGGCGTGGCCCACACGCTGGCGTCTCAAGGAGCCCACGTGCTGGTCAACGACATCGTGCCCGATCGGGCCGATGAAGTGGCCGGCGCCATTGTGGAAGCCGGGCGTTCAGCTGAAGCCCTGGCCTTCGACGTCACCGATGGCGAAGCGGTGCGGGCGGCCATTGCCGAGCGCCCCATCAACATTCTGGTCAACAACGCCGGCAATGGGGGAGCCGAGATGATGCAAGTCAAGCCCTTCGCGGAGACTGAACCGGCAGATTGGATCGGGCCTATAGCTGTCAATCTCGGAGGCGTCTTGAACTGCACCCGCGCCGTGCTCCCCGGGATGATCGAGCGGGGTTGGGGCCGTGTCATCGGGGTGGTTTCGGGGGCCGGTACCGTCGGCGTGAATATCGGCGTGGCAGCCTATTCGGCAGGCAAGGGCGGCGCGGCCGGGCTGCTCCGCTCCGTGGCGCTTGAGGTGGCCCAGACGGGAGTCACGGTGAACTCCATCGCCCTCGGCCTGATGTCCAACACCGGCGACACTGGTGTCACCGATCAATTGGCCAGAGCCATTCCCACCCGGCGGCTGGGCACCCCCGAAGACGTCGCCGCGCTATGCGCCTACCTCGCCTCTGAGGAAGCCTCCTGGATGACCGCCCAAACCATCCCCCTCGCCGGCGGTTCCATCACCAGCTGACGCCGGATACGAGTCTGCGACTAAGGTCATATACGAAGTGCTCGACATTGAACTGGTAGTCCTCGTCATGAGGGAGGGCTTCTACCAGCGCGGCGAATCGCAGTCTCAATGAGGCAGCCTCTGGCCGGGATCAGGGTGCTCGATATGGGTACCCGTGTGGCGGCCCCGTTCTGCGCCGGGATCCTGGGCGAGCAGGGGCCGAGATCATCAAAATCGAGGATCCCGATCGCGGCGACAAAACCCGTCTGAACGGGCACTTCACCGTTGATGACGACGGCAATGCTTACTTCCTCTATTGGTCGGTGGAGGGCCGGGGCCGAAAGTCGGTGACCATCGACCTGCGCCGTCCGCAGGGCCAGGAGATCCTCCGTTCTCTAGCCGCCTCCAGCGACGTGTTGTGCGAGAGTTTCCGCCCCGGCACCCTCGAACGCTGGAACATCGATCCGTCACGTCTTCCGCTGAGCCTGGTGACGGCCCGCTTCAGCGTGTTCGGCCAGGACGGCCCGAAGTCGCTACGGCCGGGTCTCAACGGAAACGCGCTGGCCTTCAGCGGGCTCATGCACCTAACCGGCGATCCCGATCGGCCTCCGGCGAGGCCGGGAGTGAACATCGCCGGCTACCTGACTGGCCTGTTCGCGGCCCAGGCGATCACCAGCTTGCTCTATGACCGCGACGCCCGCGGCACCGGAACCGGCGGCGTCATCGACGTGTACATGTACGGCTCGATGCTGCGCATCATGGAGTAGACCATCGCCGCCTACGACCGGCTGGACTGGGTCCGCAACCGCTCAGGAAACAGCCTCGACAACGCGGTGCCGATCGGCAACTACGCCAGCCGCGACTCGCGCTACGTGTACATCGTTGGCGGCAGCCCGGTTTTCCTCGAACGACTGTGCCAGGCGATGGACCGCCCTGAGCTGCTTGACGACGAGCGTTTCGCCAACCCTGCGGCCAGAGCGCGCAGCCGTGATGAGATCAACGCGATAGTCGCCCAATGGGTGTCAGAGGAAGACGCCGACGAAATAGAGGCCCGCTGCGTGGCCCGCGACGTGCCCGCCGGCAAGATCTACGACATGGCCGACCTCACCGCTGACGAGCACGTCCAAGCCAGAGGCGACATCTGCACTGTTCAGGATCCGATCATCGGCCCTGTTCGCCAACAGCCCCCCCTACCTCCGCCTGCTCAGCGAGACCCCAGCCTCACCCACCGGCGCCCCCCGCCTCGGCGAACACACCGATGAAGTGCTGTCGGGCGTGCTCGGCCTGTCCAACACCGAACTAGAAGCCCTCAGAGCTCACGGCATCATCTAACCAAGGAGTCCGCATGAGCCAGGTGGCCCTTGAGCGCCTGCGAGACCCAGCCGACCCAGTGCTCGATTGGGACCAGGTCAGATGGGACTAGGCGTCTGGATTCGTCGCGTGGATGAAGTTCACCAGGGCATCGAGGTCATGGGCCCAGAAGATGGCGAGGTGCTGGGCAAACGTCTCGGAATGGACCCCTTGTGACTCGTTCAGCCTCCGGGAGCGGAAGATCTGCCTGGCGAGTTCTCGTTGCTCGTCGAATTCCTCGCTGGTCCAGCAAGGCGGGTCTGTGGGGCTCACGACGACATCTCAGCGAGCAAAGCAGGATTGGGAACCGGGATGCGCTCCATCTCCGAGGGCTCGAACTTTGTGAGCCCGCCGGCGTAGGTGCGTCCCTGTGCCACAGAAACGCCAGACCTCAGCGAGGCGGCCAGATTGTTCAACGCGTCATCGGACAGTGGGTCTCGGGGGTAGATCCCGTGGGCGACGTTGACGTGGCGCGCCCCGGCCAGGTTGCGAACGAACGCCGGAGGGCGCCGGGCCATGTAAGTGGCCAAGATCGGTGCGGGAGACCGTAGGCCCACTGACCACCAGGGTTTTCGGTGGCGGGCGATATAGGAAGAGTGGGCACCGTCGCGCTCTGCGTAGCGCAAAAAGCGATTCACAAGCTCTCGATCGTCTTCATCAAGTTCGCTGAGATCGGCGGGCAAGTCTATGACTGCCCGAAGGCTGAGCAGGCTCGACAACACGCTGTCGTCAGCGTCGAAGGGCTCTCGTGCCTTGGTGACCGACGGGAACAGCGTCCTTTTCGGCAGTTGGGGGTCGTTGGCGGTGGTGATCCAGGTGGCGTTGGCTCCGGTGACCGCGCCTCTATGTACCCTGCAGAGTTTACCCAGCTCGACGAATCCATCCGGAACTGGAGGGGTCGGAGCCAACAGCGGCGACCACCGTTTCTCTTGCATGAGGCGCTGCTTGGTCACTCGGCGTCCCTTGGATAGATCGGCAAGGTCGCTGGCATTCGCGACCCGGCGCATCTTGACAGAGCGGGCCTCCGAACCGATCTGAAAGCAGGTCACAGACGCGGTAGTGGCCGCATCCTCAAAAGCCTGCGCCTCGGGAGCGAGGACATGGACCGACTCACCGCCTAAGCCGTCTGTGAGCATCCCTCGCATCAACTTCCCGTAGTTGACGTCCAACCACTCCGCAGAGGTGATGAAAGCTCCAATGTCTCCCGGCTTAGCTGCGAGAAGCGTCGCCAAGAAGAAGTGGACGTGAAGCCCCGCGAGAGCGCTGACCGGCAGATCCCGGCTCTTGGCAGTAGCTGTCAGCCACCGCTTCCACCGAGACTCGATCTGGTGATGGCGCACATAGGGGGGATTGCCAACAAACGCCGTCACCCCATCGCACCTGCCAAGTTCGGCCTCTCGGTAGTCCTCCACCATCACGGTGGACCGATCATCAAATCCCGCTGCGGTCAGGTTGGCCCGACACAACAGCGCGGCCAAGGGATCCAACTCGATAGCGACCAATGAAGCATCGGGAATGACCCGCCCTGCTTGCAGCACGAAACGCCCTGACCCTGCTCCAGGATCAACGATCCGGGCGGGCTGCTCTTTGCCCGCGATCCAGCCAACCATCGCCTCCACGATCCCCTGAGGCGTATACACCGCCCCCAGTGGGCGCCTCTGCTTCGGGGAGCGCAACCGCACAAACGCGTCCCCCAACGGGTCATCCCCCTGCCGAATCGCTGATACAAGCTCGCCGGGGTCCAGTACGCCATGATCAGAGCCTGCGCAGACAACCTCCGATTCTGCGTCGGTGAGATCGGTGAGAGCCCCACCTTCGACGATGGTCCACGCCACAGCAGCAAGTCCCTGCTCCGACTCCATCCGCGGCCCTGCTCCTCCGGTGTCGGCGCGTTCGATCAGCGGCATCTGTTTGAAGTCTGACATAGGAAGTTTCCTGGTCAACGGAATTGCAAGGCAGGTCTCCATCATCCCGACCGCAGTGACAATTCAGCCGCTCCCTCCCCGCTTTCGTGCGGACATGGGTCGGCGGGGCTTCAGCGCAGGGGTGTTCCTCAGCGGGGGTAGGATGGTGGCACTCGGATGGGGGGTTCGGTGCTCATATGACTGGGATTGCGAAGGTAGCCGCCAGGCTTCGTCTGGGTGATCCTGATCCTGATGCCGGGTTCTGGAGTTCTCGTCCAGCCGCTGAGCGGATAGCGCACGTTCGAGAGCTTCAGGCGTGCTACTACGGCTCGGAAAGCGAGGGGAGGCATCTGGTGCTGCTGGGAAAAGACCTGCATGACTTCGTCTCGCCGTGCCTAAGGCACGGAGTCCGATTCCTCGTGGTGGGGGGATACGCGGTGGCCGCTCACGGACATCCGCGATTAACCAAGGATCTGGACGTCTGGGTTTGGGTTGACCCTGAGAATGCCGCCCGGTTGGTCCGAGTGTTGGCGGAGTTCGGCTTCGGGTCGCTGGGGTTGACCGCAGAGGATTTCTCCGAGGAGGGCCAAGTGGTGCAGCTGGGTTATCCGCCGAACCGGATCGATATCTTGACCAGCATCGCCGGAGTCGATTTCGAGTCGTGCTGGGATCGGCGGGCTGAGATTCTGCTGGACTCGCTGGCGGTTCCCTTCATCGGCTTGGATGATCTGGAGAAGAACAAGTTGGCAGCCGGCCGTGCCCAAGATCTAGCCGATGTGGAAGGCCTCCGCCGCAACCGCTCGAGGTAGCACCACCTTCACAGAGTGCCCGGGGTGGGAGTCGAACCCACACGCCCCCTTCGGGGGCTGGGGGGTTTAAGCCCCCTGCGTCTGCCTATTCCGCCACCCGGGCTTGATCCCACGGTACCGGGCGGGAGGTGGGGTGGTTGCTCAATTGCGGGGCAGGGGTTAGACCACCCGGAATACTCCTGAGCCGGTGGTGATGGTGCGGTTGTCGCGGCCCTCGTCGAACAGGGTGAGGTTGACGCTGATTCGGCCGCTGCGGCCGGTGATGGCCTCCCCCTCACAGCGGAATGGGCCGATGAGGCCGGGCTTCACGAACATCACGTACCAGCTCTCCACCTGGATGCGCTCGGTGCCAGCAGCCTGTTCGGCCAATTCGTGGGCGGTGGTGTCGAACACGATGTGGATGGGGCCAAGATGCAGGGCGGCGTGGGGCGCAGAGGTCTCCTTAGTCAGCTCGGGGAGCCGGTACCAGCCGTCATCGCCTTTGACCACACCGAACACCTCGTGCAGCCGGGGCATATCGGGAGAATCCTCCACTGGGATGAGCGGATTGTCTACCGCCTCGTAGCCGTCGGGCACGTCGCCCAAGCTCACTCCCATTCCTGCCGAGGTGGAGATGACCCGGGAGTGGTCGGCGGCATCCACCACTTTGGAGCGGGTGAATCCCATTGTGCGGCCAAAGTTGATCACCTCGCGGAGTACCTCGATGCGCTCCACGCCCCGGGCGTCGTCCAGGATCTGGGTGAACGACACCACCGGGGCGGGCACCACCTGGTCGTCATTCCAGCTGGGCTCAGGGCAGCCGATGGCCAGTGGTGCGGCCATGATCCCGCCGTGGGCGTTGCGCATGTCGTGGCGTAGCGGCATCGACTCCAGTTCGTCATTGGCGAAGCCGGTGTCTAACGACGGAGTGGTCTTGTTTAGGTACCGGTACGACATGAGCCCGGTCCACAGCTCCTCGAATGCCTCCCAATGCCGGTCGGATGTCACATCGCGGATGTCTTTCACCATGAGCGTGCCTTTCTGGTTGCGGCCCTAGGCGGAAATTAGTCCGGCTGATGCCGGCGAAAGCCCTACTTGCCCCAGAAGGCGGGGGAGGTGGCGTCTTTGGGGATGTCGGCGAGGGGCTCGGCGATCTCGGTCACCGTCGGGCCGTGCTCGGCGGCGAGGGGGGTCAGGGCGTCGAGGTCGAAGTTGTACACATCGGCGGCGTTGCCAGCCAGGATGCGGCGCATCGACTCCTCGTCGCGGTCATGAAGGGCGAAGCGGATGCCCTCTCGGGAGTAAGGGTAGGTGCCCTCCACGTGGGGGTAGTCCGATCCCCACATCACCTTGTGGTCGCCCACCTTGTCGAGCAGGCGCATCTCGTTGGGGCCGGGGAAGCTGATGCCGATCCAGATGTTGCGCTCGAAGTAGAAGCTGGGTTTCTCGGGCAATACGGAGTCGGCGGAGAAGCCCAGCTCGCCGGTGCGACCGGTCATCGACATCTGGGCATGGAGCCCGTCGAGGCGGTGCAGGATCTCGGGCACCCAGCCGAAGCCCTGCTCGGTGAACACCGCCTTGAGGCGGGGGTAGCGCTCGAACACCCCGCCCATGATGAGGTGCCACATGGAGCGGTTGGAGAAGAACGGGGTCTCGATAACAAACATCGGTCCGGCCGCGGGGGAGTCGCCGTAGTCGGGCATCCCGGTTCCGCCCGAGTGCAGGGTCATCACCACGTCGTGCTCCTCGCACGCCGCCCACACCGGGTCGTAGCGGGGGTGGAACAGCGGGGGCAGGTCGGAGTTGGGGGCGATGCTGGGGATCAGCGCCCCGCCCCGCAGGTTGTGCTCGGCGATCCACTTCACGTCGGCCACGGCCTCGTCGATGTCGTTTAGGAATATCTGGCCGATGCCCGCCCGGCGCTCGGGATACTCGGCGCAGAAGTCGGCCAGCCACCGATTGTGGGCCCGGATGCCGGCCAGGCGGCGGGGGAGGTCCTTGTCGGTGGGCTGGGGGGCGATCAGCGTGCCGGTGGGGAAGAACGGGGGCACGGTGTTGGGGAAGGTGATCTCGGCCACCACCCCGTCGGTGTGCTGCTCGGAGATGCGGCGGTCGTTGTCCCAGTTGCGGGAGCGGCCGTCGTCTTGCAGGTCGCGAAACGGGTTGCGGTACTTGCCCCGCCAGGCGTCGAACTCGTCGTGCCAGCTCGACTCCAAGTACTCCCGATAAGTCTTGTGGTTGGCTCCGGCGTGGCAGTCGGAAGAAATGATGGTGTAGCGGCCTTCTGTGGCGGTGGTCACGTTGACGATGCTACCGGAGTTTGTTGAGAATCCACTTGGTTGGCAGGCCCTGATTGGTGAGCGAACCGGCGTGGCGGCGGGTCCTGTCCCGGCCCAGCCCGCCGTCCTCCATGGAGTCCGGGAGGCGGGCGCCCTGAGCCGGGCCACCCCCCACCACGCCTACTCGCATCATTGTCTCGGTGCCACCCCCCGGCCCTACAGGGGTTCTTCCGCTGCCCTTGGATTTAGGAGTTGAGGAGGTTCTCTCGAACCTCGCGTTTTAGGTATTTGCCGGAGGCGTTGCGGGGGAGGGGGGTTTCTTGGAACCAGATGTGGGCGGGGATCTTGTGGGAGGCGATGAGGCTGTCGAGGTGGGCTCGGAGGCCGTCGGCGTCGAGCTGGTGGCCGGGGCGCAGTACGACGGCGGTGCCGGGGACCTCCCCGAGGCGTTCGTCGGGCACCGCGAACACGATGGCCTCGGCCACGGCGTCGTGCTGGTATATGGCGTTCTCCACCTCGGCGCAGGCGATGTTCTCGCCGCCTCGGATCACCAGGTCTTTGGCCCGGTCCACGATGGCGATGAAGCCGTCCTCGTCGATGACCGCAATGTCGCCGGTGTGCAGCCAGCCGTCGGTTATGGCCTCGGCGGTGGCCTCCGGCTTGTTGAGATATCCCCGGATGACGATGGGGGACCGCACCAGCAGCTCACCTGGTTGGCCGGCTGGCAGCTCGACGCCGCTTTCGTCCACCACTTTGGCCTCGACGGTGGGCAGCGGCTGGCCCACGGTGGTGGGCTTGCCCTTGTAGATCGCCCCGATGTTCATGGTGACCACGCCGCTGGTCTCGGTCAGGCCGTAGCCGGTGCCGGGGTTGCCGCTGGGGATCGACCGGGAGATCTTGTCCACCAGATCGGGGTGAAGCGGCGAGCCCCCGCCCCCCAGCGAGCCCAGGCTGGTGGTGTCGTAGCGGTCGAAGTCGGGGTGCAGCACGATCTCGCGGGACATGGCCGGCACTGCGGCCAGGGTGCTGGGCCGCTCGGCGTCGATGAGCTTGAGGGCCTCGGTGGCGTCCCAGCGATACATGAGCACTAGCTTCCCGCCGACGGTGGTGGTGGGGTGCAGGTAGCAGTTGCACCCGGTGACGTGGAATAGCGGCACACATACCAGTCCGGCCGGCTGATCACGTTGGTCTGGGGCCATGGGCTCCTTTTGGTTGATCATTCCCAGGGCCATCGAATAAAAGCCCATGTTCATCACGTTGTGTACCGCGGCCCGGTGGGTCATCACCGCCCCCTTGGGAAAGCCGGTGGTTCCCGAGGTGTAGAACACGCAAAGGTCGTCGTCGGGATCGATGGCCACGCCGGGCAGAGCAGGGGGATCGGGGTCGGCCACCGTGTCGGACCAGCGGATTGCCTCGGGTGGAAGTTCCTCGTCGCACCGGGTCACCAGCACCGGCATCTCTGGACGGTCGTCGAGTGAAGCCAGGCGCTCCCAGCGCTCGCCGTCGATCACCAGCACTTTGGGCGCGCTGTCGTCGAGGCCGTAGGCCATCTCCGCTGGAGTCCACCAAGCGTTCATGCCCACTACCACCGCACCCATCGACACCACCGCCCAATAGGAGATAATCCACTCGGGGTAGTTGCGCATGGAGATGGCCACCCTGTCGCCCGGACCTACCCCGCCGTGCTCGGCCAACCATGCGGCCAGGGCCCCCACTTGGCGGTGCGCTTCGGCGTACGACATGCGCTCGTCTCGGTAGACCAAATAGTCGGCATCGCCGTGGGCAGCGGTCCCTGCGAACAAGTCCCGCAGCGAACCGGGAGCGTTGTCGAAAACCCGAACGGGGATGCCGTTGACCTCTTGGATCGACCAGGCGAATGGCGCGCCTGGAGCGGTGAGCTGGTCGGCGGCGTCGTTCCAGGCGGTCAGGTTCACAGCTAGTTGAGCCCCCAGCTCTCCATCACGATTGGCAGTAGGGCGTCGATGAACTCGTCCATATCGGGGTCGGGAGGCAAGACGTTGGCCGTTGCGGCCAGCGTCAGATCCAATTCGGGGACGTAGAGCGCGCGGGTGCGGAATGCCGGGGTGCCGCCGCCGTGGCTGTAGGCCAGCAGGCCACCGACGTCGTCTATCCCCACACCGAGGCCGTATCCGGGATTGACCCCCGCAGAGGTCATCTCAGTCAGCGACTCATCGCTTATCAGCCCTCCGGTGAACAGCCCCCGGAACATCGTCGGGACGTCGCCGATGAGGGTCTCAATGCCTCCGCCTGTCCAGCCGGCCGTCTGCAAGAACTCCTGGGGGTAGTCGTCGGTGGAGAGGTAGTCGTTGCCCATGAAGTTGTACCGGGCGCCGTCGGGAACTCTTGTCAGCGATGTGAACGCGGAGTACAGGAGCCCTCCGTTGTAGCTGTCGATCACAGGAACGGGCGGAAGCTCATTGGGGGGCAGATAGGTGTTCTCCAAGCCCAGCGGCGCCAGCACGCGGGACCTGATCTCGACGTCGGCGGGATTGCCGGTGACCGCCTCGATGATCATCCCCGCGATGACGTGTCCGGCGGTGCTGTAGTTGTACTCGGTTTCGAACTCGGCCACCGGCCCGTAGTTGGTGGTGAACCGCACGATCTCCTCGGGGGCGATGGGCACGCCCAGCCGGGCGGAGCCCAGCACGAAGAACCCCGGGTCGAAGGCGTACTCCACGAACCCGGTGGTGTGTCCCATGAGATGCCGGAGGGTGATTTGGGGGCCGTGCTCGTATCTGCCGTACCAGTCGTTGCCCAGATAGGCGGTAACCGGAGTGTCCAAGTCGACGAGGCCTTCATCCACCATTGACAGCACCGCAACGGTGGTGATCGGCTTGGTCACCGAGCCAATGCGGACATAGTCGCCCGGTGTGATGGGTTCTTCGGTGGTGAGATCGCTCACGCCCCAGGCGAAGGTCCAAGGCTCGTCGCCTCCCCGGGCTACGGCGAGCACCATGCCGGGGATTCGGGCTTTCTCCATCCAGTCGGCTGCTGCGGCTTCAATGGCGGCGATGTCGAGCCCTGACGGATGCGTTTCGGGTGCGGGAGCGGGCGTGGACTCGGGGGTCGGCTCAGCAGTTGGCTCTGGTTTTGGGGTGGCCTCGGGTGCGGGATCTGGGGTCGGTGCCGACGTGGCCGCGGGGGTTGGCTCACGGGTGGGTTCTGGTTCGGGTGTGGCCTCAGGCGCAGGGGGCTGGGTGGGGGCGGGGGTGGCCTCGGCGGTAGTGGTGGCCACCGGTGCTGGTTCGGTGGTTCCTTCGTCGTCGTTCCCGCAGGCGCCAGCCAGCAGCGCCAGAACCAGCAACAACGCCCAGCACAGCCGGGCGGCAGAAGATCGCATCATCGTGTCAGGCTACGCTGCGGCATGGCCAAAATGCGCTTCAACCACATGGAACTGACGCTTCCCTTGGGTGCCTTGACCGACGACTACCGGGCTGAGGTGCGCGAGTTCTATGGCGATGTCTTCGGCTGGACCGCCACCGACACCCAAATCCTCAAGCAGACCGCGCTGCTCCTGTCCACCGATCCGGCCACCAGCCAGTTCATCCTGCTGGCCGAGCACAAGGAGCCCATGGCCCCGCCGCCGTTCGATCATCTCGGCCTGCTGTTCGACACCCGGGAAGAGGTCGATACGTGCCTGGCCAAGTGTGATGCCTGGCAGGAGAAGGATCCCCGGGTGGAGATCAAGCGCTACAACGACCTGGTAATGCCCACCGTGACCGTGCACGCCTTCTACGTGCGCCATCTGCTGCCCATCCATTTGGATGTGCAGTGCATGGAGCGGCCCGAGGGGGCGGCGGCGCCGTCGGGCCGCTGGGTCTGGGTTGAGGACTGATGGCTGACGAGCGGGTCTCGGAGCTCATTGGGAGGGACGGCCCTGAGACAGCAACCGAGGTAGCCGACCGGATTTGGATGGCGGAGGGCACGGCCAACGCCTACAAGGTGACCACCCCTGAGGGCAGCGTGATGATCGACGCCGGACTGGCCGGCGACGCCCGCCGCTTCCATCACCAGCTTTCGGCCGCTCCCGGCAACCCGGTGCGCTACATCGTGCTCACCCACGCCCACGAGGATCACATCGGCGGCCACCGGCTCTGGTCGCGAGAAGGAGCACAGGTGGTGGCTCACCGGCTGTGCCTTCAGCGCGATGAGCAGTACCGTCGGCTGACCCAGTTCCGGGTGGATCGGGCCAAGATCTTGTGGGGAGCGGCCATGAACCTCCGCACCGAATCCGGTCGGGTTGAGCCCACTCCGCCGATAGAGGCCGACATCGTGGTCGACCGCTCCCACACCCTTGAAGTGGGCGATCTCACCTTTGAGGTGATGCACACCCCCGGCGCGGAGGGTCCCGACGGGCTCACTGTGTGGGTTCCCGAACTGCGGGCGGCCTTCGTAGGCGACCTTTGGGGCCCAATCATCGACGCCTTCCCCAACCTGTTCACCTTGCGGGGCGAGCCATACCGCGACGCTCAGCAATACATGGAGTCGCTGCGCGAGGTTCGCGACCTGGAGCCGGAGATCGCCCTGGCCGGGCACTTCGAGCCGGTGGTGGGCCAAGAAGAGGTCAAAGAGGTGCTCACCCGGATGCACGACGGGGTGGAGTGGGTGTGGGACCAGGTGATCGACGGAATGAACGAGGGCAAAGACCCCTTCACGCTCATGAGGGAGATCCGCCTGCCCGACGACTCTCCCTTGAACGAGACCTACGGTCGGGTGGATTGGGGCGTTCGGGCCATCTGGGAGGGGCTGGCCGGCTGGTTCACCTATCAGTCCACCGCTGAGCTCTATGCCACCCAGCCCGAGGCGGCCTACCCCGATGTGGTGGACTTGGCCGGGGCCGATGCCCTGGCGGCCCGCTCAGAAGAACGGCTGGCTGCCGGTGAGGTACTCGAGGCCCTACACCTGGCCGACATGGTTCTGGCCGTCGATGCTGCCCACGTTGGAGCGCTCTCTGCCAAGCTCGCTGCCCTTCAATCGATGGCGGAGCAATTCGGTCTCCGCAACTTCCAGGAGGCCGGGTGGTATCGGAGTGAGATCGCCCGAGTAGAGCAGGAATTGGAAGCAGCGCAGTCTTGATCAGTGCAAAGTGATGGTTCGCCCCTAACCTGTCCCCGTGGATTTCGGCGACACCCCCTCAGAAGCGGCGTTTCGGGCTGAGGCCCGGGCTTGGCTGGAGGCCAACGCGCCGGCCAAGGGGTCGCCAGAGGCATTCAATGAAATGTTCAATCCGGGCATAAACGCGGGCCGGGAGGAAGAAATGGCCGGCCGGGCCCGGGCCTGGCAAGCCCGTCTGGCCGCCGATGGGTGGGCTTGTCTGGACTGGCCGACGGAATACGGGGGGCGGGAGGCCTCCACCATGGAGGCCATCATCTTCGAAGAGGAGCAGAGTTCCTACGGCGTGGTGATGTCGATTTTCATGGCCGCGCTGGACATGGCTGCTCCCACGCTCATGGCGTGGGGCACCAACGAGCAGAAGAGGCGATTCTTGGACCCGATCCGCCAAGGGGAGATGGTGTTCGCCCAGCTCTTCAGCGAGCCCAACGCCGGCTCCGATTTGGCCGGACTCCAGACCCGAGCGGTCCGAGACGGCGACGAGTTCGTGGTCAACGGTCAGAAAGTGTGGAACTCCTACGCCCATCTGGCCGACTGGGGCATCCTGTTGGCCCGCACCGATTCCGATGTGCCCAAGCACCAGGGGCTCACCTATTTCTTCGTGGAGATGGACACCGAGGGCTTGGACCCCCGGCCGCTGCGCCAGATAACCGGAGGGGCCGAGTTCAATGAGACCTTCTTCGACGATGTGCGGGTCCCAGCCGAGAATGTGATCGGCGAGGTCAACAACGGCTGGGCGGTGGCCCAGACCACCCTGAACAGCGAACGCGCCGCGGTGGGCGCCCAATCGTCCCGAGTAGATGTCCCCGCCCTGGTGAAATTGGCTCGCCACAAGGGCCAAACCGGCGATCCGGCGGTTCGCCAATCTCTGGCTGAAGCGTGGATCAGATCAGAAGTGCTCCGCTACCTGGGCATGCGGGTGTACACCGCGTTGAGCCAGGGCACCGAGATTGGCCCGGAGGCCTCGATCACCAAGATCCTCGCCGGCGACCACATTCGGGACACCAGCCAGACCGCCTTGGAGCTGCTGGGGCCGGAGGGGATGTTGAACGACGACAGCTGGGTGTGGCAGATGGTCGGCCATTTTGCCCACAAGATCGGTGGGGGCACACCGGAGATCCAGCGCAACGTGATCGGTGAGCGCATCCTCGGCCTGCCCCGCGAGCCGCGAGCCGACAAGGGCATTCCATTCCGCGACCTCAAGGTGTGATGAGTCTGCCCGGCGCTCGGCCGGTGCTGCTGGTGGTGGTGCTGTTGGTGCTGTCGGGGTGTGGCCTGTTCAGCGAAGGCACGGTGGTGAGCCCCGCGCCCATCGCGGGCGAACAGGATGAACAGGTGGAAGATACGCCTGCGTTGCCCACTGCCACTCCCGATGGGGTGCCGCTCTCTGAAGACGCCATCGTGATCGGCGCCCTGATGGCAACCACCGGGTTCTTGGCGGCTTATGACGAGCCCGCGCTAGTGGCCGCCCAAACTCGAATCGACGCCCTGAACGAGGCTGGTGGCCTGCTGGGCCGGCCGGTGGTTCTGCGGCACGTCGACAGCCACACCGAGTTGTCTGCGATGCACAAGGGGGCCGAGCAGCTATTGCTGGACGGCATCGACATGGTCTTGATGACCTGCGATGCTGCTTATGCGGAACCGGCCCTCAAGGAGTTGGAGAGTTCGGGGACCCTGGTGATCAGCCCCTGCGGCACCGACGCCTCATGGGTGACTGGGGAACTGGGGGATCGCGTCTTCTCTTTGGGCACACCAGTGGGCACTGAAGCTCAGTACTTGGTTGCGTTGATGGCTGATCGCGGGTTCACTGCCGCGGCGGCAATCATCGACGAGACCAGTTCAGAAGCGGTTGCCGTATGCGAAGCCTTCAAGCTGGGATTCGAGGCCGTTGGAGGTCGGGTGACTGGTTTCTACCGCTATCAGCCCACCGATCCTGGTCTGCTCGAGCCCGTGCTCTTTGGGCTGGTCAACAACAGTCCCGAGGCCATCGTGTTCTGCGGGACTCGACTCGTGGCCCCGGAGATATTGGCCCCGGTTCGGGCTGCTGGCATTCTCCAGCCCATTTTCGCCAACTCCACCATGGACGGCGACTTCTGGATCGGTCATGTTCCCGGTGTTGGCGATTTCACCATGCTCTCGTACGCCTCGGTCTACACCGATTCTCCCGATCCCAGCCCCGCGGTTCGCCAAGTACTGGCCGACTATTTCGCGACCGAGGGTCACATTGCCAGAGACGGGCGGGCCATCACTGGCGCCGACGCAGTTGAGGCCTATATCCGGGCAGTGGAGCGGGCCGGCTCTGTCGACCCGGGGGCGGTGGCCGTCGAACTCCGGCGATTTGACGGCGAGGATCTGGCCGCCGGGCCGGTCACCTTCGGCCCCGGCCTTCACGCGCCAACCGATCGTCCCATGCGGGTCATCACCATCGAAGAGCCTTCCGCCCAGTTCGACCGGATCATCGGCCACTAGTCCGGGACGCCCAGGTCAGTATCCGAGGTCGACGTCGATGGGGCCGAGCAGATCCTGGCCGGCGATGTAGCGACGGACGTTCTCGGTGACCCGATTGGCGAGCAGCTTCAAACCCATCTCGGGGGTGTTGCCCACATGGGGGGTGATGAGGCAGTTGTCCAAGCTCCAGAGGCGATGGCCCTCGGGCAGGGGCTCGGGGTCGGTCACGTCCAAGGCGGCGCCGCCGATAGACCCGGCCGACAGCGCCTCCACCAGATCGTCGGTAACCACATGACTGCCCCGCCCCACGTTGATCAGCCAGGCGTGGTCGGCCATGGCGTTGAGCGCGGCGGCGTCGATGATGCCGGTGGTCTCTGGGGTCAGCGCCAGGGCTACCACCACCACGTCGGCGTCGCTCAGTGCATCGTGCAGGCTTTCGGGGCCGACCACCCGTTCGACCCCGTCCATGGGCAGAGGATGGCGGCGCAGCACGGTGATCCGGCAGTCCCAGGGCTCCAGCAGCTTCACCAGCGACTCGGTGATGCCCCCGCCGCCCAGCGCGGTTACCCGGCCGCCCAACAGGTTCCGGCCCTCCGGCGGCAACCAGTTCTGAGTTCGGGCATAACTCCCCATCCCCCGCAGGCCGGCCAAGGCCAGCATCAGCACATGCTCGGCCACCGGTTGGGCGTACACCCCCTTGCCACAGGTCCAGCGGTGGTCGCGGTCGAGCAAATGGGTCAGGTTCTCGATCCCGGCGTAGGGGAGCTGCACCCACTCGATGCCCGCCCCATCCTCCAGCACACCGGGCAAGAGCTCGGGGGCCGCGGGCTCGGCCCAAACCAGCGCCTCGGCCTCGGAGGGGGCCGTCACCCGGCCGCCGCCGGCAATCACTGCGTCGGCCAGCGCCGGCCGCCGCCAGCAGTCGGGTTCCACTGCGATACAAGGCGGTTCCATACCGCCGGGTAGTTTATGGGCGTGGAGGTCGCAGACTCGATCCTCGATCTCATTGGAGACACTCCGTTGGTGCGGATGCCGCGCATCGCCGACGGGGTGTCGTGTGAGGTCTTGGCCAAACTGGAGATGCTGAACCCGGGCGGCAGCGTGAAGGACCGGCCTGCGGTGGCGATGATCGACGCGGCCGAGCGAGAAGGGCTGCTGAAGCCGGGCGGGACCATCATTGAGCCCACCTCGGGAAACACCGGCGTGGGCTTGGCTCTAGTCGCCGCCCAGCGTGACTACCGCTGCGTCTTCGTGATGACCGACAAGGTGAGCGATGAGAAGGTGCAGCTGCTGCGGGCCTACGGGGCCGAGGTGGTGGTGTGCCCGGTGGCGGTGGATCCCGAAGACCCCGATTCGTACTACTCCACCGCGGAGCGGCTGGTGGCCGAGACGCCTGGCGCCTACCGGCCCAACCAGTACTTCAACCAGGTGAATCCCCTATCGCATGAGCTGACCACCGGGCCGGAGCTGTGGAAGCAGACCGCCGGGCGCATCACCCACTTCGTGGCCGAGGCGGGCACCGGCGGCACGCTCAACGGGGTGGGCCGTTTCCTCAAACGGCAGAACCCCGATATCCAGATGGTGGCCGGAGATCCTGAGGGCTCGGTGTTCAGCGGGGGATCGGGCCGGCCGTATCTGGTGGAGGGGATCGGGGAGGACTTCTGGCCCGAGACCTACGATCCCGAGGTGGTCGATCGGGTGATCCCGGTTTCCGACCAGGACTCCTTCGACATGGCTCGGCTGGTGACTCGGCGTGAGGGGTTGCTGATCGGCGGATCGGGGGGAACCGCGGTGTGCGCTGCCCTGGAGGTGGCCCAAGACTGCGGACCCGACGATGTGGTGGTGGTATTGCTGCCCGATGCCGGCCGGGGCTATCTGTCCAAGGTGTTCAACGACGACTGGATGGCGTCGTACGGCTTTCTGATCGGGGAGCACCCCTGTGTGAAGGATGTGCTCGACGCCAAGGAGGGAGCATTGCCGCCGCTGGTGTACGTGAAGCCCGACGATCCGGTGAGCATGGCCGTGACCCAGATGCGCGACCACGGAGTCAGCCAGCTGCCGGTGGCCAAAGGCGAGATGCCCTTGGCCGCTGCTGAGGTCATGGGAGCGGTCCACGAGCTTCAGCTCATGGAGTTGGCCTTCAACGGCGATCTGCTGGGCCAGCCGGTGGAGAGCGTGATGAGCCGTCCTCTGGAACAGATCGGCATCGGCGAATCGGTGGCGCTGGCGGTGACCAAGCTGGAGCGCTCTCCGGCCCTGCTGGTGCTCGACGGTGGCCGTCCCCGGGCGGTGATGACCAGTACCGACGTGCTGAGCTTCTTGTCGTCGGGCCCGTCGAATCCTGATTCATGAGCGCCGGCGACTGGGGTTTCGACACTCGGGCCATCCACGTCGGCCAAGAGCCCGACGAGGCCACCGGCGCCATCACCGTTCCCATCCATCTGGCCACTACCTTCGTGCAGGCGGCACCGGGCCAGCATCAGGGTTTTGAGTACGCCCGCACTTCCAACCCCACCCGGGTGGCGCTGGAGCGGTGCGTGGCCGGCCTCGAGGGGGCCGAGCACGGAATGGCGTTCGCCAGCGGCATGGCCGCAGAAGACGCGGTGGTGGGCATGATGCGCCCCGGCGACCACGTGGTTTTGGGCGCCGACGCCTACGGGGGGACGTTCCGGCTCATTGCCCGGGTGTACGGCGAGCGGGGCATCGAGTGGTCGGCGGTGGACATGGCCGACTTGGACGCGCTCGGAGCGGCCATCCGCCCCGAGACCCGCCAGATATGGGTGGAGACGCCCACCAATCCCATGCTGGCCGTGGTGGACATCGCTGCGGTGGCCGCTGTGGCCCGCGCGTCAGGGGTCGACGTGGTGGTGGACAACACTTTCGCCACCCCATACCTCCAGAACCCGCTCGAGCTGGGGGCTGATTTAGTGGTGCACTCCAGCACCAAGTATCTGGGCGGCCACTCAGATGTCGTCGGGGGGTTCATCGCGGTAAACCGGGACGACCTGGCCGAGCGGCTGTCGTTCGTCCAGAACGCGGTGGGCGCGGTGCCCAGCCCATTCGACTGCTACCTGCTGCTGCGGGGGGTCAAGACGCTGGGGGTGCGCATGGACCGCCACTGCGACAACGCCCAAGCGGTGGCCGAGTTCCTGGCCGGGCATCCCGCGATCGACCGGGTGCTGTACCCCGGGCTGTCTGATCACCCGGGGTTCGACATCGCGGCTCAGCAAATGCACCGCCCCGGTGGGATGGTTTCGTTCATCCATGCCGGTGGTGAGGAGGCTGCGGTGGCCGCAGTGAGCGCCACCAAGGTCTTCCGGCTGGCCGAGTCTCTGGGTGCGGTGGAGTCTCTCATCGAGCAGCCCTCCACCATGACCCATCTGTCGGTGGCCGACTCTCCGTTAGCCGTAGACCCTGGGCTGGTGCGGCTGTCGGTCGGCATCGAGAGCATCGAAGACTTGCTGGCCGATCTGGAGCAGGCCCTCGGTTCGTAGCCGCCTCAGTCTTGCAACGGCAGCAGGTCGTCGGCCAAGGCTTCGATCTCGGCCTTCCAGTCCGGGGGCTCCCCCAAGGGCATGACCACGAACTTGGAGGCGCCGTTCTCGATGAACGCCTCGATCTTTGAGCGAAGCTCCTGGCGGTTCGACGCCACTAGGTCGCCGGGATTCTTGTCGGGCTGGCGCAGCTTGATGAGCTCGAGGAAGCGGTCGGGCAGCGGGCCATCGGTGTAGGTCAAAAGCGCTCCGTAGTGCTCGGGGTCGATCTCCCGTTCAGCCTCGTCAGCGTGCTGTTTGATGGCGGCGATGCCGCCCCGCACGTCGTCGGGGGTGACGAAGGAGGGCAGCCAGCCGTCGCTCAACCGGCCGACCCGGCGGAGCTCAGAGGGGGCGATGCCTCCCATCCACACGTCCAGCGGCTGCTGGACCGGCTTGATGTCCACCCGGGCGGCGTCGAGATGGAAGCGGGGGCCATGGTGCTCCACCACGTCCTCGTTCCACAGCCGGCGCATGAGCGGCAGCGCCTCGTTGAACCACGCCGCCCGGTCCATGCGGGCCACCCCGAAGGCCTGGTGTTCGGCGGTGTCGGCCACCCCAAGCCCAAATGCAGGCAGCAGCCGGCCGTTGGAGATGCGATCGAGACTGGCCATGGTCTTGGCCAAAAGCACCGGGTTGCGGCCGGGTAGCACCATCACGCTGGACCCGAACTTGAGACGGGTGGTTCGAGCGGCCGCGAAGGTCATGGCCACCACCGGATCAAGAGTGGGACCGCTGGCCCGCTCGGCCACCCACAGCGAGTCGAACCCCAGCCGCTCCAGCCCGTCGACCACCGCGCCGAACACCTCTGGGTCTCCCGACGCCGTCCCGCCTCCCACGCCAACACCGATTCGAACTCTCATATCAGGAGAGCTTGGCGATCTCGGCGGACTCGCCGGGGTCGGGCTCGGTGGCCAGGAAGGCATCGAGCATCTCGGCGGCCACTTCGGAGGAAACCAGGCGCAGGCTCAAGGCCAGCACGTTGGCGTCGTTCCAGCGGCGGGCGCCGCGGGCGGTCTCCGCGTCGGTACACAGGGCGGCCCGCACCCCAGGCACCTTGTTGGCTGCGATCGACACCCCGGTTCCCGTCCAGCAGCACACCACCCCGATATCAGCGCTGCCATCGACCACGG
Organism: Acidimicrobiia bacterium; assembly: GCA_022821445.1. Lineage (GTDB taxonomy): Bacteria > Actinomycetota > Acidimicrobiia > Acidimicrobiales > Bin134 > Poriferisocius. The sequence continues at coordinate 11,530 of JAJEDQ010000079.1, read as the reverse complement.
CCTCTCCGACCGCTCGGCCGACATCGGGCCACGGTGCTCCTTCTGCTGCGGCCGCCACCACGTTGTGGCCACCGTCGGCCAGATGCTGCTGGACGGCGTCGGTCAGGGCGGTGGCCTCATCGGTCCCGAAGGCGATGCGCATCCCGCTATCCCGAGAGGTCGGCTGCGAGCAGGTCGAGGTCGAAGCCGTAGAGGGCAGCGCAGTTGTCCCTCACGATCTGCTGCTGCTCGTCGGCTGGCACATCGGCCAGGGTCTCGGCCACCACTTCCCGAGACCGGGGGAAGGTGGACTCGGTGTGGGGGTAGTCGGAGCCCCACATGAGCGTGTGGGTGCCGAAGGTGTCCCGCACTCGCACGCCCACCGCGTCCTCCTGGAAGCTCACGAAGCAGTTGGAGCTGAAGTAGTGGCTGGGACGGGCGTCGGGATCGGCGAAGCGGTGCCAGTCGCCCCGCAGCGGACGGTCGGTATAGCAGTAGTCCATCTGGAACAGCCAGAACGGGATCCAGCCCACCTCGTGCTCCACCGATCCCACCTTGAGCTGGGGATGGCGCTCGAACACCCCGGCGAAGATCATCTCGCCCAGGGACTTCCGCACGAAGTGGTCTTGCAGGTAGAACGCGGCCTCGGTCACAACCCGGACATCGTTCTTGGTCTGGCCACTGGCGCTGGCGAGCTGTCGACCGGTGGCCACGTGCATGGACAGGGGGACGTCCAGGTCGACCGCGGCCGACCAGAACGGCTCATAGCGGGGGTGGTCGTAGCCCTGGCCCGCCGGGGGCATCACACTGATCATCACACCGGAAAGGCCCATGTTGCGGCAACGGGTCATCTCGGCGGTGGCCTCGTCAACGTCGTCCACGTTGATGAGGGCGATGCCCTTTAATCGCTGGGGGTCGTAGGCGCAGAAATCGGCGATGAAGTCGTTGTAGGCGGCCATGGTCACCGAGCACAGCTCGGAGTCGGGGATGCTGTAGGCCAGCAGCGCCTCGCTGGGGTAGATAACCGAGGCGGCCACTCCGTCGGTGCGGTTGTCGGCGATGAACTTCTCGGGGTCGTAGGCCCCGGGGCGGACCTCGTCGAACGACGCCTCGATGCGGAGCTTGGTGGGGTCTTGGTCGAACCGGTTGCCGGCCTGAAATCCCAAGAACGACATGGAGCGCTGGCCGTCGATGTACCACCAGTCGCCGCCGGGCTCGCGGCGCACCTGCGGCACCCGCTCGGCCATCGGCCCAGAGGTCACCCGCTCGGTCCAAAGGTCGGGCGGCTCGATGATGTGGGAGTCGGACGAGATCATCATGGCGGTGGGGCTCATGGCGCTCCTTTTCTCAGACCTTCATTTCAGCAGTTCGGCGGCCCGCTCGCCTACCGCGATGCAGGTCAGGTTGGTGTTGGCCCGGGGGATCATCGGGAGAATGGATGCGTCGAACACCGACAGGCGGTCGATGCCGTGGACCCGGCCGAAGTCGTCCACCACGTCGCCGGCGTCGGGGTCGGGTCCCATCCGGCAAGTGCCCGAGGCGTGGTACCAGGGAAAGCTGAAATGTCGGGCGTAGTCGCCCAGGGCACCGTCGTCGCCGTCGGCGAAGGCGGCCTCGTCGAGAACGGCCACCCGCTCGAATCGCTCCGACAGTGCCTCATGGGTGGCCAATCGGTGGCAGAGGCGCAATCCGGCGGTGAGATGGACGATGTCGTCCGGGCTGTCCAAAAGGTTGAGGTCGATTACCGGCGGGTGCCCAGGGTCGGGTGACAGTACCCGCAGCCGCCCCCGGGATCGGGGGACCTGGATGCCGGCGCATATGCCCCAGATCAGCTCCGAGCCGCAGACCTCGGCCAGGGGTTCGTTCTGACTCAGGTCCCAGTGGTTCATCATGCCGATCTGCATGTCGTTGGTAACCGGGCTCTCCGGGGAGCTGTAGCGGATGAGCAGTTGGTGCTGCACCATGTCGGTGGTCACCGCCCCCTCGGGTGGTACCACGAAGATGAATGCCCCTACGTGTTCCATGAGGTTGGCGCCCACGCCGGGGAGGTGGACCACTGAGCGGATGCCCACCGCCTCCAGGTCCCGCACCGGGCCTATTCCCGAGCGCATGAGCAGGGCCGGTGTGTTGAACGCTCCCGCGCTCACCACGATGTGTCGCCCCCGGACCTGCTCAAGGCTGCTGCCGTTTGGCGAGTAGGCCACCGCGGTGGCCCGATCCCGCTCGATCACAATGTGGTGGGCATGGGCCCCGCCGATGATGTGGAGGTTGGGTCGGCCGTCGGCCGGGCGAAGGTAGGCCATGGCAGTGGATACCCGCACGCCATCCACCACGTTCTGGGGTGACGGCCCGATGCCCTCCGAAATGCCGTCGTTGTGGTCGTCCACCCAGGACAGCCCGTTGTCTTCGGCGGCGGCTAGGAGTTGCTGCTGGGGGGCGACCAACTCGTCTTTGGCCGCCCGCCGGATGGGGATGGGGCCGCCTATTCCGTGGAGGTCGCGGCCGTGGTGATCGCCGCCGAGAGGGTCGTCTTCCAGGCGGCGGAAGCACGGGACCATGGCCTCCCAGCTCCAGTTGGGGCTGGTCCAGGCGTCATAGTCGCTGGGCATCCCCCGCAGCGCCACGCCGCCGTTCACTGCCGAGCCCCCGCCCAGCGTCCGGCCCTGCGGGTAGGGGGCGGTGGCATCGCCGGTGGTGCGGGCTTGGAAGCCCCAGTCGCGCCCGGTGTGGGAGAAGTCCACCGCGCCCAGGAGATCGGCTTCGGCGTCGGGGTCGATCGACCCGGCTTCCAATAGCAGCACCGACGTGCCCGAGTTCTCGGAAAGCCGGGCCGCTAGCACCGCGCCGGTGGAGCCCCCGCCGATGATCACGAAGTCGTAGATCACTGCCGGGGGCCGTCCACTATTGGTCGAAAGGGAGGTTGGGGGCTGCGCCGGTGGCCATCAGTCTTGGAAAGGCAAGTGGAGCATCTTGATGGCGTTGCCCCTCATGATCTTGTAGATCACTTCGTCGGACAGCCCCTCGCACAGCTTCTCGGCCACTTCCTTGGTGTGGGGCCATGAGCTGTCATTGTGGGGATAGTCGGTTTCGAAGGTCACGTTGTCGGCGCCGATGGCCTCGATGTTGGCCAGTCCGAAGCGGTCGTCGAAGAAGCATCCGTACACATGGTCGGCGAAATACGTGCTGGGCCGCTCGGGAATCACCCCCCATACCTCGTTCCATCCCCGGTTTTGCTCCCACACCACGTCGGCCCGTTCCAATATGTAGGGGATCCAGCCGATCTGCCCCTCGCTGTAGGCGATTTTGATCTCGGGGTAGCGGATGAACACGCCGGAGAACAACCAGTCGGCCAGCGATCCCATGGCGTTGTTGAACGTGAGCGTGGACATCACCGCGGGCGGGGCATCGGCCGAGGTGGATGGCATGCGCGACCCCGACCCGATATGCATGCACACCACGGTGGCGGTCTCCTCGCAGGCGGCGAAGAACGGTTCCCAGTGGCCGTCGGCGTCGTGGATCGACGGCAGCCCGAGGTTGGTGGGCAGCTCTGTGAACGAGACCGCGTGCGCCCCCCGCTCGGCGTTGCGGCGGACCTCGGCGGCGGCCAGGTTCGGGTCCCACAGCGGGATCAGCGGCAGGGGAATCAGCCGGCCGTCGGTGCCGTCGCACCATTCCTCGATCATCCAGTCGTTGTAGGCCTGCACGCACAGCAGGGCTAGATCTCTGTCTTGTGCCTCCAAGAAGGTCTGGCCGCAGAACCGGGGGAACATGGGAAAGCACATCGCGGCCTCGACATGGTTTATGTCCATGTCCTCGAGGCGGGCCTGCTGTTGCCAGCAGCCGGGGAGGATGTCGTCGTAGGTGATCGGCTGGGGACCGAGATCGTCTTTGGGGTAGCCCGACGCGGCGCTGAGCCGGATGAGGGGCTGCTTGAGATCTTCATATAGCCAGGAGTCGATCGTTCGCTCGACATCGCTGTCCACCCACTCCGGCATGTGATCGATGATCGCCCGGTCTTTGAAGAGCTTCTCCCGCACCACCCGAGGCCCGACGTCGACGTACTTGCGGGGCAGGCGGTCGGTCCACAGGGTGGGTGGCTCCACTATGTGGTCGTCCACCGAGATGATCTTGGGGATCTCCGGCATGGCTGGAGCGTACTCTTGGCGCTGCGCTTAGGGCCTGCTGGGGATTGTGCCGTTTTGCGCCACTAGCCTGTCGCCATGCTGGATTTGATCATCAAGGGCGGAACCGTTGTGGACGGCACTGGGGCGCCAGGGTTCGCTGCCGATGTGGGCATCAGCGGCGGGAGGATCACCGCCGTCGGAGCGGTCGATGAAACCGCGGCCCAGGTGATCGATGCCGACGGACTGGTGGTGGCCCCGGGGTTTATCGACGCCCACACCCCCTACGACGCCCAGCTGTTCTGGGATCCGCTGGCCTCTCCTTCCAACGAACACGGGGTGACCACCGTGCTGGGGGGCAACTGCGGATTCACGCTGGCCCCGCTCAAGGCCGACGATGCCGACTACATCCGCCGGATGATGGCCAAGGTGGAGGGGATGCCTCTGCCTGCACTGGAGCAGGGCCTGCCGTGGAGTTGGTCGAGTTTCGCCGAGTACTTGGATGCGCTCGATGGCCGCATCGGGGTGAACGCCGGGTTCTTGGTGGGTCACTCGGCGCTGCGCCGCTATGTGATGGGGGCCGAGGGCACCGGTAATGCGGCCTCTGCTGAGCAGGTGGGCGAGATGGTGCGGCTGCTGCACGAGGCGCTGGAGGCCGGCGGACTGGGTTTCTCGTCGTCGCAGTCCACCACCCACTCCGACGGCAACAACGATCCGGTGCCGTCGTATTTCGCCGACCGCGACGAGATGCTGGCCTTGTGCGATGCGGTTTCCGCCCATCCCGGCACCTGGCTGGAGTTCATCATCACCGGCTGCAACGCGTTCTTCACCGAGGAGGAAATCGACCTGATGACCCAGATGTCGGTGCGGGCCCAGCGGTCGCTCAACTGGAACGTCCTCTCTCACGCTTCCACCATGATGGACCGCACCCAGCACCAGCTTCGGGCCTCAGATGTGGCCGCCGAAGCCGGTGGGCGCATTGTGGCGCTGTCGATGCCGTCGATCGGCGGGCTGAAGATGAGCTTCGGCAGCTACTGCGCGCTGTACCTGCTGCCCAACTGGGGCGATGTGCTGTACCTGGACCACGACGAGAAGAAGGCCAAGCTGGCCGATCCCGCCGTGCGGCAGTGGCTGGATGAGCAGGCCCGCAGCTCTGAGGGGCCGTTCCAGTTCATCTCCACCTGGGCCAACATGGAGATCGGCGATACCTACGCCCCGGAGAACGCCGGGCTCACCGGTCGCAAGGTGGGCGACATTGCCGCAGAACGAGGGGTCGACCCGTTCGACGCCTTGCTCGACATCGTGGTGGCCGACGATCTGCGCACCGCTCTGTGGCCGCTGTCGTCCGACGACATCGACGTGGCCTGGCAGCAGCGGGCCGATCTGTGGCAGGACCAACGGGTGTTGGTGGGCGGCTCCGATGCCGGCGCCCACCTCGACCGGATGTGCGGCGCCCGCTTCCCCACCGAGATGCTTGCCCAAGCAGTGCGCGACCGGGGACTGTTGTCGATGGAGGAGTGCGTGCGGCTGCTTACTGACGAGCCCGCCCGCCTGTTCGGGCTGAAGGGCCGAGGCCGGGTGGCCGAGGGCTATTGCGCCGACCTGGTGGTGTTCAATCCCGACACCGTGGCCTCCGGCCCCATTGTGGAGCGCACCGACCTCCCCGGCAGCTGCGAGCGCCTCTACGCCAGCGCCATCGGCGTAGAGCACGTACTGGTCAACGGCACCGAGATCATCACTGCCGGCCAGCCCACCGGCGCCACCCCCGGCACCCTCCTGAGATCAGGCCGCGACACCGAGACTGTGCTGCCGTAGGGCAGGAGGACAAGAGTATGACTGACGCGCCAAAGGCCTGGTTGGTTCGTTCTGGTGGGGGAGGCGAGAGTGAGAACTTTGCCCTTGAGCACGGATTTGCTGCGGGGGGCGGTTTCAATGAGATTCCGAATTTGACCGAAGTGGTTTCACGTGAAGAGGTAAGGGAAATCGTCAGAGTCGCCCTTCCTCATCTATCAAACGCGGCAGTGGCAAATTACACCAGCCAGCTATGGTCGATGCGCCGTGTAAGGCCTGGAGATCTGATAGTTCTTCCTATGAAGACGACATCCCAAATCGCCCTGGGCACTGTGAAGGACGGGTACAAGTACAGAGAAGATGACGATGCCCGGAAGAGACATGTGGTCTCGGTCGATTGGCATCGCACAGATGTGCCACGGACAGCCGTAAAGCAAGACCTTCTGTATTCACTTGGTGCGGCTCAGACCGTATGCCAGATCACTCGCAACGATGGAGCATGGCGTCTTCAGAAGATCATGGAGACCGGAGAGGATCCCGGTGCTCGAAATGAAACTGTCGAGTTGTTGGAGGCGGAGGACGCGGATGCGACTGACGCAGCCGAATCAACCTTTGACCTCGAGAGGATCGGACGCGATCAGATTCAGGCGTATGTTGCCCAGGAATTCGCCGGTCGTGGTTTGGAGAGACTCGTTGCAGCTGTTCTATCTGCAGAAGGGTTCTCTACCCAGCAGGCATCTCCGGGCGCTGACGGCGGGATCGACATCTTCGCCGGTCAAGGCCCACTGGGGTTGGATAGCCCCCGATTGATTGTTCAGGTGAAGTCAAGTCATGCACCGGTTGACGCGAAGGTCGTTCGCGAACTCCACGGAGTGCTCACCACTCATGGTGCCGAGCAAGCACTTCTGGTTGCATGGGGCGGAGTCAACAAAGTGGCACGACAGGAGCTACGAAATCAGTTCTTCCGTGTCCGAGTCTGGGATGCCGAAGACCTGCTCAACGCCGTTCTCAAGAACTACGAGCGACTCAGTGAAGAGATTCGCGCCGATCTCCCCCTGAAGCGAATCTGGTCCCGCGTAGAGGAGTAGCGCAAACTGACGTTCGCCACCCTTGCCAGGCAATGGGGGGAGTTGGCCAGGCGCGCTTGCTGGCAGAGCCTACAGGGGGTGTGCGGTTGCCGAACCTCGGATCAGGGCTAGGTCTCCATCGAGTTCGATGTGGAACTGGCTGAGAAAGTCCATGCCCAAGAGGACATCGTATTTTGGGTTGAGGCTGCCCAGGTTGAGGACGCGCAGGACGAACGGCATCTGGAAGAAGGCGTCATTGTTGGGGTCGTCGTCCGTCGGAAAGCGGAGGGAGACGCTCAAGACATACATATCTGTCGGCTGAACTTGGCCGTTGGCAGTGATGTACTGGGTCTTGCCGTACGCGGGCACTTGGAGTTCGTCGATCACCTGGGGCGACACGAGTGTGCCCGTGGCTCCGGTGTCTATGAGGCCCCGATAGTTTGGCTCGACGGGTAGCCCAGGCCGCGACACCGCAACGTCGACGATGAACATCTGGTCCTGGAGGCGGACCTCAATGGGTTTCATTGGCGCTACGTCAAACCGATGGCAACTGCGCCTAGCTCTACTGGCTCTTCCCCGATGCAAACGAGGGAGAACTCTCCCTCGCCGAAGCTCTCACGTCCTACGTGGTAGGCATTTCCGAGATCGCTGTAGAGGCCCTGGAGCTGGCCGTCGTGCATGAGCGCAACCATGCCGGGATAGTTCTCTTCCAGATCTTCCCGGTATTTGTCATACGCCTTGTGATTGATGTCGACCTGCCTCTCCTCCATAGTGACCCCCTAACAGCGAGGCTTGTCTATACGATACCGCCGAGATCGTCAATGGTGGAGCGCACCGAACTCTTCACCGGTCTCGTCCACCTCGTCCATGAGCTGGAGGCACTTGGTCTTGAACTCCCCGGCTGGGACGACCCGAGTGGCACTGGGGGGATTCATGACAGCCAGAATATCGGGATTGACCAGAGGCGATGACCGTGGTTGCCAACACTAAAGCGGGGCGCGCCTACTGTGGGGGCATGTTTGATCTGGTGATTCGGGGTGGCGCGGTTGTGGACGGGACCGGGGCTGAGCCGGTGGTGGCCGATGTGGCGGTTTCCGGAGGGCGGATTGCGGAGATCGGGCAGGTGGATGGGGCGGCTGCCCGGACGGTGGATGCCGATGGGCTGGCGGTGGCGCCGGGGTTCATCGATCCCCATACCCACTACGACGCGCAGCTCTTCTGGGATCCGGCGGCCACTCCATCGCCCATGCACGGGGTGACCACTGTGCTGGGGGGCAACTGCGGGTTCTCCCTGGCGCCGGTCAATCCCGACGACGCCCGCTACCTGCAAGAGATGATGGCCATGGTGGAGGGGATGCCCCTGCCCGCGCTGGAGCAGGGGCTGCCGTGGGACTGGGAGACGTTCGGGGAGTTCCTCGACCGACTCGACGGCAACACCGCGGTCAACGCCGGATTCCTGGTGGGCCACTCGGCCCTGCGCCGCTACGTGATGGGGTCTGACGCCGACCAGCCGGCGAGCCCTGACCAGCTCGACCAGATGGTGCGGGCCCTCCACGACGGGCTTGCTGCCGGCGGCATGGGGTTTTCCACGTCGCTGGCCCATACCCACTGGGACGGCGACAACGAACCCGTTCCCAGCCGGTTCTCCTCCACCGAGGAGGTGCTGGCCCTGGCCGGGGCGGTGGCCGACCACCCGGGGACCTGGCTGGAGTTCATCACCTCCGGATGCCTCAGCATGTTCAGCGACGAGGAGATTGAGCTGATGAGCCAGATGTCGGCCCGGGCCCAGCGTCCGCTGAACTGGAATGTGCTCACCGTCAGCGCCGACACCCAAGACCGCACCGACCACCAACTCGGGGCCGCCGATGCGGCTGCCGATGTGGGCGGGCGCATTGTGGCGTTGTCGATGCCCACCATCGGCGGTCTGAAGTTGAGTTTTGCCACCTACTGCCCGCTGAACAACATGCCGGGTTGGAAGGACACCATGAACCTTTCCCTCGACGAGAAGAAAGCCGCGCTGGCCGACCCGGAGACCCGACGGTGGCTCAATGAACAGGCTCAAACCGGAAGCGGCGGCTTCTACCACATGGCCCAATGGCAGAACATTGAGATCGGCGCCACCCACTCCCCGGAGAACGACGGGCTCACCGGTCGGCGAGTGGGCGACATTGCCGCCGAGCGGGGACAAGAGCCGTTCGACACGCTGTGCGAGATCGTGCTGGCCGACGACCTGCGCACCGACCTGTGGCCCATCAATGCCGACGACTCTTCGGAGAGCTGGGCCCATCGAGCCGAGCACTGGCGGGACCCCCGAGTGATCGTGGGCGGCTCCGACGCCGGGGCCCATCTCGACCGCATGTGCGGCACCCGCTACTTCACCATCATCCTGGGCGACATCGTGCGCAACCGGGGGCTGCTGCCGCTGGAGGAAGCGGTGCGGCTGATGACCGACGTGCCGGCCCGCCTGTTCGGGCTCAAAGACCGAGGCCGGGTGGCCGAGGGGTGGCACGCCGACCTAGTGCTGTTCGATCCGGCCATCGTGGCCTCCGATCCCATTGAGGCCCGCACCGATCTGCCCGGCGATTGCATGCGCCTGTTCGCCGGGGCCCAGGGGGTCCACCGGGTGCTGGTGGGCGGAACCGACATCGTGGTTGACGGCCGAGTAACCGGCGCCACCCCGGGAACCGTATTGCGCTCCGGCCGCGACACCGAGACCGTATTGCCCTGAGACCCCTCTCCGCCCCCGACCGCGCGGGGGTTGACGCAGCCGGGGGCGGAGGCTTTGGGGGTGGGGTTAGGCGGCGAATTCCTCGTCGATCTTGCGGTAGTACTCGGTCAAACCGCTCAGAGAGGGATGGCGTAACTCCGATGGGCGGAATCGGATGGCAGTGCCGATGCGATAGGCGGGCACGATGCCGTCGTTGATACCTCGAAGCAGGCTGCTTCGATCAATGCTGAGCATCTGGCACGCAGCAGCCGGGCCGATGAGGTTTTCCACAGTTTGGTTCATGAACTTGCTCCTCTCTCCTCCGCCTCAGCCTTAGATCACGGCCGCGACGGAAATGGAGCGGGCATTCTCGCGATCCAAATTCTCAAATAATTCCCATCTGAGCGGTCTTGGGGAGCGGATAGTTGGGCATGCGTTGCATCGATCTGTGGAAATCTCCCTGTGGACGACGCAACACAACCATTTGACCTGGGTTTTTGGTTCGCACTTGGGGAGTGGGCACCAAGGGGTAACCTGTGTAAAAGAAATTTCTTAAAAAGTCACGAAATCAACGCGAAATCAGCAGCTTTGGCACAGATTGTGTCGTGGCCCGGGGTTAGGTTCGGGAGATCACCTCGGTCGCGAAGCGGTCCAGGGTGGCTTTGGCAGAGTCCAAATCGGGGTCATGGGTGCTGTAGATCATGCGGGTTGCCCCCAGATCGGCCAGAAACTCAGGGTCGGCGATGGGTGCCGCCGGTGGTCCCGACACTCCCATCGTGCTGCCGATGAGATAGAGCCCGAATTTCATTCCCGTAGCCTCCCACGCCTTATCTGCCTCTAGCCTCAATCTCGCCATGGCCGTGCCTCCTGCTCTTGTCGAATTCATGCCCGCGGTGGTTGATCCCGATGAGCTGTTGGGGGCGTTCTGCGATTGGGCCGAAGCGGCGGGGTTGGAGCTTTATCCCCACCAGGAGGAGGCGGTGCTGCGGCTGCTGGGGGGTGACAACGTGGTGCTGGCCACCCCCACCGGGTCGGGCAAGTCGCTGGTGGCGATGGCCGGGGCGTTTGCCGCGCTGGCCCAGGGTCGGCGGGCGGTGTACACGGCGCCGATCAAGGCGCTGGTGAGCGAGAAGTTCTTCGAGCTGGTAACAGCGTTCGGGGCTGAGCGGGTGGGTATGGTCACCGGAGACGCTGCCGTAAATGCCAATGCGCCGGTGATCGCCTGCACCGCCGAGATCCTGGCTCTGCGGGCCTTGCACGCGGGCAGCAACACCGACGCCGACCTGGTGGTGATGGACGAGTTCCACTACTACGGCGACCGGGACCGGGGCTGGGCCTGGCAAGTGCCGCTGCTGGAGCTGAGCCGGCCCCAGTTCCTTTTGATGTCGGCCACCCTGGGCGACACCACTGCCCTGCGCCGGGACCTCAGCCAGCGCAACGGCCGGCCCACCGCGCTGGTGGCCTCGGCCCAACGGCCGGTGCCTCTCGACGTGGAGTACCGGGAGACCCCGCTGCACGTGTCCATCGCCGAGCTCTTGGGTGCCGACCAAGCGCCGGTGTACATCGTCCACTTCACCCAGCGGGAGGCCACCGCCCAGGCCCAGAGCCTCACCAGCCTCGACGTGCTCGGCCCCCACGCCAAGGCAGACGTGAAGGAGGCAATCGGCGGCTTCCGCTTCGACACACCGTTCGGCAAAGATCTGCGCCGCTTCGTGCTGGCCGGAGTGGGGGTGCACCACGCCGGGCTGCTGCCCAAGTACCGGCTGCTGGTGGAGAAGCTGGCCCAGCAGGGGCATCTCAAGTTGATTTGCGGCACCGACACGCTGGGAGTGGGGGTGAACGTGCCCATCCGCACCGTGCTATTC
>JAJEDQ010000206.1 GCA_022821445.1 Acidimicrobiia bacterium | reverse complement strand
GCATGCCCCGCTCCAGGCCAAGGCCGACGACATCGAGAAGTACCGGGGGGCCTACGACGCCGGCTGGGACGAGATCCGCCAGCGCCGCTTCGACCGCCAGATCGAGCTGGGCATCTTCGACGCTGATACAACGCTGCCGCCCCGCAACTCCGAGGAGCGCAACGACGTCCCGCCCTGGGACGAGCTGTCGGCCACCCAAAAGGAGGTGTTCGCCCGCTACATGGAGGTGTTCGCCGCCATGGTGGACAACGTCGACCAGAACTTCGGGGGGCTGCGGGCCGCTTTGGAGGAGCTGGGCGAGTGGGACAACACGCTGGTGCTGTTCACCTCCGACAACGGGGCGTCCCGGGAGGGCGAGGACACCGGCTGCGCGCAGTACTTCGAGGTGCTGTCGCCCACCCAGGGCGACATCGAGGCCGACCACGCCCGCCTCGACCTGCTGGGCGGGCCCCAGACCCTGGCCCACTATCCCCGGGGCTGGGCCATGACCGGCAACACCCCCTTCCGGCTGTACAAGATCAACACCCACGCCGGCGGCCACCAGGTGGCCATGATCTTGTCGTGGCCCGAGCGGATCGCCGATCCCGGCGGGTTCCGCCGCCAGTACCTGCACATCACCGACGTGCTGCCCACCGTTTTGGACATCGTGGGGCTCAGCGCTCCCACCGAGCGCAACGGCCAGCCACTGAAGGGGCCGCTGGCCGGGGCCAGCTTCGCCCCCACGTTCACCGCCGCCGAGGCGGCAGAGCACCACACCGAGCAGTACTACGAGCAGATCGGCCACCGGGGGTTCTACCGCGACGGCTGGGAGGCCGTCACCCTGCACCTGCCGATGACCCCGTTCGGCGACCACGAGTGGGAGGTGTACAACCTGGCCGACGACCCCACCGAGACGGTGGACCTGTCGGAGGCCGAGCCCGCCAAGCGCCAAGAGCTGATCGACGCCTGGGAACAGGCCGCCCACCGCTTCCAGGTGTACCCGCTGGACGAGGGCTCCATGCTCAAGTTCGTGCAGCGACCGCCCTCGGAGGAGGTGTACGAGATCCCGGTTCGCATCGTGCCGGGCACCGACACCCTGGAGCGCTACCGGAGCATGAAGATGATCCAGGCCCGCTCGTTCACCGTGGACATCGAGTTTCACTACGCAGCAGGTGATGAGGGCATGCTGGTGGCCCACGGCGACCAGGGCGGCGGCTATGCCTGCTACGTGGAGGGCGGCGAGGTGGTGTACGCGCACAACGGCTACGGCCACATGCGGCACCTGAACGGCGGCCCGCTGGCCGAGGGCCGGCGCACCGTGCGGCTCGACTTCGCCATCACCGACGGCTTCGCCTGGGATCTGCGGATTCTGGTGGACGGCGCGGAAACAGCGTCGGGCGAGGACTTCACCGGCATGTGGACCATGGCCCCCTTCGAGGGCATCGACGTGGGCATCGACCGCCGCTCCCCGGTCTCATGGGACGTCTACCAGCGCCACGGCCCCTTCCCCTACACCAACACCATCGACTCCGCCGCCTACACCCCCGGCCGACAAGGCCGCATGGCCGCCATCCACACCGCAGAGATCCTCAAACAAATGGGCGCCCGCTTCGAGTAGCGCCAACGAGCAGAGTCAGCGCGGTCAGTTCCAGCGGGGGCGGGGGGATTGGGGGAGCCAGGAGTCGGGCTGCTGGGCGATCAGGTAGTTGTAGTCCCAGTATTCGCGCCAGTGGGCGATCTTTCCGTCTCGGATCTGGAGGAGGCACAGCACGGGCAGGCTGGCCACGGTGCCGTCGGGGTGGTGCCACACCTCCACCCGCTCCACCAGCACGTCGTCGCCATCGCACCAGATGTCGGTCACGCCCAGCTCGAAGCGCTCCAGCATCGACAGGCCCACCTCCAGCTTGCCGATGATGCCGGCGTGGCCTGTGGTGCCGCCGGAGTCGGTCTCGAACGGCATGTCCTGGTAGGTGCCGTCGTCGGTGAACAGCTCGGCCACCGCAGGCCAGTCCATGCGCTCCAGAGCAGCGAACAGCGCCTCGGCCAGGGCTCGATTCTCAGCGTCGCTCATCGTGCTCTCCGAATCACTCGGGGGCGGGCATGCCCAGGTACTGGGCCAGCATCTGGGTGGAGGGGTTGACCCGCTCGTACTGGGCGCCGAAATCGGCGGGGAACGTCCCGTACTTCACCTGCATGTTCACTATGGCCACCATGATGATGCAAAAGCGCAAACAGCCCCACGCTTCGAAGTAGTCGATGTGCTCGGCTTTGCGGCCCATGGCCTGCTCCCAGCGGGCGATGGTGCCGTCTCGGTCGGCGAAACCGGGCAGCCAGTCGATGTCGGCGCCCTCGCTCAAGAACCGGTTCATGTACAAGAACCAGCCCAGATCCACCTCGCCGGGGCCCAAGTCGGCCATCTCCCAGTCGAACACGGCCATCACCTTGAAGTCGTCGCCGTACATGAGGTTGCTGGGCCGGGCGTCGCCCCAGTTCAGCTCGGTGGGCATCGACCCAGAGGGGTCGTTGGCGTCGAACCAGTCCAACGCGGCGTCGATCAGCGGTTTGGGCCGGTCCTCGGCGGCCCAGTTGGCGTAGTAGCGCTGGTAGCCGAGCTGCTGGGCGAAGCCCGGACCGCCGTACTGGGGCCGGGCCACGAAGTCGAACCCGGCAGCCTGCCAGTCGGTGGAGGCCACCGCGGCGAGCGTGTCCACCGACGAGTTGTACAGCGTGGCCTGCTGCTCAGCGGTGGCCTCGAACACCCAGCCCTCCTGGAAGAACGGCGGGTTGTCGGAGGGGACGCGGCCGTGCAGGCGATCCATGATGAAGAACGGCTCGCCCAGCACCTCGCCGGTGTCCTCCACCCACAGGATCTCGGGCACCGGCACGCTGCCGCAGGCGGCCATGTTCTGCATGCTGCGGTACTGCACGCTCATGTCGTAGGCGGGGAAGATGGCGTAGTCGGTGGGCCGCTTGCGCACCACGATGCCGCTGTCTTTGGTCTGGCCGTCGCGGGT
>JAJEDQ010000137.1 GCA_022821445.1 Acidimicrobiia bacterium | reverse complement strand
ATGGGCTTTCTCTATGAGTCGATGAAGCAGCGGTTGGTGGCCCGGGGGGCGCTCAACTTCCGGACCTACGCCGACCTGATCACCGAACATGAGAACCGCACCTGGGATGCCAAGAGCATGAGGAACCAGGTGCAGCGCATGCCCGCCGTACCGGCGGTGGTCATCACCCCCTGGAATGCGCCGTTCATGCTCAGCACCTGGAAGCTGGCCCCCGCGCTGGCCGCCGGCAACAGCGTCATCCACAAACCGGCCGAGTGGTCGCCGCTGTCGGCCGCGCTGCTGGCCGAGCTCACCCTGGAAGCCGGCTTCCCCCCGGGCGCCTACAACCTGGTGCAGGGTATCGGCGAAGAGGTGGGCGCCGCGTTGGTGGCCGACCCCCGGGTGCGGCGCATCACGTTCACCGGATCGCCCGAGACCGCCCGCCACATCGTACGAGCCGCGGCGGCCAACATCGTCCCATTCACCGCCGAGCTGGGCGGCAAAGGCCCATTCATAGTGTTCGCAGATGCCGACCTCGATGCGGCCGCCCACCGTGCCGCCTGGCAATTCGATGATTCTGGGCAGGTGTGCCTGGCCGGCACCCGGCTGCTGGTCGCGGCCGAAATCCGAGACGAGTTTCTCGAGCGATTCCATCATCACGCCGCTGCACTGGTGCTGGGCGATCCCCGTGATCCGGCCACCGACATTGCCCCGTTGGCCCACCCCGATCACCGCGACCGGGTCCAAGGATTCGTGGAGCGGGCCCGAGCCGCGGGCGACGTCATCGTGCGGGGCGGCCAACCGGTGGGGAACAGCCTCCACTACGAGCCGACGCTCATCGAACCGGCGTCCAACCACAGCGAGGTGGTGCAGCGGGAGATCTTCGGCCCGGTGCTCACTCTCCAAACCTTCTCCGACGAGGATGAGGGCATCGCCCTGGCCAACAGCACCGACTATGGCCTCTCCGCGCAGATATGGACATCCTCCCAGGCCCGAGCCGAGCGGGTGGGCGCAGCCGTGCGGGCCGGCTTGGTGTGGGTAAACACCTTCTTGGTGCGCGACCTCACCGCCCCGTTCGGCGGCTGCGGCATCTCCGGCATCGGCCGGGAAGGCGGCGACTACGCCCTCGACTTCCACAGCGACATCAAGACCCTGATGATCCTCGACGACACCACCGGGTGAACGCCGCTACATCGAGCGGGAGGGGTCCATGGGGGCGGGGGCGGCTTTGGCCATGGAGTCTTGCTGGAAGGTGGCCACTAACTGGCCTTCGGCGGTGAACACCTCTCCCTGGCCGTAGACCCGGCCGTTGGCCGCCTTGGTGGCCGACATCTGTATGAGCAGCCACTGCGACACGTCCAGGCGATCCAGAAAGTGGAGGGTGTGGGCGATCACCCCGGTAGACAAGGTGCGGTGGGCGTCCTCGATTCGAATGGTGTCTCGATGGGGGCGCATGGCCAGCCCGATGATGTTGCCGCAGGTGGCCCACCCGGCGATGCCCTGGTTGGCCGCTTGAGACTCCACCTCTGGCCCGTAGCGATGCCAGGCCCGTTCCACCGGCACGCCGTCGACCTCCGGTTCGCCGGGCACCGGACGCCATTCGGCACCGGGAAAGATGAAGGCGAATCCGGAGTCCAAACCGTCGGGACCGGGCACATCGGGCATTTCCGGCTCATGGCGCATGAGATCGTCGTCTACCGTGCTCATCAAGATCAGCGCCCGGCTGAGCAGCTTGCCCCCCTGGGTGGCGGTGACCGCATCGCTGGCCCAGGTGCGACCGGCCTGCATGGAGTCGACGTCTACCTCGATCGGCACGGTGTAAGTACCCGCCCGGGCGAAGATGGCATGCACGGAGCGGATGTCCTTGGCGCTGCCGGCTTCCCTGTCCGACGCCATCATCATCTGGGCCATGAGCTGGCCGCTGAACACCACATCGCGCCCTTCGGCTGACTCCGCCGGCTGGAATACGTGATAGCGACGCTCCCCGACTTCGGCGAGCTCCAAGATGTCAGGCAATTGGCCGTTCATCAGGCGCTATGGCTCACTCGTCCATGCCGAACATGGCCGGATCGAACTCCATCATCCCGGCCATGACCTTCACAAACGGATCGTCCCAGGCGTCCACCAGCGAGGCGTTGGTGTGTCCCTGGTCCACCAGCAGGTTGATCCCGTTGATGCCGCTGGCCGCGTCGCTGCTCAAGAACAGCAGCGTGTCGCCCATCTGCTCGGGAACCAAGGTGGGCATGTCGGCGGCCTCCCGATAGCTGGCCCCGAATCCGAGCCACAGGTCGGCGTTGGCCCGGGCCAAGGGGGTGTCGGTGGGTCCGGGCATGATGGAGTTGATGCGGATGCCCCTTTGCAGGAAGGGGAACGCCTGGGCGGCCACGTACCCGTTGATGGCCTGCTTGGAGAACATGTAGCTGTCGGTGCCCTCGTTCTCGTCGATCCACGCCGCAGCGGTGTCCCAGTCCGGGGTGGCCAGAAAGTCCTGGACCTGCCCCAGGTTGCTCATCCAGCCCAACCCGGCCGCTGAGGAGATAAAGCTCACCGAGCCGCCCCGGCCCAGCTTGCCGGCCTTGATCAGCGCCTCGATGAGATGGCGCTGCGATGTGAAGTTGATCAGCATGAGATTGCCGGTGCCGTCGGCCACCCCAGCGCAGGCCAACACGGTATGCACTGGGCCTTCGATGGCCTCGGTGGCGGCGTCCACGCTGGCCTGGTCGCTCAGGTTGACGTTGATGTACTGCCCGCACTCGTAGGTGACGTCGGCGATGTCCAGCACGATGGTGTGTCCACCCAGTGCGGCTGCCTTCTGGGCCGCTGCTGCTCCCATCCCGGTGGCACCGCCCACCACCAGCACCCGCTTGCCCTCGTAGTTGACCAGATCAGCCATTTTCGTTGCCCTTCTTGTCGTTACTTGTGAATGGTCTAGCCGATATTGGGAGACTTCTGGCAATGAGCAGTACGCATCCGAGCATCGCCATCGCCCATTGGCCGGGCATGGGGCTGTTCGGCGAGGCCGATCTGGATCGGTTGGGGACGCTGGGAACGGTGCTGAACACCGAGCCCATCGGGACGTGGGACGACGAGGCCGACGCCGTGCTGGCCGAGGCTGAGGTGATCGTCGGCCATTGGGGATGCCCCCCGCTGGACGCCGCCATGCTGGATCGGGCGCCCCGGCTGGGCCTGTTTGCCTACGCGGCGGGAACGGTCAAAATGACCCTCACCGACGCGGTGTGGGACCGGGACATCCGGGTGACCAGCGGGGCCAACGCCAACGCCGAGCCGGTGGCCGAGTTCACACTGGCCACCATCTTGTTCGCCAACAAGGGGGTTCTGTGGCGCCGGGGCCCGGTTGACTTCTCGGCCATGTCGGCCATGGACGACCGCCAGTGGGGGAATTACGGCCGCACTGTCGGCATCGTGGGGGCATCGCTGATCGGTCGCCGGGTGATCGAGCTGCTGCGCCCCTTCCCCCACATGACGGTGACGCTCTACGACCCCTATGTGACCCCAGAAGAAGCCGCCTCGCTGGGCGTGGACAAACTGGAGTTGGACGAGTTGTGCGCCACCGCCGACGTGCTTTCCATCCACGCACCGGCCCTGCCCGAGACGATGCACATGATCGGCGCAGCGCAAATCTCGGCTCTGCCCGACAGCGCCACGGTGATCAACACCGCCCGCGGCCCCCTGATCGATCACGATGCGCTCATGCCCCACCTGGCGTCGGGGCGGCTGTACGCCATCTTGGATGTGACCGATCCTGAGCCGCTGCCCGACGAAAGCCCGCTGCTGGAGATGCCCAATGTGTGGATCAGCCCCCATCTGGCCGGCAGCCAGGGCACCGAGCTGGCCCGCATGACCGACTACGTGATCGA
>JAJEDQ010000124.1 GCA_022821445.1 Acidimicrobiia bacterium | reverse complement strand
GACTCCCCGCTCGATCAGCCGGTTGACCCGCTGGCGGGTGGCGGCCTGCGAAAGCCCGACTAGCGGCGCGAGCTGAGCGTGGGGCAGGCGCCCGTCGATCTGGAGTTCGCGGATGATGGCCTTGTCGATGTCGTCGAGGTCGAATACCGCGGTCATCGGTTGAACCGTCCTTGGGCTTCGGTGAGCGCGGTTCGCAGCGTCTGGTTGATGCGGTCGAACTCATCGGGTCCGGCAATCAGCGGCGGGGAGAGCTGGATCACCGGCTCGCCCCGGTCGTCGGCTCGGCAGATCAAACCCAGATCGAGGAGGCGGTTGGTGAGAAAGCCCCGCAACAGCGATTCGGATTCCTCCTCGGTGAACGACTCCTTGGTGTCGCGGTCCTTCACCAACTCGATCCCGTAGAAGTAGCCCATGCCCCGGACTTCGCCGACGATGGGGAGATCGCACAGGTCTTCCAAGGCGGACCGGAAGGCGGCTTCGTTGGCCATCACATGGTCGAGGAGTTGCTCTTTCTCGAACACGTCGAGGTTGGCCATGGCCACCGCGCAGCTCACCGGGTGTCCGGCGAATGTGAACCCGTGCAGGAACGACTCGTCGGTGCCCACGAACGGCTCGGCTAGTCGGTCGCTGGCGATCATGGCCCCCATCGGCGCATAGCCCGACGTCAGCCCCTTGGCGCAGGTGATGATGTCGGGGGCGTAGTCGAGCCGCTCTGAGCCGAACATGCTGCCCAGTCGGCCAAAAGCGCAGATGACCTCATCGGACACCAACAGCACCCCGTAGCGGTCGCAGATCTGGCGGAGTCGGGCGAAGTACCCGTCGGGCGGCACGATGCAGCCGCCCGCATTCTGCACCGGCTCGATGAATACCGCGGCCACCGTTTCGGGACCGGCCCGCAAAATGGCCTGCTCGATGTCGTCGGCACAGGCCAGCGTGCAGGCGTCGAAGCCCGCGCACATCTTGCAGCGGTAGTGGTTGGTGTTGGCCGCATGGGATGCGCCGGGCACTAGCGGCTCGAAGGGCTCGCGTATCGATTTCAGCCCGGTGATCGAAAGCGCTCCCAAAGACGTGCCGTGGTAGGAGAGATCGCGGCTGACCACTTTGTGCCGCTCGGGCTGGCTGGTGACCTTGAAGTACTGGCGGGCGAGCTTCCAAGCCGATTCCACCGCCTCAGAGCCGCCGCTGGTGAAGAACACCCGGTTGAGATCTCCGGGCGTGAACGACGCCAGACGAGCGGCCAGTTCCACCGCTCCGGGATGGGCGTAGGTCCAGATCGGGAAGTAGCCGAGCTGCGACGCCTGCCGTCCGGCGGCCTCGGCCAGCTCCTCGCGCCCGTGGCCCACTTGGGACACGAACAGGCCGGCCAAGCCGTCTAGGTATTGGTTGCCTTTGGCATCCCACACGTAGCAGCCGTCGCCCCGCTCCATGATGCGCATGCGGTCGACCGCGCTGCCGAGGCTGCTGAAGTGGCCCCACAAGTGGCGGTCGGCCAACGCGACCAAATCGTCGTGTTGCATCGATGGTGCCCCCTACTCCCGCAAGTGATTACCGATTTAACACTAGAAAGGCCACTAGCGCAACCGATTCAGTTGCAATTTTCAATCTGACAACTAGTTATTGCCAAAACAGGGGCTTGATTGTGCGGGTTTGGTGCTGCAATATGAGCAAGGCAGCAAAGAGTGCGGGGGTAGCAGAATCATGCTGACAGACAACTACATCAACGGGAAGTTCCAGCCGGCGATTGAAGGGGCGACCGATCAGGTGGTGAATCCGGCCACCGGGAAGGTGATCGGCGACGTGGCGTCCAGCTCGGCGGCTGATGTTGACGCCGCGGTCCAGGCCGCGGCCGCAGCCTTCCCGGAGTGGTCGGCCAAGACTCCCCGGGAGCGCAGCGAGATCCTCCACAAGGTGGCCGACATCGTTGAGGAGAACGTGGCCGAGCTGTCCGAGCTCGAGTGCGAGAACGTGGGCAAGCCGGTGTCGATCATCGAGTTCGAGATGGATCAGCTGTGCGACAACTGGCGGTTCTTCGCCTCCGCGGGGCGCTTCCTCGACGGCAAGGCCGCTGGCGAATACCTCGAGGGCTATACCTCGATGGTGCGCCGCGACCCCATCGGGGTGGTGGGCTCCATCGCCCCGTGGAACTACCCGCTGTTCATGGCGACGTGGAAGCTCGGCCCGCCTCTGGCAGTCGGCAACACGGTGGTTCTGAAGCCCTCCGAGCTCACCCCCTACACCACGCTACGGCTGGCTGAATTGCTCCAGGACGTGCTTCCCCCCGGGGTCTTCAACGTGGTGTGCGGCCAGGGCCAAGCCGCCGGAGTGCCGCTGGTGCAGCATCCCGATGTGGCCATGGTGTCGCTCACCGGTTCGGTGGCCGCCGGCAAGTCGGTGGCCCAAGAGGCGTCGGACTCGCTCAAGCGGGTCCATCTCGAGCTCGGCGGCAAGGCGCCGGTGATCGTGTTCGACGATGCCGACATCGAGGCAGTGGTGGCCAATCTGCGCGACAACAGCTTCTACAACACCGGCCAAGACTGCACCGCTCCTTGCCGGGTTATCGCCGGGTCCAAGGTACACGACGACTTTGTGGCCCAGCTCACCGATGCCGCCGGTTCCGTGGTCACCGGCGACCCCACCGATGAGGACACCGAGATGGGCCCATTGGTTTCCGACGGACAGCTCGACCGGGTGTCGGGATACGTCGACCGGGCGGCCGAAGCCGGTGCCGAGATCACCGTCGGGGGCGGCCCGCGCGACAGCGAGGGCTACTTCTACCCGCCCTCGGTGGTGGTCGGGGTGGACCAGGCGTCGGAGATCGTGCAGCGCGAGGTGTTCGGCCCGGTCATCACCGTGCAGGCGGTACCCGATGAGGAGACGGCGCTGGCCTGGGCCAACGATTGCGACTACGGGCTGGCCGCCAGCGTGTGGACCAACGACGTGGGCCGGGCCATGCGCATGGTCAAGGGACTGCGGTTCGGCACGGTGTGGGTGAACGACCACATCCCGATCATCTCGGAGATGCCCCACGGCGGCTTCAAGCAGTCGGGCTACGGCAAAGACATGTCTCTCTACGCCCTCGACCACTACACCGAGCTCAAGCACGTCATGGTGAAGCACTGAGCAATCACTTCTGGGTTTCGCAGTCTTTGGCGGCTGGGAGGGCTGTTTTGACCGGGTTCGGCTCATGAGCGGTGCTTATCGGGACCGGTCGTTCTGGCATGACACATGCCCTGGGTCGCTTGAGCCCCGGCCAGCACTTGATGGAGACACTGATGTCGACGTCGCCATCGTGGGCGGGGGCTACACCGGGCTGTGGACGGCGTACTACCTGTTGTCCATTGACCCATCGATTCGAGTGGTGGTGATTGAGCGCGACATTGTGGGGTTCGGCGCTTCGGGCCGCAACGGCGGCTGGTGCGTGGGGGAGTTGGCCGCCGGCCCCTGGCGACACGAGGCCGCCGCCGGCAACGACGCCGCCCGCCGGTTTCTCCACGAACTGCACGATGCGGTCGTCGAAGTGGGCCGAGTGGCCGAGCGGGAGGGAATCGATTGCCACTACGCCAAGGGCGGTGCCGTCCGCCTGGCCCGCAACCGGGCTCACCTCGCCCGCCAGCGCGAGCAAGTCGAGGTCTTCCATAGTGCTTACGGGCTCACCGAGCAAGACATGAGGATGCTCGGCGCCGATGAGGCCCGGAGCCACTTGGCCGCCACCGGAGTGGTAGGCGGCATGTTTTTTGCTCACACCGCGGCGCTTCACACGGCCCGGCTGGTTCGAGGGCTCGGCGATGCTGTTGAGCGCCTGGGCGGCACGATCGTTGAGGGCACAGCCGCCACCGCCATCGAGCTTGGCCGCGTTATGACCGACCGGGGTGTTGTCAAAGCCGAGACCGTGGTGAGAGCCCTCGAGGGCTATACCGGCACGCTGGAGGGGAACCGCCGGTCCCTGGCCCCGCTGTACTCGCTGATGGTGGCCACCGAACCCATCGATGACGCTCTGTGGGACGACATCGGATTGAGCCGCCGCCAGACGTTCACCGACGACCGGTTCATGGTCATCTACGGGCAGCGGACCGCTGATGGCCGGATCGCGTTCGGAGGTCGGGGAGCGCCCTACAACTACGGCTCAAGAATCATCAGCTCGGTGGAGCAGAGATCGCGCACCCACGAGAAGATCGTCAAGACGATGGTAGAGCTATTGCCCATGCTCTCCGACGTGGCCATCACCCATCGCTGGGGTGGGGTGCTAGGTGTGCCCCGCGACTGGTTCCCATCGGTCGGTTTCGACCGGGACCGCGGCATGGCTTGGGGCGGTGGCTATGTGGGCGAAGGGGTGGCGGCTGCCAATATGGCCGGGCGGACCCTGGCCGAGCTGATCACCGAAACCGACTCCCCCCGCATCGACCTGCCCTGGGTGGGACACCAGTCGCGGCGATGGGCGCCCGAGCCGCTGCGTTGGCTGGGCATCAACGGGGCGCTGGGAATCATGGGCATCGCCGACCGCTCAGAGGCCATAACCGGCCGCAAGTCCCGCCTCGCCCGGCTGATGCAGCGGGTGCTGAGCTAAGGAGCCATTCGCGCGCTCATCACTCCTGGCCGACGTCGGAGGAGAATTCGTTGGCCACCTCGGGCTCGGGGGACCGCAGCAGAAGCGACTCGATCCCGAAGGTGGGGGCGGCGAACAGCGCATCCATGCAGGCAACCAGGCCGTTGGCCACCTCGTGGGCGTTCATGATCCCGGTGCGGAATCCTTGGCGCTGCCAATGGGGAATGGCCGCCTCGAAAGCTTCGGGGGTGAAGGAATTGGCGAACTCGGTGGGCATGTTCGGCCCGAGGATTACGGTAACGAACCGTCGGGTGCCCAGAAGCTCAGTGCGCCACCCCTCCATGGTCGCTTCCAGGGCCCGTTTGGATGCGGCGTAGGGAACCAGCGAATGGCGGGGCATCTCGGTGGAGTCCGACGACACCGCGGCCACCACCGCATCTTCGCTGAGATGAGGGAGGGCGGCCTTAATCAGCAGGTTCGGCCCAAACGTGTTGACCCCGAACACCGCCTGCCAGTCGTCTTGGTCCAATTCGGACATGGGCGCCATGGGCGACATGCCCGAGGTGTAGACGATGCCGTCGAGTCCGCCCAGGGCGCCCACCGCTTCGGCCACCCCTTGGTCGATACTGGCTGGGTCGAGCACGTCGATGGCCACCACATGGCCACCCCCGGCCTCGCCCACCGCCTCTTCGAGCACCTCGCGGCGTCGGGCGGCAAACACGACATCGGCACCTTGGCGCTGAAGGGCGATAGCGGTGGCCCGGCCCAACCCCGACGAGGCGCCAACCACCAGGATCTTGCGTCCTTGCACGGCGTTCATTGGCCGCTTCCCAGTGCATCAGCCAGCCATTGCTGCCACAGAGGCCCGTCCCTTTCGGCGGCCTCGGCCCCGTAGGCCCCATAGAGGTACAACCACACCGACGCCCCGGCATGCTCGCCGTATGATTCCGCTGTCACGAAGCCGGTACCCGGCGCGGGCTGGTCGAGGAGCAGGGCGATTCGGTGAGCGGTGACGTCTGCAACCGTGCCCGCCAACGCAGGCACACCCGAAGCCTGGGCCTCGATCCGCTCGCCGACCCCCGGCGCAGAGGGAATCCCCAGAGCGGCGGTGAGCGCGGCCCAAACCTCGCCAAGCGAGCCAGCCGCCATAGCGGTGGGCAGCACCGACGCTGCCGTCCGCCCGGCGAAGTGCTCCATGTGCAGCCGCAGGTTGAACATGAACAATTTCCAGCCTTCGACCATGCCGTCGTACTGAGCGTCCCACTCTCCACCTTGACCAAAGCCGGAATTCACCAACCGCACCGCACACCGGTCGTCGCCCCGAGGCTCAACGGTCCACTCAAACGCCAGGCCGTCCACCCCTTCGCCCCCGTCGAAACAGATACGACAAGGCGGCTCCCACACCGCCACCCGCCCGGGAATCTGCATCTCCGGCCCCGGCCCGAACGAGGCCATAGCCGAACCTCCCGCCCGCTCTTCCACCGTATGGGGCACATACCAAGAAGAGATCCCCGGCCCGGTAGCCACCGCCCGCCAAACCTCCTCGGCCGTCCCCGCTACTTCAACTTCCAACTCAATTGATCGCTGCTCATCAGCCATGGTGCTGACTGTAGTGGCATGTAGCTGGCCAGGCCCGAAGACAAACGGCTTTTTGTGACTACATTAAGAGACTAGTATCTGCGTACTTGATGGGTTCTGCAACAGGAACTACACTGAAATGAATGGAAACAATGGTCATGACTCAATACACACCAGGTTATAGCCACAAAGATCGCACGGTGTCAGCACGGGAGTTCAAAACCCACTGCCTCCAGATCATTCGCGAGGTCGAGGAAACCGGCGAGGAGATCATCATCACCCGCCATAAGAAGCCCGTCGCCCGGCTCGCCCCCGTAAAGAAGGAGTTCATCCCCTTGAGTGGAAGGGACAGGGGACGGCTCAAGATCTACGGCGACATCGTGTCCTCAGTGTGGGACGACGAGTCATTCGACATAGAGGACAACCCCGACAAAGTCCTCGACCCCGTTGCTTGGTACGAGAGTCGTGATAACGGTTGACACTCACACACTGATCTGGCTGCGCAATTCTGAGCCACGATTGGGGAACTCGACAAACACTATGTTGAACCGAGCTCAATTTGATGGCGAGTTGGCAGCATCCTCAGCCGTGCTCTACGAAGCAGCCCAATTGCATTTGAAGGGCAGGGTTGATTTGGGAATGCCCCCAAGGGCGTGGGCTCAAGATTGCATGGACATAGGCCTTCGCATCATCCCAGTCTCCGCCCTTATCGCCATCGAGTCGTCGATGCTGGGCACCTCGGGATTCCACGGGGACCCCTTAGACCGCTTCATCGCGGCCACGGCCATCGTCGGGGGCCATAGCCTGGTCACCGCCGACCGCCAGATCACCCAATGGGCTGAGCGCACCCGCCTCCTAGAAGTCATCGACCCGGCGCCATAGCGGATTCACTCTGCTCGTGTTCAGAATCAACCGTTGGTAGGTTTTCGGGCGATGGGGTTGACCGAGGCGCAGCGGGCTAGCTGGGAGGACAACGGGTTCTTCATTGAGAGAGGGTTCGCCGACCGGGCTGTTGCCGACGCCATGGTTGACCGGATCGTTGAGATCGCCCGGGCTGATGCGGCAGGGGAGCAGCGGCCCGACTTGCACATCACTCCCGACAAGACAAATGAGAAACCCGCCTCCCCGGAAGTCGGCGTTTCCAAGATCTTCCGGGTCATGCGGGCCGAGCCGGTATTCTATGAGTTCGCCACCAATCCCCGGTTGCTGGCGATGATGGGCGACCTCGTCGGCCCCGATGTGGACTGCTTCTTGTCGCAGTTCATCTTCAAACACCCCGGCACCCTCGGCCAGCCCTGGCACCAAGACGACTACTACTTCCGCATGACCCCCCTGCCCCAGGTGGGGGTGTGGCTGGCCTGCACCGCGGCCACCCCGGACAACTGACCGCTGTGGATTGTCCCCGGCTCACACACCGATCAGATCCATGACGCGGTGCCCGACAACCGGGAGGGCGCAGGGTTGGCCTATGTGGAGATCGTCGACGTCCCCACCGACAACGAGCAGGTGGTGCTCATGGAGCCGGGCGACCTGCTGGTGTTCCACTCCCACCTCCGCCATCGGTCCACCGACAACCTCTCCGATGGGATGCGGGCGGCCATGGTGTACCACTACGCCGCAGCCCATGCAGAGGGGTGGCGGGCATTCAACCAAGACTGGACCGAGGTACTGCGCGGCGGTCAGCGAGTGCAAGCGTCAACCGGCCCGGTGCCCATCGAGTTCTGAGCGAGAAGGCAGTGCCGGCTGCTATCCCGTGCTCGTCGATACCTCCAGGTCTGGTCGAACAGCCGAGGCCGGCCGAAACGAGACGATGTGCTCGGCGTTGGTTGAGATGTAAGGCCCGCCAATGAGATCGATGCAGTACGGCACGGCGGCGAAGACTGCGTCGAGGCACTCTGAGATCGCCTTGGGCTGACCCGGCAGGTTTATCACCAGGGCACTTTCGCAGATGCCAGCAGTCTGGCGGGACAGGATCGCGGTGGGCACTGCCTTCAGCGAAGCGGTGCGCATCGCTTCCCC
Organism: Acidimicrobiia bacterium; assembly: GCA_022821445.1. Lineage (GTDB taxonomy): Bacteria > Actinomycetota > Acidimicrobiia > Acidimicrobiales > Bin134 > Poriferisocius. Next base: position 440 of record JAJEDQ010000124.1, on the reverse strand, counting down.
GAAGCCGGGCAGCATCTTGGAACAGGCTGCGGCGGTGGCCTCGGGGGTCACGTCGCGCAGGGCCGGGCCCGTGCCGCCCGTGGTGAGGATGAGACTGCACCCCGCTGCGGCCAACTCCCGGATCGCCTGCTCCACCTGGGGCTGTTCGTCGGGAACGAGCTCAACCTGCTCAGTCCAGTCGGACGCCAGTACACGCTCGAGGTACCCGCGAATCCCTGGTCCCCCTCGGTCTTCGTAGTCGCCGCGGCTGGCCCTGTCCGACACGGTCAGGATGCCTATGAGCGCGTGCGTCGAAGGGTTCTGCGTTCCGTCCGAGGCGCTGGTCACGCCGAAACCGTACCGATTGATTGGGAATGAGTGCTATTCCCAAAAGGCGGTTGAACAGGAACATTGGGACGCACCGGTAATGATTTAGGAATAGGACTCATTCTTGTTACGGT
>JAJEDQ010000014.1 GCA_022821445.1 Acidimicrobiia bacterium | reverse complement strand
CGAGGCCGCCAACCCCGATGTCGACGTGAAGCTCAACTTCGCGGGCAGCGCTCGGCTGGCCGCCCAAATCAGCGCCGGCGCCCGGGCTGACGTGTTCGCATCGGCCAACCGCGCCAGCATGAGCCGGGTTGTGGCCGAAGGTCGCACCGCCGGACTCCCCGTTTTATTCGCCCGCAATCGACTGGCCTTGGTGGTGCCAGTGGACAACCCCGGCGATGTCACCGAATTGGAAGACCTGTCAGATGAGAGTTTGGTGCTGGCGATGTGCGCCCCCGAGGTGCCCTGCGGCGCCCTCGCCCAGGCTGTGCTGGCCGACGCCGGAGTAAACGCCAGCCCCGACACCGAGGAGACCAGTGTGCGGGCCGTGCTCACCAAGGTGACGCTGGGAGAGGCCGACGCCGGGCTGGTGTATGCCACCGATGTGGCGGCCGGCGGGAACAAAGTGGCCACCGTGCCCCTCGGCCCCCAGATCAGGGTCAACGACTACCCAGTGGTGGCGGTCAGCGATCGGGCCGTTGCCGCCGATTTTGTGGATTTCATCCTCGGTCCTGATGGCCAGCGCATCCTCTGGAGCCATGGATTCGATTTCCCATGACCGACCGTGCCACCCCCAAAGACCCCAATCGCAGGCCGCCCATCGCGATTGTGGCAATGGCAATCATCGCGGTAGCGGTCTTGGCACTGCCCCTGGTGGGCCTGTTGCAGCGAACGCCATGGTCAACTCTGGGCACCAGGCTGGGCGAGACGGCCACCCTGGAAGCCCTCCGGGTGTCGGTGGTGGTGTCGCTTCTGGCCGCGGCGGTCTCGATGGTGCTGGGGATGCCATTGGCCTGGGTGTTGGCCCGGCTGACGTTCCGGGGCCGTGCGCTGGTGCGGGCCGTCGTGCTGCTGCCCATGGTGCTGCCCCCGGTGGTGGGCGGCATCGCCCTGTTCTTCGCCCTCGGCCGAAAGGGGCTGGTGGGCCGGGCGCTGCAAAACTGGTTCGGCGTCGACACCCTCATCGGCACCACCGCCGGCGCGGTGATAGCCGCCGCGTTCGTGTCGATGCCGTTCTTCGTGATCACCGCCGAGGCCGGCTTGCGCCAGCTCGACCCCCGTTTGGAGTCGGCCGCCTCCACCCTGGGCGCCGGACGCTGGACCGTGCTGCGCCGCATCACGCTGCCGCTGCTGGCCCCGTCGCTGGCCGCAGGGGCCACCCTGTCGTGGGCCCGGGCCCTTGGCGAGTTCGGGGCCACCATCACCTTCGCCGGCAACCACCCGGGCCGCACTCGCACACTGCCCCTGGCCATTGCCCAAGCCAACGAGGCCGGCCAGCCCGAGGCGGCCATCGCCATGTCGGTACTGCTAATCGGGGTGTCACTGCTCATCCTCATCGGTCTGCGCCACCGTTGGATCGCCCCCCGCACTAGCCACCCCGATACCTCATCGGAAACGTCGCCCTCATGAGCATCCAGGCTGAGATCCATGCCGCCACCGGCGACTTCTCCATTCACGCCGCGTTCGATGCTCCCACCGGGAGCTGCACCGCCGTCGTCGGCCCCAATGGGGCGGGCAAGTCCACCCTGGTTCACGCGCTGGCTGGGCTGATCCCACTGCGGGAGGGCAGGATCGTGCTGGCCGGAGAGGTGGTCGACGACCCTGCCCACGGCATCCAGACACCACCCGACCGCCGGCCCATCGCCCTTCACAGCCAGCACAACCTGCTGTTTCCCCACCTCAGCGTGGTGGACAATGTGGCGTTCGGCCCCCGGTGCGCGGGCCTGGCCGCTCGCCCGGCCCGCCAGAGCGCCGAAGAGTGGCTCAGCAGGGTTGGCCTGGCCGATCTGGCCGAGCTGCGTCCCGCGCAGCTCTCAGGCGGGCAGGCCCAGCGGGTGGGTTTGGCCCGGGCCGCCGCCTGTGAACCCAATGTGCTGCTCCTCGACGAGTCCCTGGCCTCCCTCGACGCTGAAACCCGCACCGATGTGCGCCACTTGCTAGCCGATATCGAGACGACCCGGGTGCTGATCACCCACGATCCGGTGGAAACCAGGGTGCTGGCCGACCAACTCTTGGTGATGGAAAAGGGTGAGATCGTGCAGACCGGCACTCCCGAGGAGGTGGCCGCCGATCCCCGCACTCCGTGGACCGCCGGCCTGCTCGACATCAACCTTCTCACCGGTACTGCCGCGGGCACCGAAGTGACTCTCGAAGGCGGGCTCGCCCTCACCACGGCCACCCCTATGACCGGGCCAGTGCTGGTCACCTTCTCCCCCGCGGCCGTCACCCTTTCAACGGTCGAGCCCCACACCAGCGCCCGCAACACCTGGGAGGCCGAGGTAGCCCGCATTCAGCCCGAGAGCGACCGGGTCAGGGTGCTTCTGGGGGCCCCAGTGCCCTGCCAGGCGTGGGTCACACCCCAGGCGGTGGGCGATTTGGGACTGAGGGCTGGCTCGCGGTGCTGGGCCGCCCTCAAAGCCACTGAACTGACCGTCCGAGAGGCCTAGTTGGCGCGCGCGGACGCGCGCGCCAAAGCGCCTTGTGGAGCACTCAGGAAAATTCCTTTGGCGCGAAATCCCAGGTTGCAGCGTCGCGCTGAAGAAGCTCGTTGATGAAACTCCCCCTTTGTAATTACACTTTGAGAACTTCGCGCTGGCAAGCCTCATCCGCAGGGGGGACTGATGACACTCTTACAGGAGCCACTGGCCGCAGTGGTCACCAATGGGGCCGATGCCGACCAAAACGGAGAGCATCCCGCCGGCGACACCGGGATGCGGGTCCGCAAGCGCAACGGCGAGTTAGAGCCGGTGGACGTCAACAAGATCGTCAACGCGGTGGCCCGATGCGCCGAGGGACTGGTGGGAGTCGACCCGATGCGGGTGGCTACCCGGACCATTTCCGCCCTGGCCGATGGAGCCACCACCCGAGAGCTCGACGAGCTGTCTATCCGCACCGCGGCCGGGCTGATCGTTACCGAGCCCAATTACTCCAGGCTGGCCGCCCGTCTCCTGTCCACCTGCATCGACAAAGAGGTCCGCAACCAGAACATCCCCTGGTTCACCGAGTCCATCAAAACCGGCCACAGCCTGGGTTTGATCAGCGATGAGACTGCCGACTTCGCCGAGAAACACGCCCCGGCTCTGAACGCCTCCATCAGCTCGCTGCGCGATCGGAACTTCGAGTTCTTCGGCCTGCGCACGGTGTACGACCGGTACCTGCTGCGCCACCCCGACACCCGCCAGGTGATCGAGACCCCGCAGTACTTCTTCTTGCGGGTGGCCTGCGGCCTCTCCGCCGATGCCGATGAGGCGATCGCCTTCTACGACCTGATGAGCTCGCTGGCCTACCTGCCGTCGAGCCCCACGCTGTTCAACTCGGGCACCGCCCACCCGCAGATGTCGTCGTGCTACCTGCTCGACTCCCCCACCGACAGCCTCGAGGGCATCTACCAGCGCTATACCGACATTGCCCGGCTGTCGAAGTTCGCCGGCGGCATCGGCGTGGCCTGGCACCGCATTCGCTCCAAGGGGTCGCTCATCCGGGGCACCAACGGCCTGTCCAACGGCATCGTGCCGTGGCTCAAGACCCTGGACAGCTCGGTGGCCGCCGTCAACCAGGGTGGCAAGCGCAAAGGCGCTGCCTGCGTCTACTTGGAGTCCTGGCACGCCGACATCGAGGACTTCTTGGAGCTCAAGGAGAACACCGGCGACCACAACCGCCGGGCCCACAACCTCAACCTGGCCAATTGGGTTCCCGACCTGTTCATGGAGCGGGTGGAGAAAGACTGGCAGTGGTCGCTGTTCGACCCCAAGAAGGTCCCCCACTTCACCGACCTGTACGGCGATGAATTCCGCGAGGCCTACGAGGAAGCTGAGCGCGAGAAGCTGTACGAGGTCCAACTCCCCGCCCGCCAGCTCTACAGCCGCATGATGCGGTGCCTGGCCCAAACCGGCAACGGGTGGATGACGTTCAAGGACGCCTCCAACATGCGCTGCAACCAGACCGGCCAAGAGGGCCGCACCGTACACCTGTCCAACCTGTGTACCGAGATCATCGAGGTCACCAGCGACGATGAGACCGCGGTGTGCAACCTGGGGTCGGTCAATCTGGGAGAGTTCGTCGACACCGACAGCGCCAAGATGGACTTCGAGCGACTCGGCGATGTGATCCGCACCGTGGTGCCCTTCTTGGACCGGGTGATCGACATCAACTTCTACCCCACTACCGAGGCGGCCAACTCCAACGCCAAGTGGCGCCCGGTGGGCCTGGGCCTGATGGGCCTCCAAGACGTGTTCTTCCATCTGGCCATGCCGTTCGACAGCGACGAGGCCCGCCAACTGTCGGCCCGCATCTCCGAGGAGATCTACTTCAACGCCCTGTGGGCCTCTACCGAGCTGGCCGAAAAGCATGGACCCCATCCGGCGTTCGCCGAGACTCGGGCAGCCAGCGGCCACCTCCAGTTCGATCTGTGGGGCAAGGAAAGCTCCGATCCGGCCCGGTGGCAGACGCTGCGGGACCGCATCGCCGAGCACGGTCTGCGCAACTCCCTGCTCATCGCCATTGCCCCCACCGCTACCATCGCCTCCATCGCCGGGTGCTACGAGTGCATCGAGCCCCAAGTGTCCAACCTCTTCAAGCGGGAGACCCTCTCCGGGGAGTTCTTGCAGATCAACCGCTATCTGGTGAACGACCTCCAGGAGCTGGGACTGTGGGACGACCAGATGATCGCCGAGGTGAAGCGCTCTGAGGGCTCGGTGGCCGACATCGAGCGCATCCCCGAGAACCTGAAGGCGGTGTACCGCACCGCCTGGGAGCTCCCCCAGCGATCGCTAATCGACATGGCCGCTGATCGGGGGGCGTTCATCGACCAGTCGCAGTCGCTGAACCTGTTCATGGAGTCGCCCACCATCGGCAAGCTCAGCTCCATGTATCTGCACGCGTGGAAGGCCGGGCTGAAGACCACCTACTACCTGAGATCCCGGCCCGCCACCCGAATCAACCAGACCACCACCGGCGGTCCCGATACCGCGACCGCCGCCCCGGTACCCGACGCCGAGGCGGTGGCCTGCTCATTGGAAAACCCTGAAATGTGTGAGGCCTGCGACTGATGGCTCTGGCAGAAACCCCCTTGCTCGAAGAAGACCTGGGCCTCAGCCCGGCGCCTCAGGCGGCACCTGCGGCCGTACCAGCCCAGGGACGCATCCTCGATCCCGGCTTCAAGCTAACGCTGCGCCCCATGCGCTATCCGCAGTTCTTCGACATGTACCGAGACGCCATCAAGAACACCTGGACGGTGGACGAGATCGACTTTTCCGACGACCTGGTCGATTTGGAGCGCACCCTTCTTCCCGCCGAGAAGCACCTGGTGAACCGACTGGTGGCGTTCTTCGCCACCGGCGACTCCATCGTGGCCAACAACTTGGTGCTGAACCTCTACCAGCACGTCAACGCCCCCGAGGCCCGGATGTATCTGTCTCGGCAGCTCTATGAGGAGGCGTTGCACGTCCAGTTCTACTTGACGCTGCTCGACAACTACATCCCCGACCTCGCCGAGCGGGAGGCCGCATTCGCGGCCATCGACAACATTCCCTCCATCCGCCAGAAGGCCGAGTTTTGCTTCCGGTGGATGAACTCGATGGACGACATCAACCAGTGCAACACCCCTCAGCAGCGCCGCCAGTTCCTGTTGAACCTAATCTGCTTCGCCACCTGCATCGAGGGGCTGTTCTTCTTCGCCGCGTTTGCCTACGTGTACTTCCTGCGGTCCAAGGGACTGTTGAACTGATTGGCCGCCGGCACCAACTGGGTGTTCCGCGACGAGAGCTGCCACATGAATTTCGCCCTCGAGGTGGTGAACACGGTTCGGGCCGAGGAACCCGAGCTGTTCGACGCCGAGCTCAGCCAGCAGGTCACCACCATGATCCGCGAGGCGGTGGACTGCGAGTACCAATTCGCCGAGGACCTGCTGGGCCAGGGCGTGCCGGGCATGTCGGTGGCCGACACCCGCCGCTACCTGGAGTTCGTGGCCGACCAGCGCCTCACCCAGCTCGGGTTGCCCAAGCAGTTCGGTTCCAAGAACCCGTTCTCGTTCATGGAGCTCCAAGACGTGCAGGAGCTGACCAACTTCTTCGAGCGCACCGTGGCCTCCTACCAGGTGGGCGTCGAGGGCGACGTGGCCTTCGACGAAGACTTCTAAGCAGATGTTCGTTGCGGTCTTGAGGGCCGCCCGGGTAGGATTCGTGTGGACCTGGAGGGAATCGAACCCTCGCGATGGGCTGTCAACACCGGGTCGCCTCGCCATGAGCAGGCCCACCGCAGGAGCATAGCTCTTGCAATGGAATATGGCCGAACCACTCCTGGTTCGGCCATATTTCGTTTCATGCGCTGAGTATAATGAAAAATTATTGAAATAGCACTAATGGCCTATAGCTCGCCCACCGGCCGCAGCAGCTCCAGCAGGGCCCGGGCCTGCTCGGCCTCCCACTCCGACTCCCGGAGCTGGTCCATAGCCGTCTTGAGGCTGGCCACCCGGCGCAGCAGGTCATCATCGGCGACTCCGGTTCGGGCTTGGCGCTCCAGGTAGGCCAGCTCCCGCTGGGCCGACTCGTACAACAAGATGGCCATGGCCACCTCTTGGCGATGGGTGCTGGCCCGCAGGTCATCGTCCTCGGCCACCAGCAGCTCCCTCATGAGGCCCACCAGCGGCGGGTCTGCCTCGGCCAGCAGCGCTTCCATGTCCGGGTACTCCAACATGGCTTCGAACCCGCCTCGGTACAGGGGATGGTCGAACATCTCTGGGACGATCTCCGGCCACACTTCGCTGGGCTCATTGGCCGCCAGCCACAGCACCTGGCGCTCCACGTTGTTAGGCAGAGGGCTGTCGGGACTGCCGTTGGCCCCGCTGCCCTCGTAAACCGAGTGGTCTCCACGATCCCCGCTCGACTGGCTGCCCGCGTCGGCCGGATGGGGCGCATCGCCGCCAGACGGGCGGGTCGCCCGCCCCCGACCCCGGCGGCGGGCATCGGCCACTACCCCTCGCAGATGATCGGTGCTCACTGAGCAGCGATCAGCCACCTCCACCAGGTACTTGTCCCTGATCTCAGGGTTGGGGTGTTCGGCCACCAGCCGGGCGGCCCGCTCCCCGGCCCGCACCTGTCCCTTCACCGTCGACAGGTCGGCCTCCCCCAATACCCGGTTGATGCGGAAGTCCATGAAGTCCACCGCGCTCCCCACCGCACCCGCCAGCCGCTCGGGATCGCTCTGGGCCAGATCGCCGGGATCGGCTCCTGGGGGCAGGTCGGCCACCGCCACCTCCAGTTCGAAGGCGTGCTCCCACTGGGAGAAGCGCTCAGCCGCGGTCTGGCCGGCGGAGTCGGCATCGAAGGCCAGCACGATGCGGGGGGCGAACCGGCGCAGAATCCGTACGTGGTCTTCGGTGAGGGCGGTGCCGCAGGTGGCCACAGCTCGGGAGATGCCGGCCTGGGCGAAGCCGATCACGTCGGTGTAGCCCTCGCACACGATCACCTCGCCGGCGTTGACGATGTCCTGCTTGGCCCAGTTGAGGCCGTACAGAATGCGGGACTTGCGGTAGACGGCGTTGTCCACCGAGTTCTTGTACTTGGGTCCCTCCCCACCGGGCAGGACGCGACCTCCGAACCCCACCGGCTTGCCGCTGGGGTCGAAGATGGGGAACAGGAGCCGGGCCCGGAAGCTGTCTTGGATGCGCCCGCCCTTGTTGCGGAACCCCAGTCCGGCGTCGGAGAACACCTGCACTGGCATCCCGCCGTCTTTGCCCACCCCGAGGTCGGCGGCCAGCGCATCCCAGTCGTCGGGCGCCCATCCCAGCCTGTACTGGCGCACAACGTCGCCGTCGTAGCCCCGGTGGCGGAGATAGCCGCGGGCCTGCCCGGCGTCGGGGGAGGTCAACAGCCGCTGGTGATACCACTCCACCGCCTGTTCGAGGGCTTCGGTGAGCTTGCCCCGCATCTGGCGGTCGGCCCCCTCGCCGGGCGCGGTGTAGCGCAGCGCGATCCCCGACCGTCCGGCCAAGCGCTCCACCGCCTCGGGAAAGTCGAGGTGCTCCACTTCTCGCAGGAAGGTGATGGCATCTCCGCTGGCCTTGCAGCCGAAGCAGTGGTACACGCCCATCTCCGCGTTCACCGAGAACGACGGGGTCTTCTCGGCGTGGAACGGGCACAGTCCCTGCCAGCGGCGCCCGACCCGCTTGAGCTGTACGTATTCGCTGATGACCGCGACGATGTCCGTCGCCTCTCTCACCCGGGCCACGTCTTCGTCGTGGATGCCCACAGTGTGAGATTACGCCGAACCGGTGACAGCTTGGGCAGTCGCTAGCCGGACCCCGAGGCCACAACCGCCTGGGCGGCCGCCAGCCGGGCCACTGGCACCCGATGCGGGGAGCACGAAACATAGTCCACCCCCGCGGCAGCCCAGAACGCGATCGACGCGGGATCGCCGCCGTGCTCGCCGCACACCCCGATCTCGATGCCGGGGCAGGCGGCGTGGGCCCCGGTAACTGCGTCGGCCACCAGCCGGCCCACGCCGGTTTCGTCCAGGGTCTCGAACGGGTTGGCCGCCAGAAGGCCGTGATCGATGTAGGGGCGCATGATCCGGGCTTCGATGTCATCGCGGCAGAATCCGAAGGTCATCTGGGTCAAGTCGTTGGTTCCCACCGACAAGAAGTCGGCGCAAGCGGCGATCTCGGCCGCGGCCAGCGCCGAGCGGGGGGTTTCGATCATGGCCCCCACCGGTATGGCCCGGTCCCCCAAGCGGCTCTCGAATCCAACCAGTTCTTCGGCTACCGCAGCCCGCACATGGGACAGCTCGGGGCCGCCCACCACCAGCGGCACCATGATCTGCACCTGCGGATCGCCCCCAGCCGCCACCCGTCGGGCGGCGGCTTCGGCCACTGCTTTGGCCTGGGCCCGATATAGCTCGGGGCGCAGCACCCCCAGCCGGGCGCCCCGCACGCCGAGCATGGGGTTCTCCTCCACCAGCTCGGGATGGTCGGGCAAAAACTCGTGCAGAGGCGGGTCGAGCAGCCTCACGGTCACCGGCAGTCCGTCCATAACCTCCAAGAGATCCACCAGATCCTCCACCTGGGCCTCAGCCAGCGCGTCCAGCGCGGCCGGCCCGCCGTCGGTGATGGCCCGCTGGATGAGCGGCAGCCGCTCCCCCAGGAACATGTGCTCGGTGCGGCACAACCCCACCCCGACAGCACCGAACTCCCGGGCCAGTCGGGCCGAGAAGGCATCGTCGGCGTTGGCCCGCACCGCCAGCCGCCCGCCCCGCAGCTCGTCGGCCCACTCCAGCAGCACAAATAGTTCGTCGGGAATCTCCACCTCGCCCACCTCAGCGGCGCCCAGCATGATCGTGCCTGCCGAGCCGTCCACCGTGATGGGATCACCGTCGCGCAACTCCACCTCGCCTAGCCGGGCTGCACCAGCCGCCACGTCCACCGCCAGGGTTTCCACCCCCACCACCGCGGGGATGCCCCAGCCTCGGGCGATGACCGCCGCGTGGCTTGCCATTCCCCCCTTGGCGGTGATGATGGCGGCAGCGGCCGACATGGCCACCTCGTCGGCCGGTGTGGTGAACGGCCGCACAAACACCGCAGGTATGCCCTCGTCGTCGGCGTCCAGCACCGCGTCCACCGTCAGGCACACCCGGCCCGACGCCGCTCCTGGTGAGGCGGGCACTCCGTGAGCCACCACCGGTGCCGACGGACCCCCGGTCATCTTGGCGTGGAGCAGGTCTTCCACGTCGTCGGGGGCCACCGCCAGCACTGCGTCTGCCCGATCCAGCTCGCCCCGTTCGGCGGCCTGCACCGCGGCAATTACAGGGCTTGTCACCGCAGCAACCTGGTCGGACCGATCACCGACGCCCTCACAAATCGAGCTTGGCGTCCAGGTTCTCGGCCAGCCCGTCGATGGACACCCGGTCTTGTTCCATGGTGTCGCGGTCGCGCACCGTAACCGCCCGATCTTCCAGGGAGTCGAAGTCCACGGTCACGCAGTAGGGAGTGCCGATCTCGTCTTGGCGGCGATAGCGGCGGCCGATCGACTGGGTCACGTCATAGTCGGTCATCCAGCGGGGTTGGAGCAGGCCCAGCACCTCCTCGGACACCGCTTGGAGCTCGGGCTTCTTCGACAGGGGCAGCACCGCGGCCTTGTAGGGAGCCAGCCGGGGGTGGAGCCGCAGCACGGTGCGGGTCTCCCCCCGCACCTCCTCGGTGTCGTAGGCGGCCAGCAGAAACGCCATCATCGTGCGGGTGGCCCCCGCGGCCGGCTCGACCACATGGGGGCGGTAGCGCTCGTCGGCCTGCTGGTCGTAGTAGTCCAGGTCGACGCCGGAGTGCTCAGCGTGCTGGGTGAGGTCGTAGTCGGTGCGGTTGGCGATGCCCTCCAGCTCACCCCAGCCCCATGGAAACAGGTATTCCACATCGGCAGTGCCGGCCGAGTAGTGACTCAGCTCGTCGGCGTCGTGGGGCCGCAGTCGGAGCTTGTCGGCGGGGATGCCCAGTTCGGTGTACCAGTCCATCCGGGCGCTGCACCAGTATTCGAACCACATGGCGGCCTCGTCGGGGGGCACGAAGAACTCCATCTCCATCTGCTCGAACTCCCGGGTGCGGAAGATGAAGTTGCCCGGGGTGATCTCGTTGCGAAACGACTTGCCGATCTGGGTGATGCCGAACGGCGGCTTCTTGCGGATCGTGTTCAGCACATTGGCGAAGTTGATGAACATGCCCTGGGCCGTCTCGGGCCGCAGGTATACGTCGGCCCCGGCCCCGGCCACTGGACCAGCCTGGGTTTGGAACATCAGATTGAACTCACGGGCCTCGGTGAACTGGCCCTTTGCGCCACAACTCGGGCACGTGTCTGGGTCTTCCAGCTGGTCCTCGCGGTGGCGCGCCCCGCAGTTGCGACAGTCCACCAGGGGATCGGTGAAGTTGGTCAAATGCCCCGATGCCTCCCACACCGGGGGGGGCGACAGGATAGAGGCATCGAGGCCCACCACGTCGGTGCGGAGCTGCACCATGGTCCGCCACCAGGCGTCCTTCACGTTGCGCAGCAGCAACACACCCAGGGGGCCGTAGTCATACGCGCTGCGGAACCCGCCGTAGATCTCCGCCGACTGATACACGAACCCCCGCCGCTTGCAGAGGTTCACCACCTTGTCCATCAACTCTTCGCCCGCGCCCCGGTCGACGTCGCCGCTGCTCATGGCCCGCAGGCTACCGGCCCTCAGTGACAGTCCTGACACCGAAAATAGAGCTTGAGAAGGTTTGAGGTGGGGTGGGGATCAGGCGGTGATTGGATCGGGAGCGATGACAACCTCAGGGTCAACGCCCACCAATTCTCCGGCTTCCTGGATCAATGCCTCAAGCTCACCGAGAGTCGCAGCGTTGGCGAAATAAGCGGAATCACCGATGTCACCCTCAGCCAGCCAATCTCCGCTGCCTTGTTCTCTGGTGATTACGACCTGTGCCATAGCCACTCAAGTGTAGGCACCCGCGGCGCGGAGGCGGCGTTCTAGGTGGTGTTCAATGGCGGTGGTGGCCAGGTACTCGACTTCGCCGGTGGCGGGTGAGGGGGGCAAGGCCAGGGCGGCGCTTAGGTTGCCGCCCAGCACCATTCGCAACAGCTCCAGCGCGTCGGGAGACAGCGCCGAGCCCCGGCGGCAGCTGCGGCACAGCGCGCCGCCGCTGCTGTAGTCGAAGGCCGAAAGATCGCCATCAGCTCCGCAGGAAGCGCATGCCCCCACCTCGGGTCCGACACCGTCGTGGACCAGGAGCTTGAGATAGAAGGCGGGCACCACCAGCGCCGAGTCGCCCGCGTCCAGCGCCCGGAGTCCGCCCAGCAGCATCCGATACAGCGCGCCGTCTGACTCCCGGTCCACGCCTACCCGATCGACTGCCTCCAGCATGGCCATGGCCTTGCCGAGGCGGCCCAAGTCCTCCCGCACCTCCCGAAACTGGTCCACCGACTCGACCTGGGTCACTATGTCGAGTTCGCTTCGCCCCCGGTGGAGCTGGAGTTGCACATGGCTAGTGGGCTCCAACCGACCCCCGAACCGGCTGCGGGTTTTGCGGACGCCTTTGGCCACCGCCCTCACCTTGCCGTGCCCCCGAGTGCAGAGCACCACGATGCGATCGGCCTCGCCCAACTTGTAGGTGCGAAGCACGATCCCCTGGTCCCGGTAGAGGCTCACTGGACCAAGCCTCTCACTCCTCGAACCGGGAGTGGCTCATGGTGCGCCCGTTATCTGACCCGGCCGAAGCGGCGGTGGCGGTGCTGGTACTCGGCAATGGCGGCGAACAAGTCGTGGCGGGTGAAGTCGGGCCACAGCACATCGCTGAACACCAGTTCTGAGTAGGCCAGCTCCCACAACAGGAAATTGGAGATGCGGTATTCACCCGAGGTGCGGATGATGAGGTCGGGCTCGGGCATCTCCTGGTCATAGAGGTGGCGGGCGATGGTCCGCTCGTTGATCATGCGAGACGGGGTCCGCTGGGACGCGATGCGCTTCACCGCGTCCACGATCTCTGCTCGGCCTCCGTAGTTGAAGGCCACCGCCAGCGTCATCCGCTTGTTGTGCTGGGTGAGCTCGATGGCCTCGTCCATCTCTTTGATCAGGCCTTTGGGCACTCGCCAATCGCGCCGGCCGATGAAGCGGATCCGCACCCCCATCTCGTTCAGCTCGTCGCAGCGCCGCCGCAAGATGGTGCGGTTGAAGTTCAGCAAGAACCGCACCTCGTCGTCGGGCCGGTTCCAGTTCTCAGTGGAGAAGGCGTACACCGTGAGCCACTCGATACCCAGCTCCAGCGCCCCCTCGATCACGTCGAACAGAGCGTGCTCACCCTGCTCGTGGCCCTCGGTGCGGGCCATGCCCCGCTGCTCGGCCCAGCGCCCGTTGCCGTCCATCACGCATCCGACATGGCAGGGAATTCGATTCAGATCCAGGCCATGACCCGACAAGTCCACACCTGCACGGTACTCCCCCGCGAGTCCCGATTGTGTGCGGGAGAAGCCTCCCAATCTGGTTTCTCCCCGATTCTTCGACCAGCCACCACTAGCGTCGGGGTGATGCCCGAAATCGCCGCGGTCGAGGAGACTCTGGAGACGGCCGTCGCCGCCTTGGACGGAGGCGGCGAGCGTCGGCCGGGGCAGCGGGCCATGTGTGAAGCGGTGGCTGATGCGATGGAGTCGGGGCGGCACCTGGTGGTGGCCGCTGGCACCGGTACCGGCAAGTCGCTGGCCTACCTGGTGCCGCTGGTTCTGGGTGAAGGCCCCTCGGTGGTGGCCACCGCCACCAAGACCCTCCAAGACCAGCTAGTCAACAAAGACCTCCCCCAACTGGCTGAAGCCCTGGGGCGTCCGGTGCGTTTCGCCGTGCTCAAGGGCCGGTCCAACTATCTGTGCCTCCAGCGGTTGGAGGAGCACCTGGCCGACGACCAATTGACCCTGGAAATCGCCGACGGCCCCAAGGCCGAGATCAAGCGGCTGGCGGCGTGGGCTGGGCACACCGACACCGGCGACCGGGCCGAACTCGACTTCGAGCCCTCCCACGCGGCCTGGGACGCGCTCAGCGTGTCGGGCCGGGAGTGTCCGGGGGCGCAGCGCTGCCCGTCTGGACCGGCCTGCTTCGCGGAAAAGGCCCGCCACCGGGCCGGGGCCGCCGAGATTGTGGTGGTGAACACCCACCTCTACTGCCTGCACCTGTTCAGCGAAGTCCCGCTTCTGCCCGAGCACGACACGGTGGTGATCGACGAGGCCCACGGCCTGGAAGACATCGTGTCGGATACCGCGGGGCTGTCACTGACCGGAGGGCGGTTCGACGAACTGGCCCGCCGCGTCCGAGCGGTGGTGGCCGAATCGGGCACCGCGGACGATCTGGAAGACGCTGGTGCGCTGCTCCGGGAGGCCCTGTTGCCCTACCGAGACAAACCGCTGCCAGCGCCGTTGCCCGACGAGCTCCAGCGTATGGCCGTTTTGGCCCGGGGCCGGGTGGAGCAGGCCCTTGTCGAGTTGCGGGGAGTGCCCGCTGACGCTCCCGGCGACGTCGGCCCCCGCAAGCTGCGGGCCATGCTGTCAGCCGGGGCCCTGGCCGAAGACCTGGCCCGGGCGGTGGAGGCCACGCCCGTCGAGGTGGCCTGGGTGTCGGGTGCTGAGACCGCGCCCGCGTGGCGAATTGCCCCCATCCAACTCGGCGACCTGTTGACCGAGCACTTGTGGGAGCACACCACCGCGGTGCTGACCAGCGCCACCATACCGATGAACCTGGGCGAGGTGCTGGGGCTGCACCCCGACGAGCACGACGCCGTGGATGTGGGCAGTCCGTTCGACTACGAGGCCAACGGGCTGCTGTACTGCGCCAAGCACCTGCCCGACCCCCGCAGCCCCGACTACGAGTCGGCTGCCCACGAGGAATTGGCCGCGCTGATCGAGGCAGCGGGGGGCCGGACCTTGGCCCTGTTCACCAGCTACCGGGCCATGGACCGGGCCGCCGAGGTACTGCGAGAAGAACTCGACTTCGAAATCTACACCCAGCGCGACCTCCCCAAATCTGAGCTGCTGCGGCGCTTCGCCGCCGAGGTGGAGAGCTGCCTGTTCGCCACCATGAGCTTTTGGCAGGGGGTTGACGTGCCGGGAGAGTCTCTGTCGCTGGTGGTGATCGACCGCCTGCCGTTCCCACGGCCCGACGACCCTCTGCTGGAGGCCCGGCGAGAGCGCTACGGCAAGGAGGCGTTCCGCCTGGTGGACTTGCCCCGGGCCGCCACCCGGCTGGCCCAGGGCGCAGGGCGGCTCATCCGACGAGGCGACGACCGGGGCGTGGTGGCGGTGCTCGACTCTCGAATGGCCCGAGCCGGCTACCGCTGGACGCTCGTTGACGCCCTTCCCCCGTTCCCCCGCACCGCCGAGCGCTATCAGGCCGAAGTTCTGCTGCGGTCGATTCGCGACGGGGTCTGACCTACCGGTCGGACCACTAGAGATCGGGACTGGCCATGGAGCCCGGCCCGTAGCCGAAGCGGTCGAGCATCTCGGGGCGGCGCTGCCAGTTCTTCTCCACCCCCACGTGCAGCTCCAAGAACACGCCCTTGGGGAGCTGGGCCCGGGCCGCGGTACCCACCTTCTTGAGCACTGAGCCCCGCTTGCCGATCACCATGGGCTTCTGCGACTCCCTCTCCACCAGGATCTCCACCTTGATGCGGGGCCACTCCCATTCGGTCACCGCCACGGTTATGGAATGGGGCAGCTCCTCGCGGGTCACGGCCAGAAGCTGCTCGCGCACCAACTCTGCCACCCAGCGCGCCTCGGGCATGTCGCGAACCATGTCGGGTGGGTACAGCGGGGGGCCGGGCGGCATTAGCTCGCACAACCGTTCCACCAGGGCGTCCACCCCCTTTCCGGTGCGGGCCGAGGTGGGGAAATACTCGGCGAACCCCAGTTCGCCGGCCGCGGCCAACTGGGCCACCACCTTGGAGCGGGGGGCGGCGTCGATCTTCGTCACCACCACGATGGAGTCGGGGCCCAGCCGCTCGGCGATGAACCGGTCACCCCGCCCCAGCGGCCGGGTGGCGTCGATGCACAAACACACCACGTCCACGTCGTCAGCGGCATCGGCCGCAATGGCGTTGAGCCGCTCCCCCAGCGCGGTGCGGGGCTTGTGGATGCCCGGAGTATCCACAAACACCACCTGCACTTCCTCGCGGTGCAGCACGCCGCGCACCGCGTGGCGGGTGGTCTGGGCCCTGTCGGACACGATGGCCACCTTGGTGCCCACGATGGCGTTGATCAGGGTGGACTTGCCCGAGTTGGGCCTGCCCAACAGGGTCACGAACCCCGACCGAAACCCCTCCCACCGATTTTGGCCACCGAGATCGCCGACTGCTTCGTCTGTCGGCGTGTCTTCCGGCTTGGCCACACCCACCAGGGTACCGCTCAAATGCCGCTGTCCTGCCCTTGCCGCCCGGGTACCGTGAGCCAATGGCCAGGTCGAAGCCGGGGACGAATAGCGAGCAAGAGCGCACCAAGGTGGTGGCTACCAATCGCCGCGCCCGCAGGGACTACGAGATCCTCGACGAGTACGAGGCCGGCCTGGTGTTGGTGGGATCGGAAGTGAAGTCGCTGCGGGAATCCAACGTGACCCTCACCGAGTCGTACGCCCGCATGGCCGATGGCGAGCTGTGGCTCCAGTCGCTGCACATCGCCCCCTACTCCCACGCCGGAGGCGCCGGCGGCCACGACCCCGACCGCCCCAAGAAGCTGCTCTTGCACCGGGGCGAGCTCAACCGCATCAAGGTCCGCCTAGAGCAAGACCGCCTCACCCTGGTGCCCCTGTCCCTCTACTTCAAACAGGGCAAGGCCAAGGTGCAGATCGGTCTGGCCCGGGGCCGCCGCCGAGCCGACAAGCGCCAAGCCATCGCCGAACAAGACGCCCGCCGCGAGGCCCGCAACGAGATGGGCCGCACCGCCAAATCAGGACGGTCGCTATCAGGGTGAGCCGGTATCATTGCGGGGCACCTTGACAACTGTGCACACGGGGCTGATCGGTTTCGACGTTGGGACCGGGGGCTGCGCTGTGCGACCCGAGTTGCTCAGACTCGCAAAACGGGGCAACCAACTAAACGGCAACGACCGTGAACTTCTCGCAGCCTGATCTTTCTGGCCTAGAGAAGAACCGCGACCGGTAACGGCACGCGGGGCCGGTCCACCGCAGCCCGGCAACAGAAGCGGTGGAGACAGTAGGGACAGACCACTGACGGCGGGAAAGACCGCTGACTCCAGGGAACAGACCCGGTGGCGGGCCCCTAGCGGGGCCGCCCGACCCGGCGGTGCGGCTGCCATCGACGCCACACACCGGGAATGGTCGTATCGCAGACAGATCTCGCCCAGCGGACGGGGGTTCGATTCCCCCCAGCTCCACTCTGATTACGCTACAGATCATACGGCCTTCCTCCCGATAAATCCTGAGCAGATATCGATTGACATTTGAATTTGTACTTTAAAAAATCATGATATTCTAAAGTTCGTGTTTGAACGAATGCTGATGCTTCCCGAATCGGGGACGGAGACCTTCTTTCTGTGGGGGCCGCGGCAGGCAGGCAAGAGCACCCTGCTCAAACTGCGCTATCCCGACGGAGTGTGGCTGGATCTGCTGAAGGCGGACGAGTTCCGCCGCTATGTAGCGCGTCCCGAACTGCTTCGGGAGGAGCTCGAGGCATCGGGCCCCGATCCTTCTCGGCAGGTGGTGATCGACGAGATCCAGAAGGTCCCCGCGCTGCTCGACGAGGTGCACTGGCTGATCGAGAACCGCGGGCTGCACTTCGCTCTCTGCGGATCGAGCGCGCGAAAAGTGCGCCGGGGGGCGGCGAACCTGCTCGGCGGACGCGCCATCCGCTATGAAATGCGGGGCCTGACCGCCGGTGAGACAGGGGGTGCATTCGACCTCGACCGGGCCCTCAACCACGGCTACCTGCCCAGAATCTACGAGTCGGCAAAGCCACGGCGGCTGCTCGATGCCTACATCGCCGACTACTTGCGGGAAGAGGTAGCCGCCGAGGGCCTGGTGCGAAACCTGCCCGCCTTCTCCGGCTTCCTCGACGCGGCCGCCCTGAGCGACGGCGACCCCGTCAACTACTCAAACATCGCCCGCGAGTGCGGCGTGTCAGGCCCCACCGCAAAGTCCTACTTCGACATCCTCACCGACACGCTGCTGGCCCGATGGCTGCCGCGATGGCAACGGCGAGCCAAGCGCCGCCTCTCGGGGGCGCCCAAGCTCTACTTCGATGACGTGGGCGTGGTGAACCGCCTAGCCCGCCGGGGCGAAATCGAACGAGGCTCGGATATGTACGGCAAAGCATTCGAGAACTGGGTCTTCCACGAACTCTCCGCCTTCGTCTCCTACCGCGACCTCGACGAGCAGCTCACCTACTGGCGGCTCCCCAGCAAAATCGAGGTCGACTTCGTGATCGGAGACATGCGCCTAGCCATCGAGGCGAAAGCGACCGCCAACGTCACCCGCGAACACCTCAAGGGCCTCCGAACCCTGGCCGAAGAGCATCCCGGTGTACGCAGAATTGTGGTATGCCTCGAACCCCGCCCCCGGCGCACCGACGACGGAATCGACATCGTGCCCGCCATCGACTTCGCCCATCGACTGTGGCAAGGCGACATCGTCTAGCCGAACAGAATCAGACAACGTCGAAGTGAGAGAGGTCGGTGGTTCGCCAGCAGTACCAGGCGGCGACGCTGCGGTAGGGGCGGAATTGGTCGCCCAGCGGGTCAAGTTCCTCGGCGGTGGGGGGCTCGGTCCAGCCGTGGGACAGGCCGTAGCCCTTGCGGACGCCGAAGTCGCCCACCGGCCACACATCCAGGCGGCGGAGCGAGAAGATCAAGAACATGTGGGCAGTCCATGTGCCGATGCCCCAGACCTGGCTGAGCTGGTCGACAACTTCTTGATCTGACAGCCGCCCGAGCTTGGCCAAGTCCAGCAAGCCCTGCTCGCAGTGGGCGGCAAGGTCGAGCATCGCCCGGGTCTTGGCCCCCGACAATCCTGCTTCTCGCAGCGGCTGCTCACCCAGGGCCAGCACCGCACTCGGCGCCCACTCCGGCGCCTGCTCTCGCACCCGACCCCAGATGGCCCCGGCCGCCTTGCCAGCCAGTTGCTGGAAGGCGATCTCGCGGCTCAGCACCTCGAACCGCTCCCTCACGGGGGGCTTGGGGCCGAATCGGGCCGGGCCGAACCGCTGCACGAGCCCGGCCATCACCTCTGAGGTCTGGGCCAACGCATGGCTGGCCTCGGTCAAGCTCACTTTGGCCACTTCCCGCTCCCGCGATAATTCGGGCGGGTCAGGTCTGGGCCGGGTCGGGAACCGGTTTCACGATAACCCGGGCGATGCGTCGCCCGGTCACCCGCTCCACCAACAGCTCCCAGCCGTCCACCACCAGCTTCTCCCCCTCTTCGGGCACATGGCCCAGAGTGTTGAAGATCAGGCCGCCCACCGTGTCCCAGTCGCCGTTGGGCAGGGGCGCGTCCAGCACTTCGCTGAGCTCGTCGATGGGCACCCGCCCGTTGACCCGCACCGTGCCGGTCGCCACCCGCTCGATCATGGGTTCCTCCACATCGAACTCGTCGACGATCTCGCCCACCAGCTCCTCGATGAGGTCTTCCAGCGTGACCACTCCGGCGGTGCCGCCGTACTCGTCCACCACGATGGCGATATGGAACTTCTCGGCCTGCATCTCCCGCAGCAGCAGCGAGATGCGCTTGGTCTCGGGCACGAAGCGAGGAACTCGGGCCACCGCTACTGCGGGAGAACCGGGACCCTGGTCCCGCTCGGCGCGCATCAGGTCTTTGGCGTGGACCACTCCCACCATGTCGTCGATGCCCTCGGCGTACACCGGCACCCGGCTATAGCCGTGCTCGATGACGATGGCGATGGCCTCTTCCACCGTGTGCTGATTGCTCATCGCCACCGTGTCGGTGCGGGGCACCATCACCTCTCGAACCACCGTGTCGCCAAACTCGATGATCTGGCCGATCAGCTCCCGCTCCTCGGGCTCAATGGCGTCCGACGCTTCGGCCGCTTCGGCCATGGCCAGCAGCTCTTCCTCGGAGACTTGCGGCGCCTCCCGACGCCAACTGGCCCGCACCAGCCGCCGAAGGAGATTGAATCGGCCGAGAACGCTCATCACGGCCCCGCCTGTGACCCCGCCAGCAGCTCCAGCTCCCGTTGCTCCATCACCTGGGCGTCGTTGTCGTCGAGGTGGTCGTAGCCCAACAGGTGCAGAGCGCCGTGTACTACCAGCAAGGCCAGTTCGTCGTCGACGGTCCTGTCGTGGGCCTCAGCGTTGGACGCGGCTACCGAGGGACAGATCACCACGTCGCCCACCAAGCGGGGCTCGCCGTCAGCTCGGGGGGCGCTGCCGTCGTCGGCGCCAAAGGCCAGCACATCGGTGGGCCGGTCGCTGCCCCGGTGCGCGGCGTTGAGGGCGGCCATCTCGTCGGCGGCCACAAACAACAGCCCCGCCTCCCAGGGGGCGGCTATCCGTTCTTCGGCAAGCACCCGGCGAAGCAGCCCGGCCCAGCGGTCTTGGGCCACGAGCAGGTCTTGTTGGCGGTCGGATACCACGACCACCTCGTGATAAGAGTCAGAGTCGCCGGGTCTCGGGCCGGAGTCGCCGTCGGCCATCACTGCTCGGCCCGCTCGTAGGCGTTCACAATGTCGGCCACGATGGGGTGGCGAACCACATCGCGAGAACTCAGATGGATGAAAGACAGGCCCTCGATGCCGACCAGGATCTTCTCCAGGGAGACCAGCCCGCTGCGTCCCCCCTCGACATCCACCTGGGTCACGTCGCCGGTCACCACGGCTTTGGAGCCGAACCCGATGCGGGTCAAGAACATCTTCATCTGCTCGGGGGTGGTGTTCTGGGCCTCATCCAGAATGATGAAGCTGTCGTTGAGGGTGCGGCCCCGCATGTAGGCCAGCGGAGCGATCTCGATCACCCCTCGGTCGATCAGCGATTGCACTTCCTCGGTGTCGAGCATGTCGTAGAGGGCATCGTAGAGCGGGCGCAGATAGGGATCGACCTTGGCGATCATGTCACCGGGCAGAAACCCCAAGCGCTCCCCTGCTTCCACCGCGGGCCGGGTCAGAATGATCCGCTCCACGCTCTGGGCCTTCAGTTCCCGCACCGCGGTGGCCACGGCCAGCCAGCTCTTGCCGGTGCCAGCCGGGCCGATGCTGAAGGTGATGATGTTGCTCCGCATGGCGTCGACGTAGCGGCGCTGGCCGCCTGATTGGGGCCGGATCACCCGACCCCGCCCCGACCTCAGCACGTCGGTGTCCATCACTCCCGAGGGGCTCTCATCGGCCTCCACCATCTTGATCGCCCGGGCCAGCGTGCGGGAATCGAGTTGGTGGCCGCCCTGCACCAGCAAGATCATCTCATCGAAGAGGCCGGCCACTCGGTCGGCGCTTTGGCCCGATACCGTGATCCGGTTGCCCCGCACGAAGATGTCGGCATCGGGGAACGATTGCTCGATCTGGCGAAGATGCAGATCGCGCTCGCCCAATAGGGCTGCCATGAGCCCATTGCGCGGGATGTCTATGGTGACCGGCGCTGCGGTGGTCATTCAGGACTCAGGGTCTGCATCGCCTTCCTCTCCCTCATCGGCGCTGCCGACAGAGACAGGGTCGGGATACAGATGGCCGAGTGTGCCGGGCTCGATGCGGCTGCTCTCGATGAAAGCATCCACATCAGCCTGCTTGACCCGGATTACCCTGCCCATTCGATAGGCGGGCAAACCCCCTTCATTGATGAACCGGTACAGCGTTCGCGTAGTGATACCCAGCCGCTTTGCCGCGGTCTCGGTATTCAGCCACATAATCTGGGCGTCGCTCATCTACCGACACTCTATCCTGTTGACCCGCCTCCGCACCCAAAAAACTTTGGACTGGCTTCAACCGGGCACTCGACCATGGCAAAGACCAACTTTCGAGGTCTCTCATATTGCTTCGCTCGGCGGCGACGGGTCGTTGGCGTGGCGCAGCATTTGCACTGCGCTGACGATGAGCAAGACGGCAAACAAGATGCCAGACAAACGGGGGCTGAGAGCACTGGCGCCCAGTGCGCCAACGAACGCCGAGGCCACCCCAGACGTACCGACAGTGAGCGCCGACTTGGGGTCGATGTTGCCGGAGCGGCGATTCCGAAGGGTGCCGACAATGGACGTGGGCAGGATCACCAGCAATGAGGTGCCCTTGGCGGTGGGGTCGACAAAGCCGAACAGCAAGATCAGAGCGGGAATCATGATCACGCCGCCACCCACCCCCATAGTGCCCGACAACAGCCCGGTGGCCAGGCCGCAGGCCACATAGGCGAAGGCCAAGGCCACGGTGATGTCGCTGTGGCCGTCGGTGTCGGGGGCGATGGCCAAGAAGCGGGCCGCGGTGGCCAACAGCAGCAGGGCGAAGCCAACCCGAAGCGACCGGATGGGAACCCGATCGAGCAGTGACGTGCCGACGGTGACCCCTACCGAGGCGCCGGCGAAGATCAGCAGACCGGGCGCCCAGGCCACCGAGCCCTCGAGCAGGAATCCGCCCAGGGCGGAGGCGGAAATGAGCACCATGGCGCCCAGTGAAGTGCCATGGGCTCGGCGCTGCTCCATACCCAGCAGCAGCACCAGGCAGGGCACCATGAGGATCCCGCCGCCCACTCCGAACAGCACGGACAGAAAACCGGTGGCCACTCCGACCCCGATTGGCCCCCACTTGGAGTCATTCACGAGGTGGCCACCCCGACCCCACTTCGACTTGTTCATGGCATGGCGATGATTGCAGTGTCAGGGGCTATAACAGCAGCCAATCGCCAGCATTCAATCGACAGCTGCCTGCTCGCGGAGCACGTACTTCAGCACTTTGCCCGATGCGTTGAGCGGGAGGGCGTCGGTGAATCGCACCCGGCGGGGCACCTTGTAGTTGGCCATCTCGTCGCGGCACCAGGAAATGACCTCCGTTTCGGAGAGCTCGGCGCCGGGGGCGGGCACCACGGTGGCCACCGCCACTTCGCCCAGCCGGTCGTCGAGCATCCCGATCACCGCCACCTGCCCGATCTGAGGGTGGGCCAGCATGATGTTCTCGATCTCGGCCGGATAGGCGTTGAACCCGCCCACGATGAACATGTCCTTCTTTCGGTCGGTGATGTCGATGTTGCCCTGTTCGTCCATCACCCCGATGTCGCCGGTGTGGAGCCAACCGTCGGCGTCGATGGTCTCGGCGGTCTGCTCGGGGTCTTCCAGATAGCCCTGCATCACGTTGTAGCCCCGCACCACGATCTCACCGGGTTCGCCTCGGGGCATCTCGTTGCCGTCGTCGTCCACAATCTGCACCTCCACGTCGGGTATTGCCCGGCCCGAGGTGTTGGCGATGGTCTCGGGGTCGTCGTCGTGGCGGCACATGGTGGCGATGCCCGATCCCTCGGTGAGGCCGTAGCCGGTCACGATGGTCTCGAAACCCAGCCGGGCTCGCATCTGGAGGATCATCTCCACGGGGATGGCGGCTGCTCCGGTCACTGCCAGCCGCAGGGTGGACATGTCGAAGCTGTCCAGGTCGGGGTGGTTCAAGATGGTCTGGTAGATGGCCGGTGGACCGGGGAGCATGGATATGCGCTCTTCGGGCACCCGGGCCATCACTGAGGGGACGTCGAACACCGCGTGGGGGATGTTGGTGGCCCCGGTCATGAGACAGGCCAAGATGCCGGAGTTGAGGCCGAAGGCGTGGAAATAGGGATTGACGATGAGATAGCGGTCGCCGGCCCGCAGCCCGATCACGTCGCACCACGACTTGAAGCCCCGGCAGATGGCGGAGTGGATGAGCATGGCCCCTTTGGGCAGGCCGGTGGTGCCCGAGGTGAACATGATGTGGCACAGGTCGTCGCCCTTGACCGAGGCGGCCCGGGCATCGCCGTCGGCCTCGGCCACCTGATCGGCCCGCTCCAGGAACTGGGCGAAACCGGTGGCGCCCTCGGGAACGGTCCCCCGCAGCACCACGATCTCGTCGAGGCTGCGACCGCCGTCGGCGTCGCGCAAAAGCGCCACATAGTCGGTGTCCAAGAAGTCGGTGACCGTGAACAGGATGCGGGCCCCCGACTTCTGGAGGATGAAGTCGGCCTCCCGGCCCTTGAACCGGGTGTTCACCGGCACCAGCACGCCCCCGGCCATATGGGCCCCCAGCCCGGCCACCACCCACTCCCAGATATTGGGGGCCCACACCGCCACCCGGTCGCCGGGCTCGATTCCCGAGGCCATCAGCGCCCGGGCCGAGGTCCGGATGCGATCTCGCAGCTCGGAGAAGGTCCAGCGCACATCGCCGTCCACCAGCGCCTCCAGATCGGGGAACCGGCGGGCCGCGTCATCGACCAACTCGCAGATGGTGGTCCACGGAGCATCGGACATGGCTGCGACCCTAATTCACTGCTTTGGGATCATCGGAGTTGGCCGGCTAGTCGACGGCTAGGACAGCACCCAGGGCGATCAGCTTGTCGATTTCCTCGTCGTCCATCCCAAGGTCATCAGCCAAAACAGCGCGGGTATCCTCGCCGAGGCGGGCGGTTCGGGGGGTGACTCCGACCGTGGCGTCGCCCATGGCGAACGGCTTGGCCGGGACGGGCAGGCCGGGACGGATCTCGGCTATCAAGCCCCGATCGCGGGCCCAGTCGGTGGCGGCCAGATCGGACACCGAGCCGATGCGGGCTGCGGGCAGCGGGAGACCCTCTACGACTTTGGTCAAGTCCTCATGGGTGGCGTACCCAGCCGCAAGCTCTTGCAGGATGGCGACCGCTTCCTCGTGGGTGGGATTTTCTGGGCATCCGGACGGGTCGCCGCCGAGGGCCTCCACCCACCGGGGCAGCAGGCGCTGAGGGTTGCCCACCAGCGACACCGCCTGGCCGTCGGCGGTGTGGACGATGGCGTAGTTCCAGGTGTCGAACTCCCGCGGTCCTTCGTAGCCCGACAAGTCGTTGCCGGTTTGGTCGTTGGCGTAGATGAGGGTCTCGGCCATGGCGATGTCGAGCTGCTGCCCAGCGCCGGTGTGCTCCCGCTGATAGAGAGCGGCCAGCACCGCCGACACCGACAGGAACCCGGCGTACAGGTCGCCGTGCTGGTGGATCTCCTGTAAAGGCTCGGCCCCCCGGAGCCGGGCGGCCATCTCGATGGTGCCGGCTTCGGCGTGCATCATCGGGGCGTGGGCCTTGCGGTGCGACCACGGCCCGGTCTGGCCGAACCCGGTGATGGAGCAGAACACCAGCCGCTGATTGCGGGCTGAAAGCTCCTCATACGAGAGCCCGTAGCGGGCCATCACGCCCGGACGGTAGTTCTCAAGCAGCACGTCGGCCCGGTCGGCCAGCGCGGCCACCAGTTCGGGGGCCCCTTCGGCCTTGAGGTCCACGCATATGTTGCGCTTGCCCGCGTTCATGTGGCTGAACGTTGGGCCGATGCCGTCGTCGTCCACCGGAGGAACCGGCCGGGTGAGATCGCCGGAGGGAGGCTCGACTTTGATGACGTCGGCACCCAGGTCGGCCAGCACCCGCCCGCAGATCGGACCGGAGAATATCCGGGTGAGGTCCACCACCCGGATGCCGTCCAGCGGCCCGGCGGTCATCGTGTATCAGCGGCGATAGACGCGGCCGGGCCCGACCCGCCGCCTTCGAGGCAGCCGATCGGGCCCGGCACAGTCACAATTAATTCAGTTAGCGCTATTGACTCAGTTGGCCTACCGGCCGGGATCGCCGTAGCAGACGAACGGGTGAGCCACCACGTAGTCGGCGTCCACCACCTGCACCATGCCGGTGCAGTCGGGGGCGACGACGTGGTCGGCTGGCCACTTCACCGGGCCAAGGCCGCCGGACTGCTGGGTGGTCTCGAAACCGTCGATGTTGACCGCCTGGTAGAAGCTGGCGGTGTTCAGATCCTCGCCAGCGGCGGCGATCATCTGGATCATCAGATCTGCCGACCAGTAGCCCACCAGGCTGCCGAAGCCGGGGAAGGCCCCGACTGCCTCGTAGTCAGCCAGAAGCTGCTGGATGGCCGGCTCGGAGTCGTCCAGCGGAGGCACCTGGGTCACGGCGTAGCCGCCTTCCAGGGCCTGGCCCAAGTCGGGGCTGGATCCGGGGAGGCCGGGAACGTAGGTCAGGTAGTCGGCCACCGGGCCCTCATATCCTGAAGCGGCGATGGTCGCCTTGAGGGTGATGGCGCCGGCGAAGTCGGTGGAGAGAATCACCAGGTCGGGCTCGTGCTCCAGCACCGTGTTCACGAACCGGGTGGGATCGGTGATGCCTCCTGCGGTTTGGGTGGGCACGAAGTCGTTGAAGGCCAGCTTGCCAGCCCACAGATTCTCGTACAGAGCATGGCCGGCGCGACCAGCGTCGTCATCGCTGTTGAAGATGCCGACCTGGATGTCCTCGGTGCCGAAGAAGTCGTACCAGATGTTCTGGACCGACACCAGGGGATCAGCACCTTCGACTCCGAAGGCAAAGCCGCTTAGGCAGCCGTTGAACCCAAAGCCCCAGTCGTTGGGAGCGCAGAACCCCGGCATGAAT
The DNA here is from genome assembly GCA_022821445.1 of Acidimicrobiia bacterium. Taxonomy (GTDB): domain Bacteria; phylum Actinomycetota; class Acidimicrobiia; order Acidimicrobiales; family Bin134; genus Poriferisocius. Next base: position 5,564 of record JAJEDQ010000014.1, on the reverse strand, counting down.
CCCCAGCCGGTGAAAGGCACCTGGTTCTCGGCCAGATAATCGGTGGTCTGCGGAAGCGAGACCGCCGAGGTGACCATGATGCCGAACACCTCGTCGTTCTCCACCATGCTGCGGGCACCCTCGAAGTTGGTCTGCGGATCACTGCCGTCATCCTTGTACTCAACCAGTTCGACGGTCCGGCCGCCGGGCAGCTCGCCGTCGCGGTTGGCCCGTCCGAGGCGGGCGTTGATGCCGTCGGTGAATCCGCCGTACAGCGCATCCTGGGTCATCGCACCGAGGCGAACGGTGTCGTCAGTTACACCTCGGGTGGAGGGCTCGAAATCTATCTCGTAGGTGTAGGCGCCCCACGTGCGGGAGGCTGCCATCTCCCCATCGTCCATGGGCTCCTCGTCATCCATGGGCTCCTCGTCATCCATGGGCTCCTCGTCGTCCATGGGCTCGGCATCGTCCATGGGCTCCCCATCGTCCATGGGCTCCTCGTCGTCCATGGGCTCGGCATCGTCCATGGGCTCCTCGGTGGCCGCAGGAGCAGGCGCAGATGCTCCTTCGTCATCGTCGTCGTTGCCGCAGGCCGCAGCTACCAGGGTCAACGCGGCCAAGAGCGCGAGAAGCTTGTACAGCAGTGATTTCTTCATGTCCCCCTCCGAGATTTGGGCTGCCGACATAGTAGGACAGCGACCATCGACTGTCATCCTCGAGATAGTCAGCCTTATGGAGAGGTGGCTTCCCCGAGATAGGCGGCGTCGAGCTGGTCGTGGTCCACTTCGGAGCGGGGGCCGTGCCAGGTGATGTGGCCCAGGCTGATGAACGCCACCGAGTCGGCAATCTCCAGCACGTCGCGGGCCTTTTCCTCCACCAACAGCAGGGCCACGCCCCGCTCCTTGAACTCGATGAACAGCTCCAGGATCTGATTCACGATCAGCGGGGCCAGCCCCAGCGACGGCTCGTCGGCAATAAGCACCTCGGGGGGATGGGCCAGCAGCGGCGCCAGGGTGAGGATCTGCTGCTCGCCCCCGGAGAGGTTGCCGGCCAACTGGTTCTGGCGGTCTCCCAGGATGGGGAACCGCTCGCAGCACAGCTCGCGGTCATCGGGGTTGGGCAGCCAGAGCTGCATATTCTCCCGCACGGTGAGGCCGCCGAAGATTCCCCGAGCCTCGGGGGCCAGCACCACGCCCCGGCGGGCTCGGCGGTGGCTGCGCAGCGCCGTGACGTCCTCCCCGTCGAGCCGGACGGTGCCGTGAGTAGCGGGCAGCAGGCCCGAAGCCACCGCGCAGGTGGTGGACTTACCCGCTCCGTTGGGCCCCAGCAGTGCGGTGATCTCCCCCCGGGGCACCGAGAGGTCGATCCCATGAAGCGCCTCTACCAACCCATAGCTGGCCCGCACGTTGACCAGCTCTAACGTCGACGGGTGGTCGCCCACGTACTGATCGCCTGAGACCTCGTCTGGCTCTGGAGTGTCGGCTGGTTCGGAAGCGGTGACGGCAGGTGCCGAAGTGGTGACTGCGGCTGGAACCTGTTCGGCGACGACAGCTCCCTCGCCCCACGCTGCCAGCCGCCGACGCCAGGCATCGCGGCGGGCCCGGTTCTGGGCGGCGGTGAACGCAAGGATTCCATCGGGCTCGCGGGCGAGCTGCATGGCGCCGAGGCCGAACATAAAGGCGGTGATGTTGCGGGCTTCGTCGTATTGGTCGAACCCGTCCCAGTCGATGGGATACCAGGAATACACCCGGGCCAGACAGATGAAGGCCAAAACCGCCAGCACGCCGAGAATGGGAGGCGAGAACGGTAATCCCACCTGACGGTCTCGCACAGCAGTGAAGAGCGCCGCCGCCCCGAACACCGAGGCCACCAGCACCACGTGCCACGACTCCATCCAATCCCAATGCCAGCCGGTGCCGAACGTGTGGCCGCTGGCCGCCACCATGATGCCGGCCATCACCGCAGCACCGGGACGGCGGATGCCGACCAAGATCACCACCGCCAGCCAGAACAGCCCTGCCTGGGTGGTGGCGGTAAACGGGGTCACGTTGCCGATGAACGTGGCAAAGAAGACTCCGCCGAACCCGGCCAACAGCGCCGAAAGGGCGAACACTGCCAGCTTGGTGCGCACGATTGAATGCCCCGAAGTGGCCGCGGCAGGTTCTGAGTTGCGCACCGCGATGATGGCCCGACCGGTGACCGACCTCTGGAGATTTCTCACCAACCAGCCCGCAGCCAAAACCAGAATCACCAACAGCACCGCCAGGGACTTCTCGTCTTCAAAGTCGAACGGCCCTAGTTGGGGACGGGGGATGTCCCACCCCTTGGTGCCCTGGCCGTTCTTGAACCAGCTCCACTCGAACAGCACCCGCTCGCTCATAAAGGCCAGCGCCAGAGTGGCCAGAGCCAAGGGCAATCCACCCAACCGCAATGCGGGCAAAGCCACGATTACGCCCAGCACTCCGGCGATTATCACCCCCACGATCAGCGCGGGAATGAACGGCAGCCCGGTCTTGTCCAAGACCAGACCGGCGGTCATGGCGGCCATGGTCACGAAGGCCGCTTGGGCCAGGCTGACCATGCCGCCAAGGCCGGTGAGCAGCACCCAAGACATGAACACCAAGCCAAAGGCCAAGCCGGTGACCCACAGACCCAACCAGAACTGATCGGCGAAGATGAAAACCTGGAGCACGATGAACGCCGCCCCCAGCACCCAGGGCAATTGCACCCTCCATGCCGGCAGGTCGTCGGTGTAAACGGTGGCCGGAGGCGCGTCGGCCACTACGCCGCTGCGACGAGTCCGCTCCCGGGCCATGAACAGCAGCCCCACCAACAGCACCACGAAAGGCACCGAGCTCTCGAAACCCCGGATGTCCTGGGCGAACGTGGCGTACCGGCCCACCAAGCTGGTGACCACGCCCAGGGCCACCCCCCCCGCGAAAGCCAGCGGAATGGAGCGCAAACCGCCTACTACCGCGGCGGCGGTAGCGATGAACATGAACACGTTGTACTGATTGGACTCGAGGGAGTTGAACACCGGTGCGCCAACCACCCCAGCCAGCCCGGCCAGCATGGTGCCGATGATCCAGGCGGCCGACGAGGTGAACGATTCGCTGACCCCTCGCAAACCGGCCAAATCGGGACGGTCCACCACTGCCCGCATCTGGAGCCCGATGCGGGTGTGGCGCATTAGGGCCCACAGCGCCACCGCGATGACTGCCGCCACCACCAGCACCGTCCACTGGTTGCTGCTAATGAGCAGTCGGATGCCGTCAAGGCCGACAACATCCAGGTCGTAGGGCCAAGTCTCGCTGGGCACCTTCCACACTCCGGGAGTGAGGAACACGTAGTCGGTGGATTGCAGGCCCCAGTCCCAGGTCTTGGTGCCCAAGTCGACCAGCAAATCGGTGAGCGCGGGCAACGCCACCAGAATCCCGATGGTGGCCATGACTTTGGCCGCGTCGTTGGCCCGGGCCAGGGGTCGGAATACCGCCACGTTGAGGAGCTGGCCGAGCAGCGGGCAGAACACCACCACCACCAGGAAGAACGACAGCAGCCTCATACCCAGGCTCTCGATGCCCAGGGCATTGATGAGTTGGAAGTAGAGCATGGCCGAGGTGTAGGCGATGCCCCCGTAGGCCAGGTTGAAGATGCCGGTGGAGGTGTAGCTCAGCGTGAGTCCGGCGGCGATCAGCGAGTAGATGGCGCCGGCGATGGCCCCGCTCACTAGCAATTGGATGAACTCGCCCACCCGATTATTTCCCCCTGGACTATTCGACCTGCGTCACTCTAGTGGCCCGCCCCGATCAGTACATTCGTCGCATGGATGACGTGCTGTTGACCGATCTCGCCGCCGAGCATCAGGTGTTGGACGATCTGGTGGCGTCGCTGCCTCTGGAGGTGTGGGCGAAGCAGTCGCCGTCGCCGGGATGGACGCTGGCCCACCAGATCCACCACCTGGCTGTGAGCGAGGGGGCCGCACTGCTGGCATTGACCGGCCACAGCGATCAGGTGTTCGCCCCCACCGGGCGCTGGCCCGACCGCCCGGTGCCCGGCGACCCGGCCGAGGTGCTGGGCAGCTGGCGGGCGTCGCGGGCAGCCAGCTTGGAGGTGATGGACGGTTTGGACGCCAAGGCTCCGATCATCTGGGGCGACGGCCCCATGACCTGCCGCTCGTTCGCCACTGCCCGATTGATGGAGACCTGGGCCCACGGCTTGGACTGCTTCACCACGGCCGGAGTGGCGCCGGTTGACACCGACCGCCTCCGCCACGTCGCCCACCTTGGCTTCCGCGCCCTCCCCTACGCCTTCCGGAGCCAAGGAATAACCCCGCCCGCCCCCTTGTCTGATCTCCGCCTGGAGTTGGTGGCGCCGTCCGGTGAGATCTGGACCTACGGCGACGACAACGCCCCCCAAAGCATCACCGGAACAGCCAGCCAGTGGTGCCGAGTAGCCACCCGCCGCATGCCCGCCGAAGAGGCTGACCTGCTCGCCGAGGGCCCCCTAGCCCAAGCAGTCCTGACCACCGCCCGCGCTTATTTGTCGGACTCGCGTTCGGCGTAACCCTGGCATAATTGCCAACTTACAGAAAATTACAGTCTAATTCAGTCTCTCTAAATGGGGATAGCAAATTTAGGTATCTTTTGATATTGTCCCCGCAGGGCTCGCCAGTGGCTAAGGCGAGCCTTGGGCCGGGGAGCTCCAACCTCCCCGGCCATCTGGGCTATTCGGTACGCTAGCTGGGGATCCATGGGCCGTCAATCAAATTTACGGCCCGCCGCCCCGCCGGAAGTTTGCCAAACGTGTCAAACTTGGGCATGACCGCGACGCGAGATCAGATCCGAGTAATTGACGTAGACACCCATCTAACTGAACCCCACGACCTGTGGAGCAGCCGGGCGCCGGCGGACTACGTCGACCGGCTCCCAAAAGTGGCAGATGTGGACGGGCGGCCCCACTGGGTGCTCGACGGAGAGGTCTTGGGCTTCGCCACCGCCAGCGGGGTGGTGCGTCCTGACGGCAGCAAGGCCCTGGGCACCGAATTCTTCGGCTGGACCATCGGCGACGTCCATCCCGGGGCCTACGACATGGACGCCCGAGTGGATGTCATGGACCAGATCGGCGTCCACGCCCAGATCCTCTACCCCAACCTGGCCGGCTTCGGCAGCCAGAAGTTCGGCCAGATCGAAGACGTGGAGCTCAAGCGGCTGTGCGTGTCGGTGTACAACGACGCCATGGCCGAGATCCAGGACAACTCCGGTGAGCGCCTGTTCCCGATGGGGCTGATCCCGTGGTGGGACATCGAGGGCTCGCTAGCCGAGGCCGAGCGCATCGTCGGTTTGGGCTTGCGGGGCATCGCGATGTGCAGCGATCCGCAGTTACGGGGACTGCCCGACCTGGGCGAGGAGGCTTGGCGGCCGCTGTGGGAGTTCTGCTGCGACCACGAGCTGCCGGTGAACTTCCACATCGGGGCCAGCGAGAGCTCGATGGGCTGGTTCGGCACCTCGCCGTGGCCGTCGCAGGGCGACGACCAGAAACTGGCCATCGGCTCGGCCATGATGTACCTGACCAACGCCCGGGTGCTG
>JAJEDQ010000059.1 GCA_022821445.1 Acidimicrobiia bacterium | reverse complement strand
GGAGGCGATGGGGTTGCCGAAGCAGGCCGGGGAGCCGGTGTTGATAATGCGCCCGTAGCCCCGCTCCACCATGTGGGGCCACGCCGCCTTGGCGGTGTTGAGGCATCCCAGCAGGGTCACCCCCACATGGCGGTGCATCTCGTCGGCGTCGATGTCGGGGAAGAACGCCGAGCTGGCGACCCCGGCGTTGTTGATGAGGATGTCCACCCGTCCCCAGGCATACATTGCACTGGCCACCATCGCCTGAGCGGTGGTCTCCTCGGCCACGTCGCCGTTGTTGGCGATGGCTTCGCCACCGGCGTCACGGATGCGTTGGGCGGCCTCCTCTGCGATGTAGGGATTGAAGCCCTGCTCGACTAGGCCCAGGGTGCCGCTGCCGAGGTCGTTGAGCACGATCCTGGCGCCCCGCTCGGCCAGGTAGATGGCGTGGGCGAAGCCCAGCCCGATTCTGTCTGCGGCGCCGGTGACCAGGGCGACTCGGTCTTGGAACTCGTTGGACATGGCGAATCACGCTCCGTTCAGAAGGGGGGCGAGAGTCTCGAGGGTTTCGAGGCTGGGGCGGGTCTTGTCCACCGGGTCGAGCGGTTGGATGCACACATGGGTGGCGCCGGCTTCGTGATGCCGGCGCACCCGTTCGGCCAGGGCGTTCTCATCGCCCCAGGCCACCACCGCGTCGACCACCTCGTCGCTGCCGCCATCGTCGAGGGCGCTCTCCTCGAAGCCGCACCGCATGAGGTTGTTGCGGTAGTTGGGCATGGTTATCGGCCCGGCCATGGACGCCCGGGCCCGCTCCCTGGCCCTCACTGGGTCGGTTTCCAGCATCACCTTCTGCTCCGGGCAGATCCAGGCGTCGGGACCCATGATCTCCCGGGACCGCCGAGAGTTCTCCGGCGGCGCGAAGTAGGGGTGGGCCCCCATGGTGCGTTCGGCGGCCAGCTTCAACATGAGCGGGCCGAGGGCGGCCAGCACCATGGGCGGTTCGCCATCGAGTTGCGGTCCCCACCACATGGCGCTTTCCATTTTGTCGAGGTACTCCCGCATCGACGGGATCGGCTTGGGGTAGGGCTTGCCCTGCAACCGCTCCACCGGTGCTTGGTGCGACACCCCGAGTCCGAGCAGAAAACGACCGCCCGACTGGTCGTGCAATTCCTTCTGGGCGCAGGAGGTGGCCTGGGCCTCCCGCAGGTGGATGTTCACCACGCCGGTGGCCAGCACCAACGTGGAGGTGTGGTTGAGCAGCAGCGAGGCGTGGGCGAAGGGGTCGCGGCCGAAGGCATCGGGGATCCACAGGGCGCCGTAGCCCAACTCCTCGACCCGCTGGGCGAATTCGATGGCCTCGCTGGTTGAGAAGCTGTCGGTGCGGGTCCAGACCCCGACGCGGCCGATATCCATGGTCATGGCGTCAAAGTAGCGGCCCGATAGCGGCAGAGAGATGGTCAGGCGACGATCTGGCTGTCGTGGAGACGGGCGATCTCGGTGCCCAACAGGCCGAGCACGTCGGCCAGCACTTCGTCGGTGTGCTGGCCTAGCTGGGGGGCGGGTCCGGGATCCGCCAGATGCTCTTGAGAGAAGCGGAGCGGGGGGCCGGGGGTGAGATATTGACCGGTCTCGGGGTGCTCCACCTCGGCATACAGCGGGTTCTCAGTAGAGCAGCGGGGGTCGTTGGCCACCAGCTCCAGCATCGACTGGTAACGGCCCCAGCACACCCCTTGGGCGTCCAGCGCCACCGACGCCTCGGCCAAGGTGTGGCTCGCGCACCACTGGGCCACCAGTGAATTGAGGCGATCTCGGACCAAGTAGCGGTCACCGTCCACTCGGGTGAGGTCAAGGCCAGTCTCAACCTCCAAAGCGGCCACCTCCTCGGCGATACCGCAGGCGGCCACGATCCCCGTCCACTGGCGGGCGCTTACCGCCACTATCTGAATTCGCTCTCCGTCGGCTAGCTCGAAGTCCCGCCCGAATGCGCCGTAGATGTCGTTGCCGATCCGGGGCCGCTGGGTTCCCATGAGCTGGGCCTCGGCCACATGGCCCAGCATCGACACCGCGGCCAGCGCCACATCGGACAAGGCCAGATTCACCAGGCTGCCCTCTCCCGTGCGGGAACGCTGCCGCTCGGCGGCCAGCACCCCCACCGCCGCGGTCTGGCCACAGATGATGTCCCAGGCGGGCAGCACATGGTTGATGGTGCCGTCGTCGCCGGTGAGCCACGGATAGCCCACGGCGCAGTTCACGGTGTAGTCCACCGCGGTGGAGCCGTCGTGGTTGCCGGTGATGGCCACCATGATGAGATCGTCGCGGTGTTGGCGCAGGCTGTCGTACGAAAGCCAGCCGACGGCGGGGAAGTTGGTGGTGAAAATTCCGGCATCGGGGCCGGGTGCGGTGGCCAAGGCGGTGATCAGCTCTCGGCCCTCGGGCGAGCGGAGGTCGACCTGGATCGACAGCTTCCCCTTGTTGAGACCCTGCCAATACAGCGACTGGCCATCCGGGGTGAGCGGCCACCGTCGGTAGTCGATGCCGCCGCCGATGGCGTCGAAGCGGATCACGTCGGCCCCGTGCTGGGCCAGCGTCATCCCCCCCGAGGGGCAGGCCACAAACGCCGATCCTTCCACCACCCGCATTCCCGCCAGCACGCCGCTCATGGTCAAGGCTCCAGCAGGGGCAGGACCTCGGCGCCGAAACGGGCTACCTGGTCGACGTACTCGGCCGCGTCGCGGGACCGGAAAAACAGAAACACCACCGAGGTACCCAGCTCGTGGGCGTAGCGGAGCGACTCCGCAATCTGGTCGGGAGAGCCGCCGATATACGGCCATCCCGGCGGAAAAAGCCCCCCAGGAGGATCGCCGATGTAGACGGTCCCGGCCAACCAGCCGAGGTCCACTTCATCGAGGTCGCGGCCCACCATGTCGGCATGGGCCCGCATGTAGTCGATCTGCTCGGCCATGGCCTCTCGGGGCGTGCCCTGGGGGATCCAGCCGTCCCCCCGCTCCACCACCCGGCGCAGGGCCGGGCGGGTGCTGCCCCCGATCCAGACGGGAATGGTGTCCTGCGCGGCGGCGGGGCCCACTCCCACGTCTTTGAAGTCGTAGAATTCCCCGCTGAACTCGCAGAACCCACCGGCGGCCTCCACCGCCACCCGCACCGCGTCGATGGCCTCGTCGGTCATGCGGCCCCGGTCGGGAAAGCTCAATCCCAGGGCTTCGAACTCGGCCTCCACATGGCCGGCACCCACCCCCATCAAGGCCCGCCCCCCGGTGAGGTGGTCGAGGGTGCAGAACGAGTTCGCGGTGGTCAGGGGATGGCGATAGGGAAGGACGTATACCTCCGACAGCAGCCGGATGGTGCTGGTGGCCGCTCCCAGGAAACTGAGCGTGGCGATCGGGTCGTACCAGGTGGTGGACATGTGGGCGGCGTACTCGTTGTTCGGGATGGCGATGTGGTCGCACACCCCCACAAACCCGAGCCCAGCGGCCTCCGCGGCTTGGGTGATGGCCAACAGGTCGTCCACGGTGGCGCCGGGCTCCCACGGCTGGCAGATCCGCTCGTTGAGAGTCTGGATCGGCAACTGGATCCCGCAGACGATTTCGCCGTCGGCAGTTATGCGCGCCATGGGGTCATTGTGGCGGGTGTGAGGTGGTTTTCCCATGCTCAGACATCAATCATCACTGTGATGCTTGGGATTGCCTGGCGGGTGGAGTCCGAGGCTGTCGAAGAGGAAGGTTCGTTGGAGGAGCAGAAGGTTCTCGGCTACCTGTTCTTGGGGGGTCATGTGGGTGACGCCGGGCAGGGGGAGCACTTGGTGGGGGCGGCCTGACTCGAACAGGGCTTGGGAGAGTTGGAGGGTGTGGGTGGCGAACACGTTGTCGTCGGCTAGGCCGCATATCAACAGGAGCGGGCGGGTCAGGTCTCCGGCCAGCTCCAAGAGGCTGGTGCGGGTGTAGGCCTCGGGGTTGTGGTCGGGATGGCCCAGGTAGCGCTCGGTGTAGTGGGTGTCATAGAGGCGCCAGTCGGTCACCGGTGCCCCGGCGATGGCGGCGTGGAACCGGTCGGGCCGGGCCAATACGGCCAACGCGGCCAGGTAGCCGCCGAACGACCAGCCGCGAACGGCCACCCGGCTCAAGTCGAGGCGGGGATGCTGCTTGGCTAGTCCGTCGAGGGCGTCGATCTGGTCTTCAAGCACTGGATGGGCCAGATCGCCGGCCACCGCCCGCTCCCAGGCCGGGCCCCGGGCAGGAGTGCCCCGACCGTCGGTAATGACCACCACGAACCCTTGGTCGGCGAACCACTGGGAGACGTGGAACGGCGAGCGAGCCTTGAGCACTCGCTGGGCGTGAGGGCCGCCATAGGGATCGAGCAACACCGGCAGCAGAGGGCCCTCTATTTCTTCGTCGTCCGACGGGTACAGCACTGCGGTGCGCAAGTCTCGGCTGCCGACCACAGAGAACTGGGGCGACGGAGTCAGCGACGGCGTGGCGGCAACCGAGGCGATGGGGATGCACCTGGTGGGGGTCACCACCTCCACGGCTGCCTCCCGGTCGGTTCCCGCGGCCCGTACCAGCACCCCGGTTCCGCCCCCCGCGGCCGCGCTGTATACGCCCGGCTGGTCGCTCAGCCGTTCCAGCTC
>JAJEDQ010000209.1 GCA_022821445.1 Acidimicrobiia bacterium | reverse complement strand
GCCGCGGAGGCCTTCCTCCGAGAGGCTTTGGCCAAGAGGTTCCCCGACGATGCGGTGATCGGAGAGGAATACCCCGAAGAGCAGGGCACATCGGGGCGAACCTGGGTTATCGACCCCATCGACGGCACCCGCAGCTTCGTCCGCGGTGTGCCCCTGTACACCACTTTGCTGGCCTTGATCGACCAGCACGGCCCGGCCATCGGAGTGGCGGCCGTGCCCGGCCTGGACGAAGCGGTATGGGCCGGTCGAGGCTTGGGTTGCCACCACAACGGCCGCCGCTGCCAAGTGAGCGCCCAAACCGAGATAAGCCGATCGTACTTGAGCACATCTGGAACCGAATGGTGGCCCGAAGGCGCCTTCGATCGAGTCAGGCGAACCCACGACCGAGAGAGCCGAACCGGTCCCCGAGTTCGCACCTGGGGCGACGGCTACGGCTACGTGCTGGTAGCCACCGGTCGCGTCGACGCCATGATCGACCCCGGTCTCAATCTGTGGGACATCGCCCCCATGCTGGTAATCATCCCCGAAGGCGGCGGCCAAATCACCCAATGGAACGGCACCAGCACCCCATCCGCCGGTGACTGGCTGGCCACCAACGGGCACTTCCACGAAGAACTCCGCGTCCTCCTCAACAACGGCTAGGCCCCGGCAAACTCCTCGCAGACCACCCCCTGCCCTTCCAGCACGCCTAGAAACTCAGCCGCGTCCACTATCTCCGACAACCCCACCACGCCAGCTCCATCAACCTTTCCCGACCCGATCAACTCCAGAGCGCTCACAACCACCGACGAAGCCACAAACCCCGGCGCCCCAGAAGCCCCCAGAATCCGCCCCGCCCAAGCACCGTCTCTCTGCCCCCGCACCTCCACGCGCACAGCACCCAGCTTCCCCTCCGGATGCGGGGGCCGCAGCATCGGCAACCAGGAGGAAAAGCGATCCCTCCGAGTAGCTGCCATACGGGCCGTGATCCGATCCGCCCTGCTGAACTTCCGAACCAGCAGCATCGGATCGGGCAACGCCGCCCGATAGCAGTCCGCCGCGTCTACCGGGCTTGGAAACCAGCAGAGCTCCCGCCCCGACCCGCCCGGCCGCTGCTTCCAACCACCCCGCCATTCCAACGCCAGAGAGCTCAAGGCCCGGTGATGCTGCCGAGCGCAATCCGGCCCCCCGGTGCCGAACTTGGCGACGTGAACCTCGGTCACCCGGTCGAGCTCCGCGGCCGCTCGAACGGCGAGCACATCGCTCAGCCCGGGGGCCATGCCCACTCCGGCAACCACCAGCGAGCCCTGTTGTCGAACCGCCCCGTTCATGCCCAGCATCCGCCTCACATCAGACACCGAGTCGGAGGTGGCCAGCACCACCCGCCCCTGGTTGAGAAACCGACGGGCCAGTCGGGCCTGGGTGCCTGACGCGGTAGCCAGAACCACCACATCGGCCGGATCATCCAAACTTCCCACGGTCACCGAAGGCCCGTGTTTCTCGGCCAAGTGCCAGGCCCGATCGGGGTTTCGGTCGATCACAGCCAGCCGACTGGCGGGGGTCGAAGGCGAGCCAACCAAGTGATTCACCACCCCGGCGCCGACCACGCCCGCGCCGACAATCAAGATGTCCATATCAGTTATCCGACCGGCGGAACGAAGGTCACCATACGGCTCAGATAGAGCAATTCAGAGTCAGCTGCCGCTGATCTGGCGCCACCCGCCCGACTGAGACGGGACACCCCCGGTTCCCCGAGCACGCAAAATGGCCGCGATAGCGGCCGCCCCTGCCAGAGCAACCAACGCTCTTCGCAGAATCTTCACGACACCCATCCTAACGAACCCCCTCAACGGTGCAACCGGGGAAAGTCACCAACGTGGGGCTAGCTGGATTCGAACCAGCGACCTCACCCTTATCAGGGGTGCGCTCTAACCGACTGAGCTATAGCCCCAATGCCAAACCGAACCGACAGCCTACTTACGGGGGTTCCAGGCAAGCCAACGAAATCGGCGAGGCCGAGTCCGGGGCCGTTGCCGAGCCGTCTCCTCCTCGATGACTGTGACCCTCATTCCGCCGGTAAGATCACTGATGAGGTTGAACAGCACACACAGCAAGATGTTGAAGAACGTGCCCGCCACCACCAACACCAGCCCGCCCACAGCAAATCCTCGGAATATCTGGCTGGCGTTGAATTTGAACTCTTGCAGGGCGAACAGCTCCTCGATGAACGACTCGGTGTCGTCCACGGTGCCTGATCCCACCGCGATGCTCCACAGCATCACTCCGGCCAGCATCACGATCACCCAGAGGCACATGTAGAAGATCAACGAGATCTTCAGCACCGACCAAGGCTCGACGTGCCGGATCACCCGGCGTACCTTGCGGGCCTGCAATCGCACTGCCCTCCGGTACTCCCTCGGAGTCACCTTCACCGGCTGGCGCGCCACTGCCTGGCTGGGCAACGGCGCTACAGAGGGCTCGCTCACCCGACCGGGGTCGATGGACACGCCCCGAAGTGTATGGGATCGCTGGTGTCAAGCAATTGGCACCACCACCCGATTGGTCGGAACTCTGCTCTGGCCGTCGCCTGTGAGCCGTCGTGGCGCACGACCACCTCCGTCTCGAAACCCTCTTGCACCATCGAAACCAGCGTTGCCCGGTTGGCCGCTGCGGTGGCTCGAGCGGCCTGGGGGTCGGCCGCCGCGGCCATTGCCACCGCATCGGCGATTGCTGTCGCCCGAGCCCGGCGAACCCCGTCAGCGCCGAGTTGGCCCAACAGCAGGATTGCCATCCCGATCACCGTCAGCACCCCAACGCTCAGCACCGAAATCGATCCCCTCTCGTCCATCGCACTTCTCCGCTGTCATGTCTGGGGGGAAGCTTCGGCGAGTAGGAGGCTATTCCTCGTCTTCGGTGGATAAGACCGGCGCAATGGCCGCCATGGTTTGATCCTCAGACAAGGTCATTATCCGTACTCCGGCGGCGTGAGCCCCCTGCACCGAGACCGAGGAGACGGGCATTCGGATCGTGACTCCATTGGAGGCCACTGCGAACACCTCGTCGTCGGGAGCGACCACTCGCGCCCCCACCACTGAACCCCGCTCATCGGGCAGCTTCATGGCTATGACCCCTTGGCCACCTCGATGCTTGGACCGGAAGTGGTCTAGAAGAACCCGCTTGCCGAAGCCCTGGTCGGTGGCCAAGAGCAATTCCCTCTCGGGCTGCACCGCAGTGGCGGCAACCACGATGTCGTCACCGAGCAGCGTCATCCCTCGCACGCCGGCTGCGGTTCGTCCTACTGATCGAACTTCCGATTCCGAAAACCTCATGAGCCGCCCCGACGCGCTCACCAAACAGATGTCGTCGTTCCCCGTGGTGGGTAGCACCCGCACCAATTCATCGCCCTCACGCAAGTTGATGGCGATAAGCCCTTTGGTGCGGGTCTTGTCGTATTCCAAGAACCGGGTCCGCTTCACTACCCCCCGGCGAGTAACGAATAGCAAATACCGCATCGTCTCGTAGTCCCGAGTGTCGATCACCGCAGAAACGGCTTCCTCCGGGGCCAAGTGCAGCAGGTTCACAATGGCCATACCCCGAGCGGTGCGACTCGTCCGTGGCACCTCATGGGCTTTGATGCGATACACCCGACCCGAACTGGTGAAGAACATCAGATAGGCATGGGCGGTGGTGTGGATGAGCGAGGCGATGTAGTCCCCGTCCTTCAGGTTTGCGCCGATAACGCCTTTGCCGCCTCTCCCCTGGGTCTTGAACTCGTCAGGCGCCACCGTCTTGACATAGCCGGCTGAACTCAAGCTGAACATCAGGTCTTCGTCATCGATAAGCGCTTCAATGTCGATCTCACCCTCGTCGGCCATGATGTGGGTCCGTCGCTCGTTGGCAAAGGCCTCTCGAACTTCGAGAAGTTCTTCTGAGATAACAGTCCGCAGCTTGGCGTCGTCGGCCAATATGGCCTCCAAGTCGATGATCAACGCCCGCTTCTCGGCCAGCTCGTCGTTCAACTCCTTCTGGCCGAGCTGAGTAAGCCGGCCCAACGGCATATCCAAGATGTGATTGGCCTGGATCTCGCTGAACTCGAAGTGCTCGCCCATCAGTACTGTCCGGGCAGCGGCGCGGTTGTTCGAGGCCCGGATGGCGGCAATGATCTCGTCAATCATGTCCACCGCCCGTACGAGCCCTTCGAGGATGTGCTCCCGGCGGCGGGCTTCCTCCAAGCGGAACTCTGTCCGGCGTCGCACCACCTCTTGCTGGTGGCCGGCGTATGCGGCCAGGCAGTCACGCAACGTCATGGTCCGGGGCACGCCGTCGGCTAGCGCCACCATGTTCACCGGGAAATTGGTCTGAAGCGGGGAGTGCTTGTAGAGGTTGTTGAGCACAACCAGCGCAGGGGCGTCCCTCTTCAGCTCGAACACCAGCTTGGTCTGACCCTTGGCCGATTCATTGTGGATTTGGCGGATGCCGTCGATCACCCGCCGATTCACCAGGTCAGCCACTTTCTCCTCAATGATCTCCGCGCTGGTCTGATACGGGATTTCGGTAACCACAATCTGGGCGCTGGAACCGCTCTCCACAATCTCAGCGGCGGCTCGCACCTTGATCGTCCCCTGGCCGGTGGTATAGGCGTCCCGAATGCCCTGGTAGCCCATGATGCGGCCCCGAGTGGGAAAATCAGGGCCTTTCACGAACGCCATAAGGTCCTCGTTGGTGGCCTCAGGGTTTTCGAGCAAGTGGTTGACCGCGTCGATCACCTCGCCCAGGTTGTGAGGCGGGATGTTGGTGGCCATGCCCACCGCGATGCCCTGGCTGCCATTCACCAGCAGGTTGGGGAACCGCGACGGCAGCACCACTGGTTCTTGCTCGGTGGAATCGAAATTGTCGCTGAAATCGACGGTCTGCTCGTCGATGCCGTCGAGCAGCCTCATGGCCAACTCGTCGAGACGGCACTCGGTGTACCTCATGGCCGCCGGCGGATCGTTGGGAGATCCGAAGTTCCCATGGGGGTCGATCAGCGGGTGCCTCAGCGAGAACCCCTGGCCTAGGCGCACGAGGGCGTCGTAGATCGCCTGGTCTCCGTGGGGATGGTACTTGCCCATGACATCGCCCACTACCCGGGCGCATTTCACATAGGGCCGATTGGGCCGGGTCCCCTGGTCGTACATGCCCCAGAGAATGCGGCGGTGGACCGGTTTGAGCCCGTCTCGCACATCGGGGAGCGCCCGGGCGGTGATGACCGACATGGCGTAGTCCAGAAACGACTGCTCCATCTCAGTCTGGATGTCGATGTCCTGAATTGAACTGACAGGCGCCCCTTCAGACTCTGGGGACGTATCAGGCTCGTCGGGCACAGGAGTCCTTGGCGCTCATATGTCCAAGAAGCGGACGTCTTTGGCGTTGGTCTGGATGAACTGCTTGCGAGCCTGCACGTCCTCTCCCATCAGCCTGGAGAACACCCCGTCGGCTATCGCGGCCTGTTCCACCGAGACCCGCAGCAGGGTCCGTCGCTCCGGATCCATGGTGGTGGCCCACAGTTCCTCGGCGTCCATCTCACCGAGGCCCTTGAGCCGCTGGAACTCTGCACTGTGCTTGGGGTTCTCGGCCAAGAAAGCCTCTTTGGCATGGTCGTCTTTGAGGTAGATCTTCGACCGACCCACCTCCGTGGAATACAGCGGCGGCTGGGCAATGTAGACATGGCCTTCTTCCACCAGCTTGTGCATCTGTCGATAGAAGAAGGTAAGCAGCAGCGTGCGAATGTGGCTGCCGTCCACATCGGCATCAGCCAGCAGGATCACCTTGCCGTAGCGGATTTTGGAATCACCCGGAGGATTGTCTTGGCTGGTCGCTCCGTTTCCGTTTTCGCTGCCCCCGTCGAACTCCGGGCCAAAGCCCGCGCCGACTGCCGCGACCAGTGCCTGGACTTCCGCATTGCGGAGCATCCGGTCGACCTGCACCCGCTCCACGTTGAGGATCTTCCCCCGGATCGGGAGAATGGCCATGGTCTTGGGGTCGCGGGCGTCCTTGGCCGAGCCGCCGGCCGAATTGCCCTCCACGATGAACAGCTCGCACTCATCTCGATTGGTGGATGTGCAGTCCACCAGCTTGCCCGGAAGTCCCGCGCCGTCGAGAGCCGATTTGCGCCTAGTGGCATCCCGGGCCTGGCGCGCCGCCAAACGGGCCTTCTGGGCCTGGAGGCATTTGGTCACAATCTTGCGGGCGTCGGAGGGGTTCTCCTCCAGCCACTCGGCCAGCTTCTCGTTGGTGGCCCGCTCCACCAGGGAGCGCATAGACGCATTCCCCAGCTTTGCCTTGGTCTGGCCCTCGAACTGCGGCTCACGGAGCCTCACGCTCACGATCGCTGTGAGCCCCTCGCGGATGTCCTCGCCAGCCAGGTTGTCATCCTTCTCCTTCAGATGCCCCTTGGCCCGGCAGTAGTCGTTAACCACTCGAGTGAGCCCCTTGCGGAAGCCCTCCTCGTGCATGCCCCCCTCAACGGTGTTGATCCCGTTGGCAAAGGAGTGCAACCCGTCGGTGTTGTAGCCAGTGTTCCATTGAAAGGCTACCTCCACCTCGTCGCCTTCTTCTTGCTGCGCGAAGAAGCCGATGTCATCGAACAGCGCGTCCTTGGAGCTGTTCACCTCGCGCACGAAGTCGCTGATGCCGTGCTGGTAGCAGTACACCGTCCACTCGGCGCCGCCCGTGCCGTCGGTACGCAGGTCGCGGAACTTGATCTCCAGGTTGCGGTTCAAAAACGCCATCATCTGGAGCCGCTCCAGCAGCCCCTGGGCCCTGAACCGCACATCGTCGAAGATGCCCTCGTCGGGCCAGAAGCGAACCGTGGTGCCGGTGCGATGCTCGGGGCTGTCGCCAATGATCCGCAGTTTCTCTGTCATCTCCCCGCCGTTGGCAAACGACATCGTATGGCGGTGGCCGTCCCGGTCAATCTCTACTTCCAGTCGGGTGGACAAAGCATTCACCACCGACACGCCCACACCGTGCAAGCCTCCGGACACCTTGTATCCATTGCCGCCGAACTTGCCCCCCGCGTGCAAGAGGGTGAGTACCACGGCGACTGCGCTCATGTCCGGGTGCTGGGGATGAGGATCAACCGGAATGTCGCGTCCGTTGTCTCGAACCTCGCAACCGCCGTCAGCCAGAAGGGTCACCTCAATGCTCGTGCAGCACCCGGCCATTGCCTCGTCAACCGCATTGTCCACTACTTCGTAGACCAAGTGGTGCAGCCCAGTCACAGACGTGGATCCGATGTACATGCCCGGACGCGTTCGGACAGCGTCGAGGCCTTCCAAAACGGTTATGTCTTCAGCTCTGTAAGACTCAGAGATGTCAGTCACGAACTAGCTTTTCTGCCCTGCTAGACGGGCCATATGGGTGGGTAGGACGGTCGTTCTTGTGGGTTCGTTCGCCTCGCGATCAAACCAGCTGAATGCACTGCCTCCGATAGGGAAATTCTACCAGTTTTGAATGTCCATTTGACTCACCGGAGAACCGGTTGCCGGCCTTCTGCGCTAATCATCCAGGGCGGACTCTGACAGTCAGAGATGTGACCGCTTCCTCCTTCGCAATGGCGTTGATTCGACCGATGAGCTCAGTGCCGAAAAACCTCATTTCGGCGGCCCATGCAGGGTCATCCACAGCTACCACCAGCTCTCCGTCCACCAGTCGCACCGGCGACGAGTGGGCTGCCATCACCGAGCCGACCAGATCCTCCCACGCGGCAAAGACCATCTTCAACACCGGGGACCGCGGCGCCTTCAACCGCGAGGCAACCTGATCGAGCGCCTCGCTCAGCCGTCTGGGTCCCGACCGATTGGGCAAGGGTTCCCACCCCATCGCCTCAGTCTGCCTCATTCCGTGGTCGCAAACGTCACGTCTCACGGATGACTTGGCCGCCCACTACTCGAAATCGGGCGTTGTACGTGAGATCAGACGGCAGTGTGCCGGCCGTGGTCAACAGCGTCTGCTCCGACTGAAGTGCTTCTAGAACACCCTTCGACCTCTCCGGATCCAGTTCCGAGAACACGTCGTCCAATAACAGCAGGGGAAACTGACCAGCCGTTTCCGCCAACTCCCGGTGTACGGCCAACCGCAGCGCCAACGCCAGCGATCGCTGCTCGCCTTGGGAAGCATGCGTGCGAGCCGGCCGGCCAGCAAGAGCCACCAACACGTCGTCCCGGTGAGGGCCCACTGTGGTCGCCCCTCGGCGGAGGTCCTCCCGTCGGACTCGGCCCAAGGCCTCGCTCAGCTCTCCGGGTGACCAAATTGACTCGTAAGTCAAGCTCATGGGTGTCGGCTTGACCGCTATGTCTTGATAGGCCGCAGCCATCTTGGGCTCGAGGTTTGCCACCAGGCTCCTTCGGGCATCGGCCAGCCGCTCCCCCACATCGGCAAGTTTCTCGTCCCACACGTCCAGTGTCACCGCCACCTCTGAGCTGAGTTGGCCTCCTGATTGGCGCAGCAGGGCATTCCGCTGGCGCAAGATGCTCTCCAAGTCCGCCCTCGCCGCATCGAGGCGAGGGTCGATCTGGCCCAGTGCATCGTCAATGAATCGGCGACGCTCTCCAGGCCCGCCCTTGAGCAGAGCCAGATCGTCGGGCATGAAAACAGACACGGGAACAAGACCGAGCAGTTCTCGGCGACGCACCTTTTGGCGGTTGACCTGGAATTGAGAGCGACCGGTGGATCTGAGCGCGGCCTCAAGCAGAACCTCTCGCTGGTCGGCAACCATCTCCCCTCGCACCACCGCCTCGGAGACGTCTGCCCCCGTCCGGATCATCGAGTCTGCGGCCTTGACACGAAACGACGACATCGTGGCCAGGTAATAGACAGCCTCCAGAAGGTTGGTCTTGCCCTCGCCGTTGAGTCCCACAAACAGGCTGGTTCCCGCAGGCAACTCCAGGTCGAGATGGGAATAATTGCGAAAATCCGCTAGCCAGAGCCGTCGAAGGCGCACGCGCTGTCCAATTGACGCAAGCGGGGCTCAGTTGATGCGAACAGGCATGAGCAAATACAAAAACTGCTCGTTCTCGGGTGTGCGGATCACTGCCGGCTTCAAGGCATCCACGGTGTTCAGCACAATCTCTTCGCCTGGAGCCGCCTCTGCCCCATCCAGCAGATACTCGGGATTGAAGGCCACCGTGAGGTCTTCCCCCTCGAAGACAGCATCCAGCTGTTCGGTCGCTTCGCCCACGTCTTGGGTCGTTGCCGATAGTTCCAGTCCCGCTGATGACATGTCCATTCTGATTGGAGTTGAATCCTGGGCCATGAGTCGGACCCTTCGCACCGCGTTGATGAAGCCCTCCCTGCTCACGGTGAGGCGGTTTGGCTGGTGAGTCGGTATCAGCCCCTGGTAGCTGGGAAATTCCCCTTCAATCAGCCTGGTGGTCACCGTTATCGCCCCCAAGCCAAAGGATGCCTCCCGATCGTTGAATCGCACACTGACTTCCTCTACCTCGGGGAGCAGGCGAATCACCTCTTGAAGCCCTCTTGACGGTACCAGAACACTTTGATCAGACCCGAGAACCTCCAATCCAGGCAGATCACACAAAGCCAACCGATAGGAATCCGTCGTTACCAGTCGGAGTCCCTCCTGCTCCGCCGACAACAACACGCCGGTCAACACCGGACGAGACTCATCCGCCGACGCTGCCTTCACAACTTGACGCAGCGCAGTCAGCAATCCCTGGGCTTCCAGTACCACCGGATCGCTAGCCAAAGCTTCCACCTGCGGGAAATCCTCTGCCCCCATCGTCTGCAACGAAAACTTGGAGCGAGCTGAATCAATATGAATGCCTTCTTTGTCCACCGTCACATTCACCGCTCCAGCATCCAAGGAGCGAACCACCTCACTGGCCAGCCGGGAAGTAACCACCGCGGTGCCGTCGCCGTCACCAGCCACCTCCAATCGGTTGGTAATCGTCAACTCCCTGTCGGTTGCGGCAAGGGTGAGCTCATCACCCTCCAAGGTCATATGAACCCCGGAAAGCACGAGATGGAACCCACCTCGGGTCCCGGCTGCTCTGCCCGTCACCATCAACGCATCTAGGAGTGTGTCCCGTTCACATCGGAATTTCACAGGCTGCTCGCTTTCTACCTGTATTTGTATTAATAATTACTGCTAGCAGCAGTAGGTGGGTGGAAATGTGAAAAGGTATCATTTCCCCTGCTCAGACAGGATCTATTTTTCCTTTCGTTTCCCCAGGCAAGTGGATTGTTTGCCGTCGATGCAGACTCCCTGTGGAAGATGCGGCTACTGTCCCCAGGCAAGGGTGATCTTTCCCCAAGTTGGCCTACTTGCATTCCCCAGTGCTTGGACTCAAGCATTCTTGATCTTTTGAATGAGCTCATTGATCTGGTTGAACGTCTCCGGGTGCTCGGCCATCTGCTTCGTGATTTTCTGCACCGCGTGAATGGCGGTGGTGTGGTCTCGACCTCCGAAGACGCGTGCAATGTCGGGGTAACTCAGTTCGGTCAACTCTCGAAATACGTACATTGAGACCTGTCTGGCCTTCACCAGGGGTCGTTGTCGCCGTGGGCCAACGATGTCTTCAACATTGAACGCGAAGAGATCAGCAGTCGCCTTCAATATCACATCGGCCGTAACCGGCTGTGGTTCACGGCGTGTCGTAATGTCTCGAAGAATAAATTGAGCTAGTTCAAGGTCAAGATGCTTATCGTTAAAGCTGGCATATGCCGTAACTCGGGTAAGAGCTCCTTCTAGTTCCCGAATGTTGTCCTTGATGTTGCTGGCGATAAATGTGAGAACGTCATCGTTGATGGCGAAATTGGATTGCTCAGCTTTCTTTCGGAGAATTGCCAACCGAGTTTCAATGTCAGGAGGCTGAATATCTGTGAGCAAACCCATCTTGAATCGGCTTGTCATCCGATCTTCAAGTGTTGCTATGGCATCTGGCGGTCGATCACTCGTTAGAACAATCTGCTTGTTTACTTCATGTAGAGAGTTAAATGTGTGAAAGAACTCTTCTTGGAGGCCTTCTTTGCCCTCAAGAAATTGAATGTCATCTACGAGAAGCACGTCCACATCTCTATAGATTTTCTTGAATTCACTTCGATTGTTTGTTCGGATTGCATCTACAAATTGATTGAGAAAAGTTTCAGTGGAGACATAAACGATTCGTTTGATTGGATGACGTTGATCATCCACGTAATGACTCTTAACGTAGTGGCCAATGGCTTGAAGCAAATGTGTTTTGCCGAGGCCGGCATGACCATGAATGAAAAGAGGATTGTACGATTTACCAGGGGTTTCAGCTACAGAGAGGGCAGCTGCCAGGGCAAACCGATTGGATGGCCCTGTGACAAACTTGTCGAATATGTAGTTCGGATGAAGGACAGTCGTTGTTTCACGTATTGGAGTAGAGCCTGCCATTTCCGGCATGGCGACAGGTGGAGAAGCAACGGAAACGTGATCATCGTTATCGTTCGAACCTTGCTCCGTGTTGATCTTCAGTGTGATATGAGTGGCATTCGAACTAGCTAGTGCGTTTCTCAAGACTTCAAAGTACTCACCTTCGAGGCGGTCTTTAATGATGGTGTTTGGAACGGTTAATTCGAGAATGTCTTCCTCAAGAGAAGTTGCTTTTGCCGGGTTGAAAGTCGATTGCCAGACGGCGTCAGGAACTTGAGCACGAATGCTGCTTTCGAAGGAAGACCAGAGAAATGTTGCAGACACCACTTTGTTGGCAACTCCAATAAAATGACATGCAGTATCCACAAATGTGCATAAGCTGTGGATAACTTGCGGTCCTATTGCTTTACCCAACCAAGTTGGCACCGCCTCGACTGGAATTCTGGACTGTAGCACCTCTTATCTATTCGTGCACGGGCGTCTGGGTAGTTTTCGCAGGTCAGAGGCTTGTGTTGAAATAGTTGTCATTGTCGCTCAGGTGGCAATTGTGGCGGTGTCCGCGTCATTGGTTGTCGTGGCCCTGGGCAAGGCCGTAGCGTAGGGAAGACGCCGGGAAACGGGAGGCGCTTGTAGGGCGGTCCCACGACGACGGCACCCCGGTCTTGGAGGAAGTTGTGAAGCGCACGTATCAGCCGAATGTGCAACGCCGAGCACGGCGCCACGGGTTTCGGCATCGGATGATGACAAGAAGTGGGCGGGCGATCATCAATGCTCGTCGGCGCCGCGGCCGCAAGAGGCTGTCGGCCTGATTGAGCGGCTCCGGAGACGTTCCGCGTTCGCGCGGCTCAGGGTTGATGGTGTTCGTGCTGACCATGGGGTGCTTTGGGTTCGGTTCCTGTCCGACCCCTCTCTCAGCGCGGGCCGGGTGGCATACGCACTGCCTCGTCAGGCGGGTCCCGCGGTGATTCGGAACAAGATCCGCCGGCGCTTGAGGGAGATGGTCAGAGACCTCGATAGAAAGAGCCCGAGTGGTTTGCCGGCAGGTCTCTACCTCATCGGCACAAAGCGGGGCGCAGCACAGCTTTCTTACGCTGACCTGCGGATTTCCTTGGAGGCATGTTTGGCCAAGTTGGAGCGTTTGGGGCCATGAGCTCGGTAGACAGCCGGACTAGGCGCGTGGAGATGAGCATGGCGGCCCGAGCCGTCAGAGGCCTGATCACGGGATATCAGCGGGCCACCGACCATCGTCCAAGCCCATGTCGGTACGTTCCGAGCTGCTCCTACTATGCGCTGGAAGCAGTGGAGGTGCATGGTGCGGCCTCGGGAGTTTGGCTGGGTCTGCGCCGCCTGCTGCGGTGTCGGCCTGGAGCGCCATCGGGGTGGGATCCCGTGCCTGACAAAAACGGCCGACTAGCCCCGGATCCCACGCTTGAGCCAACTGGCTCATGCGAGGTTTCTCGAGGATCCGGCGTCGCTTCCAGGAGGGCGGTGACCCGTGTTTGACGCCTTGTTCGACGGTCTCGCCTGGCTGCTGGCGGTTTACTACACGCTGGGTGAGAGCTACGGCATCGCCATCATGCTGTTCACGCTCACGGTGATGCTGATTTTGACCCCGCTCACCTTCTACACCACGCGGTCGATGCTTCGAATGCAAACCCTCCAGCCGGAGGTCAAGAAAATCCAGGCGCAATACCAGGGCGACCGCCAGCGGATGAACGAAGAGATGATGCGCCTGTACCAGGCCAACAACGTGAATCCTCTGGGCAGCTGCTTACCCATACTCGCTCAGCTTCCAGTATTCTTCGTCCTTTTCCGCCTAATTCGAGGATTGACACGACGGGTCAGTGATTTAGGGACTTACGTTGGCTGGCGGCTGCCGTTCGGGGAGAACAACGTACCCAATCCGAATTTTGACGAGCGGACCTTCAACCCGGAGTATTTGGCGGCTGACTCCCAATTGCGAGTCGCTCTTGAAGAGTCAACGGAGATGAACTTCTTGAGCATGGATCTGTCGGCCAGCCTCACCGATGCATTCCGAGACTCCTTTTCCACCGCTTTGCCGTTCTTGTTGCTGATCGTCTTGATCGGTGTGACCAGCTATGTCCAGCAGCGCCAGATCGCCGGCCGTCGCGACCCCGATACGCCGATCAACCCCCAGCAGCAGATGATCATGAAGGTCATGCCCTGGTTCTTGCCGATCATCTCGATCGGGTTCCCGGCCGGTCTGAACTTGTACTTTGTGAGCTCGAACATCGTCCGGGTGGGTCAACAAGCAGTCATCACCCGTCGAATCTACCGGCCCCATCAAGAACGCCAAGCCCTTGTAGAAAGGACCGAGGACGAAGGGGAGCAAGAGCCTTCGGCGCCCATGGAGCCCGAACCTCGACCAATGACCCGCTCTCGCACGCCAGTGGCGGATCATGGCAGTCGGCGGCCCACATCGAGGACTCCGCCGAAGAGGCGCCCAGACAGTCGCCGTACCACACCCACCTCCGCTGGTCAGCGGACGCCGTCTCGGGTAGCAAAAGAGCCTGGGAGCAAGGAGGCTGGGAGCAAGGACGCCAAAGCAAAGGACGCTAAGGGATCAGGGACAAAGTCCAGTAGCAAGAAGTCGTCAGACACAGGACCACAGCAGCGCCACACGAGCCGAACCACCCAGAAGGGTCAACAGTCACATCCCACGGATCGTCGGCGCCAGCGGAAAAAGAGGAGAAAGTAGCCATGGAGTGGCTCGAAGTCACCGGCAAGACCATTGCCCAAGCGGAGGAAGCAGCTCTGGATCGTTTGGGAGTGGACCGCAGCGAAGCCGAGTTCTCCGTTGTCGATGAGCCCAAGTCTGCACTCTTGGGATTTCGAAAGACGGAGGCTCGGATCAGAGCGCGAGTTCGCCCCGTGTTGCCGCGCGAGAAAAGGGATCGAAACCGCCGGCCATCTCAGAACAGGGATCGGGCCAACAATAGAGGCCGGGGTCGAAATGGTGGTCGCCGGCCATCTCAGAACAGGGATCGGGCCCAGAACAGGGATCGGGCCCAGAACAGGGATCGGGCCCAGAACAGGGATCGGGCCCAGAACAGAGATAGAGGGGGGAATCGGAGCCGCAATCCTGAGCGGGGTAATTTGGGGCAAGACAACAATCGCGACAGCCGAGGCGGTCAAGGCCAGAAACGGGATTCCCGAGCGTCGGCTGGCGAGCAAGCTTCACGCCAGGAACAGAGGAAGTCTCAGAATTCGAATAACAACAACAGGGGGGCTCGAGAGAGCCGTCCAACCAACGCCCAAGAGGGGAAAAAAGTGAGAGAGAGCAAACCAATAGAAGATGCGATGAGTTTGGAAGAGCAGAGCACCCTGGTAGTGGAGTTTCTCGACGGGCTGTTGGATGCCTTCGAGCTAGACGCCGAGGTGTCCGCTGAGCGGGTAGACGATGAGACCGTGGAAATGCGGGTGGAGAACATCCAGGGCGTGGGGTTGCTCATCGGACCCAAGGGAAACACACTGCGAGCGGTTGAGGACTTGTCTCGCATGTTGGTGCAGAGGAAGTCGGATGGGAATTGCGAAGGGCGAATTCGAGTTGACATCGGTGGATACCGGGAGCGTCGGCGGGCGGCCCTGGAGTCCTTCTGCGAGAAAATTGCCTCGGAAGTCAGGGACACCGGCGCTGAGCGTCCTCTCGAGCCAATGAACGCGGCGGACCGCAAGGTAGTCCACGACGTTATCGCCGAGATCGACGGCGTCAGCACCGTCTCCGAAGGCCAGGAGCCTCGCCGCTGGGTCGTGATCATTCCTGACTGACCTTGACCTGATAGACGTGGACAGTGCTGATCGGGCGAAGCTGGCCGACGTACTCGGCCAAGCTCAGGGGCGGGGCTGGATCGGCGGCCGGGGCATAGACCAGCACATTGAGCACTCCTTGGGGTTTGCCTCAGTAGTTGCCGCAATTCCATTGGCAGCCGTCGACTTGGGCAGCGGCGGGGGCTTGCCGGCTTTGGTGTTGGCCGCGGTCTGGCCTCAATCGAAGTGGACGCTGGTGGAGTCCTCGCTGTCCAGAGCCGCTTTCCTGGAACTGCACTGCGCCCGTCTTGGTTGGTCGGAGCGCGTCGATGTTCTCCACGTGGCCGCTGAGCACCTCGGTGGAGACGAACAATACCGCGGTCGCGCCGATCTGGTAACCGCCCGCAGCTTCGGCCCACCATCGTCGGTGGTAGAAGCCGCTGCTCCCCTGCTCCGCTCCGGTGGCGAGCTCATAGTTAGCGCCGCCCCCAAGCCCACCCCCTGGCCCTCAGACATGCTGGCCAACCAGGGTATGGCCCCCGACCGCCTAACCCAATCCCCCCCAAGGTTCCACCGCTCCACAAGAACAAGCTAAAGACGTTGGAAAGTACCCCCACATGTTCCACGTGGAACATTTGTCAACTTAGAGCAATAGATCCCCCACATGGAAAATTGACGAGGGGGTGCTTGATACAAGGTTGAGGGTAAGGGAGAATCCCCCAAGTGTCTATTGGCGAAAAACACCAACCTCGGACATGGCGTGTGATAGCGGTTGCCAATCAAAAGGGCGGCGTCGGAAAAACCACGACCACCGTCAACCTCTCTGCGTGCCTTGCTGAGAATGGCCACCGCGTACTGGTGGTCGATTTGGATCCTCAGGCCAATGCCACCACCGGCCTGGGAATCGATCCGTTCTCGGGCGGCGTGTCCACTTACGACGTGTTGCTGCAAAACGGGAGCTTAAGGGAGAGCATTGTTTCCACTCAGGTAGAGAACCTCTGGGTGGCGCCGTCCACTTTGGATCTTGCCGGGGCGGAGATAGAGCTTGTGCCGGCGTTCAACCGAGAGCGGAGACTGGATTCTGCCCTGTCTACCGTGTACGGCGAATTCGACTTCGTTTTCGTAGACTGCCCTCCATCGTTGGGCTTGCTCACCGTCAACGCCCTGGCTGCTGCTCGTGAGGTAATGGTTCCGATCCAATGCGAGTACTACGCCCTGGAGGGCCTTGGCCAGCTGATGCGGAATATCGAATTGGTTCGCAACAGTCTCAACAGTGATTTGGACATTTCTCTTATCGTGCTCGTGATGTACGACGGTCGCACCAAGTTATCGGCCCAAGTGGCCTCGGAGATTCGGAGCTACTTCGGCGACAAAGTCTGCCATCAGATGATCCCCCGGAATATCCGCTTGGCAGAAGCGCCGTCGTACGGGGCTCCGGTAACCGTCACTCATCCACGGTCACGAGGAGCGCTGGCCTACCGTGAACTAGCCAAGGAGGTAGCTGATGGCTCGCTCGCCAGGGTTGGGTAGGGGACTCAGTGCCCTCATTTCCGACTCCTCATCGACTTCCGATGGGATGCGCTCAGTTTCGTTCTTGGAACTCCCCCTTGATGCCATCTCGGTGAATCCGTACCAGCCCCGGGACAAGTTCGACCAGGCGGCATTGAATGTGCTCACAGAGTCGATCCGAGAAGTTGGCGTGCTCCAGCCGGTGTTGGTCCGCCCTAGTGAAGACGGAAAATACGAGCTGATCGCCGGCGAGCGCCGTTGTCGGGCCGCCCGACAGGCGGGACTTGATCGGATTCCCGCGGTTGTCCGCACCGCGGAAAACGCCGATGCCCTCGAGCAAGCCCTGCTGGAAAACCTGCACCGCGAAGACCTGAACGCCATTGAGGAGGCGGCGGCGTGCCAGCAGCTGATTGAGGAGTTTGGATTCACCCAGGAGACCGTGGCGAAACGGCTTGGTCGGAGCCGATCGGCAGTGGCGAACACAGTGCGTCTCTTGCAGCTCCCCGACGAGGTCAAAACCATGGTGGTCAACGGCTCCCTGTCGGCCGGCCATGCCCGGGCTTTGCTCGGCGTCTCCAACGAGAAGCGCTTGATCAAGCTGGCCAAGAAAGCAGTGGCAGACGGCCTGACAGTGCGAATGGTCGAACAAGAGGCCCGGGGCGTAGCTCCGCCGGTCAAAAAACCCAAGCAGCTTTCACAGGAACAGAGCGGCGCTGATAGGGGAGCGGCGGTACTAGAACTGGAGAGCCTGCTGAGCGATTACCTAAGCACCAAGGTGGATGTGACGCTCGGCAAGGGTCAGGGAAAACTGGTGATCAAATTTGCTGACTTGGATGATCTGGAGCGCATTTATCGGGTGATGCTCCAGGCTTAGCGTTACCACCCTCCGGCAGACTGGCGGGTCCTGTCCCGGCCCAGCCCGCCGTCCTCGACGAGCTCCGGGCGGCGGGCGCCCTGGGCCGGGCCACCCACCAGTCTGCCTGTGTTGAGACCCGGTCTTCCAGGCAGATGACGGCGTTGGTCATCATGGGCC
>JAJEDQ010000005.1 GCA_022821445.1 Acidimicrobiia bacterium | reverse complement strand
TTCATGAAGCTGGCCTCCGAGCCGATGGGGGCACCGCCTCGCAGGCGGGCCTCGGTTGCGTAGGTCTGCCAGCGGTAGGCTTGGGCCCCCATCCAAGCGCTCACCACCTGATCACGGCGGCCCAGGTCGGGCCCCTGGCTGTCGGCCTGCTCCCGGTAGAGGCCCACCAGACGGTCGGCGGCGGCCATGAACCGGCCCGGCGCCCGCAGGTTCAGGCCCCGCTCGCTGCCGGTAGTGGCCATAGCCACGGCCCAGCCCTCGCCCTCGCCGCCCAGCAGGTAGCGCTCGTGTACCCGGGCGCCGTCGAAGAACAGCTCGGCGAAACCGGGCTCGCCGTCCAGGCGGCCGATGGCCCGGGCCTCGAGCCCCTCGGTATCGGCCGGAACCAGCAAATAACTGAGTCCGGCGTGACGCTCGGAATCGGGGTCGGTGCGCACCAAACAGAAGAACCAGTCGGCGAAAGCCCCCCGAGAGCACCAGGTTTTCTGGCCGTCGATCACGAAGTGATCGCCGTCGCGCTGCGCCTTGGTCTTGATCCCGGCAAGGTCGGAACCGGCGTCGGGCTCCGACCAGCCCTGGGCCCATACCTCATCGCCCCGGGCCATAGGCCGCAGAAAACGGTCCTGCTGCTCTGGGGTGCCAAAATCGAAGATGGTGGGGGCCAAAAGGCTCACCCCGTTGGACGAGACCCGTCCCGGTGCGCCCGATGCCCAATACTCCTCCTCGAAGACCAGCCACTCCACCAGCGACGCTTCCCGGCCGCCGTAGCGCTCGGGCCACGACACCACCGCCCACCCGGCGTCGAACAGGATGTGCTCCCAAGCCCGGTGCTCCTCGAAACCGTCCGGGGTGTCCATCGACGCCAGCGGCTCGCCTGGCACGTTCTCGGCCAACCAGGTGCGGGCCTCCTCCCGGAACTCCTCTTCCGCCGACGTGAACGACAGGTCCATCAGCGCAGAACTCTAGGGCCGATAGGACAGTTCAGACGATGTGTGGTGGGTGCCTGGGCAGACCGGGCGGGGCAACGGCCAGATTCTCTGTCATGGCACCGTCATGAAGTCGGCGATCCCACACGGCCATCACTAGATCGGAGACGTCAAGAGCCAGTGCGCTGGCCAAGTGGACAGCATCGGCCCCGCGCAGGCTGTGCGTCTTGGCTAGACGGCCAGCGGCCACCTGCACACTTTGGGTGAGCTCAACCGGGCGCATCGCGGCCCAGAACTCATCCCAGTCACGCTCGCACCTCTCAAGGCTGGCCTCGTCTAAGTCGCGGTTGCGCCCCGCCGCAGCCAATGCCGCCCGCACTTCTGGGTAGGCGAGGCGACTCGACACTGCGGCATCACACCCGTCCCAAAGCGCGGCCGCGATATCGCTGCCGGGCTCTTCAACTACCAGCTTTACCAATGCACTGGCGTCGAAATAGACGAGGGCCACTCAGTCAGTCCCGCAGTTCAGTAACCAGATCGGAGACCGGCCTGCGGGACCGAGGCCGCTGGCGGCCGGTGGCCACGGGACGACCCTGAGAGGACGGCCTCGCGATGATCCCCTGCTGTACCAGAGACTCGATAGCAGGAGTAGCTTCCAAACCGAGGATCTTGACCACCGGAGTACCCCGCTCGGTGACCACAACCTCCTCACCGTCCTTGGCTCGACCCAGCCAGTGCCTCAGATTGGCCCGAAGTTCGGCAACTGCTACATCCATGTCCACAAGTGTACAACTCGTGGCGAGTTATCTGTACACTAGATGCGGTTGGTGATGGCACCGCCTTCGGGTTTAACCACTCTGTTTCAGTGATGCGATGGCCTTATCTATTGCTGCTTTGATCTTTGCACCTCGGCGATTGAAGGGGAGTTCGTCGAAGATTGCATCGAATAGCTGCGCATCCGTACGGAGCAATCGGTCGGATTCAACCCACCTGGCCAATGCGACCAGTTCTGCGTGCGAATAGTCGTCAATGGAGGAAGCGCCGTATGTCCGCATCCAGGGTCGGGGTCCTCGCTGTGGCTGGATCTCGCTCATTTCTGCAAGGGTGCCCAATTTTGGTGCCTCGGACTGGCCCCCTTGATCGGTGGCGGCATTTGGAGGAGTGACCCGGCCGGAGTCAATTTCGCTCACTGCTTTCTCGTAGGCAGCAAGCACGCGATCAACCTCTCGGCTGTGGTCTTTGAACCAGTCGGTGGACCAGATACGGCAGAACTGCCATCCGAGCTTCTCTAAGTGCTCTTGTCGCAGGCGGTCGCGATCTCTAGCAGTGGGAGAGGAGTGATAGGTGGCACCGTCGCCCTCCACCGCCAGGGCGAACTGGCCGGCTTTGGTGGGATGCCGCACCGCGAAGTCGATGCGATAACCCGAGCACCCGTATTGTGGAACGACATCAAGGCCGGCTGCTCTAAGCTTGTCAAGGATATCTACCTCAAAGGGGTTCAACGGGGCCTGCTCATCGGCTCCGTCCAACTCGGTGCCGCCTGATTGGGCAAATTTCAGGAATCCCCGCAGCATCTTCGCCCCAGTGGACCTTGTTCTCTCGGGATCCATGTCGCCGTAATCGAATGACGACACCAGTGTCATGCGCTTGCGAGCTCTGGTGATGGCCACATTCAACCGCCGCTCGCCGCCCTCTCGGTTCAGTGGGCCGAAGTTGTACAGCATCTTGCCGTCGGCGTTCTTGCCGTAGCCGATGCTCAAGATGATGGCATCGCGCTCGTCGCCCTGTACCCGCTCGAGGTTCTTCACGAAGGCCCGCTCCTCGTTCGCCTCGTTGAAAAAATCGAGCCTTCGCGTAATTGTGGGGTAGGGGGTGGTTGAGGGTCCCTGAGTTGGGGTCGAGGCCCTGCTGGAGTTGGTGATGTACACGTCGCCTATCCAGGAGGGCCCCGATGAGTTCAGATGTTATGCGGGTGCGGTTGCACTTGCGCCAGGTCAAGGTGCTGGGCGTGGTTTCGGATACGCCGTTCGAGTTGGTTGTGGAGGTGGGGTCGTCGGTTCGCCGTCCGCGGTGCCCGGACTGCGGGTCCGGGTGCTCGGGCGTCCACGATGTGCGGGTCGAACGGGTCCGCGATCTGGAGGTGTCGGGCCGGCCGGCGGTGTTGTTGTGGCGTCGGCGCAGGCTGGTGTGCGGCGGCTGCGGCCGGCGGTTCTTGGAGCGCCATACGGCGTTCGAGGGCGGGGTGACGGCCCGTCTGGCGCGCCGGCTGGTCGCCGACGCCCGGTGTATGCCGATCAGCCGGGTGGCCCGCCGCCACTGGATCGGCTGGCACCAGGTCAACGGCCTGGTGCGTGCGTGGTCCGAGCTGGTGGCCGAGCGGCGCAGAAGCCGGCGGTGCCGCGTGCTTTTGGTCGACGAGACCTCGATCCGAAAGCGCCACCGCTACGTCACCGTGATCGTCAACGCCGACACCGGCCGGACCCTGGCCATGGTCCCGCACCGCAGCACAGCCGCCCTGGCAGCGTTTTTGGCCCGGCAGGGCCACAAATGGTGCAAACAGGTCAAAGTCGCGGCCGCCGACGGGTCCCCCGCCTACAAAGCCGCCATCGACGCCCGCCTCGGCCACGCTGAACACGTCCTGGACCGGTTCCACGTCATCAGATGGTTCTCCGCCGGGCCCGCCGCGGCGCGCCGCAACGCCCAGCGCCTCGGCCGCGAAACCGGCGAACCGGCATTCGACCCCGAGGTGTTCAGGGCCCGGTTCTTGCTGCTGCGACGACAAGACACACTCACCGCAGCAGACCAAAACCGCCTCGGATCGCTATTCGACACCCACCCGAAGCTCAAAACAGCCTGGCAAGCCCTCCAACAACTACGCGGCCTCTACGAGGCCCAAGACC
>JAJEDQ010000139.1 GCA_022821445.1 Acidimicrobiia bacterium | reverse complement strand
CCCGGTGGGGTGACGCCGTTGGCTCGGCAAACCCGGTTGATGCGAGCTGCGCCCTCGAAGTCGGCCACATGGTCTACCGAGACCCAGGACACCGACGTCAGCAGGTTGTAGAGCTGCTGGTGGCTCTGAGCGTCTTTGGCCCCGCCCAGCACCTCCATCAGCACCGGCTCGGTGACGGCCACATTCTGTCCGCCCTCGGAGATGAGCTCGACCAGCTTTCGGTGGGCCGGGGAGTCGGTGCCCCGGTCGAACTCCATCCACGCTGAGGTATCGGCGAGGATCACCCGACGGTGTCGATGGGCTGAAGGCCGGTATCGGGCGGGATCTCGCCGATGAGCTGCGCTCCCTGCATCGACAGCATCTCGTTGGTGGTCAGGGGCTGGCCGGCCGAATGGCGAAGGGCGAGATGGACTGCCTCGGTCTTGGTGCGCACTCCGTAACGGCGCATGACGACGTCGATGAGCCGGTCGTCGATCTCAATATTGGTTCGGGTTCGGTCTTCCATGATCCCAGACTACACCTAATAGGTGTAGCAAGTGTGGTATTAGTGTATATCGCCTAATAGTCCTGGCCACGGGAGGCGTTGTGGGCGCCCCAGCCATCGGGGATGTATCCGTCCATGGTCACTGAGCGTTCGGTGAACAGCCAGCGGCCGTCCACCACGCCATAGCGGTCGATGTAGCGGCCCCAGTGGTCGAGGCCGTGCTCCATGATCACGTGGTAATAGCAGCGGCCCTTGGCCTCGGTGGGTGAGTGCAGGTCGATCTGGTGGCTGGCGGTGTGGTGGCGGATGTACTTGGGAGTGCCGCCGCCGATCTTAGACAGGGTGTCCTGGGCCCCGGTGAAGATGGTGCGGATCTCGTCGATGCCGTACTTGTCGGGCTGCGTCGGGGTCCGCATGATGGCATCAGGGGCGAACAGATCCATAACTTGGTCGAACCGGCCCGAATCGCCGTTGGCGTTGTACCGGGCCACCAGGTCCCGGATCGATTCCCGAGCGATCAATTCCCACTGCTCCATGGGTTGACGGTACATCGTTTCTGCTTGCGCGGCGGGTCCTACCGTTACCATCCACCGGCGTGGCGGCGGGTCCTGTCCCGGCCTAGCCCGCCGTCCTCCATGGAGTCCGGGCGGCGGGCGCCCTGAGCCGGGCCACCCCCCACCACGCCTACCGTTGGGGGCGAGGCGCTTTCCTTAGGAGGGGTTAGGGTGCGGGCGTGACTATCTCAGAGAGAACTCCGGTGCTGGTGGGGGCGGCGGCGGTTTCGCAGCGGCTTGAGGATCCTGCTGAAGCCAAAGAAGCTGTGGCGCTGATGGCGGAGGCTTTGGTGGGGGCGGCCGATGATGCCGGCACCGTCAGTCTTATTGGCCGGTTGGACCAGGTGAGGGTTACCAAGGGGACTTGGGGGTATACCGATCCGGCTCGATGGGTGGCCGATGCGGTGGGGGCGAATCAGGCTGGCAGTTTTCTGGCCGACGTGGGCATCTTGCAGACCGCGGTGATGGGTGATGCGGCGGCTTCTATTGCGTCGGGTTCGGCCGATGTGGTGGCGGTGGTGGGCGGAGAGGCCAAGTATCGGGGGCTGCGGGCTGCAATCACCGGCGTGGACGCCCCTGACACTGACCAGGGCGATGCCCAACCCGATGACTTCGTGACCCCTCACGGTATGATCATCAGCCGGGCGGAGATCGACACCGGACTGGTGATGGCCACCCACCATTACGCCATGATCGAGAATGCCCGACGGTTCGCCGACGGCCAGACCATCGACGAGCACCGCGATGAAGTGGCCGGACTTTGGGCTCGATTCGCCCAGGTGGCCGCGGCCAACCCCGACGCCTGGTTCCGAGATGGCCTGGATGCCTCGGCCATCTCTACTCCGGAGAACGGCAACCGGATGTTGGCCTGGCCATATACCAAGTGGCACAACTCGCAGTGGAATGTCGACCAGGCCGCCGCGCTGATCTTCTGCTCGGCGGGTACCGCTCGGAGTCTGGGCATCTCCTCGGATCGCTGGGTCTTCCCTTGGGCCGCGGCCGAGTCGAACCACATGGTGCCGGTAACCGAGCGGCCCGAACTCCATCGCAGTCCCGGCTTCGCCCATGCCGGGCAGGCTGTGGGTGATCACACTGGGGTAGCGCCCGCCGATGCCGACCACGTGGACCTTTACTCCTGTTTCCCCATCGCGGTACGCACCCAGGCACTAGAGCTGGGCCTCGACCTGGGCCGAGATCTGACCGTGACCGGGGGAATGACTTGGGCCGGCGGGCCGCTCAACAACTACGTGATCCAGGCGGCGGCGAAGCTGGTCCAGGTGCTGCGGGCTGATCCCGGTTCAACCGGGCTGCTCACCTCCATCAGCGGCATGATCACCAAACAGGGGGCCAGCGTGTGGTCGACCGAGCCCCCCGCGCAGCCCTTCGCCAACATCGACGTGACCGAAGCGGTGGCTGCTGAACTCCAACCCAAGCCCTACCGCACGGGTGACAACGAGAAGGCCGAAGTGGTGTCCTACACCGTGATATGGGGCCGGGAAGGCCCTGAGCGGGCAGTGGCCATCGGGGAGTTCCCCGACGGCGCCCGAACCCTACTCGTCTCCGCCACCCCCGCCGTCATGTCCGCCGCCGTCCCCGGAGAGTTCTGCGGGCGGGGCGTCATCGCCAGAGCCGACGGGTCGTTCGCGCCCACTGACTGAGCCAGATGTGGGCGGTTGCTCGGAACCGTCGTCTTGGTCGTCCTCGTTGCGGATCCACACGGTGCGCTGGGGGAAGGTGATCTCGATGCAGGACGCGTCTAAGGACTTCTTGATGCGGGCCCTGAGCACGAGTCCCACCGCCCACTGCTCGCTGGGATCGGTCTTGACCACCAGGCGGATGACCACTGAGTCGTTGCCCAGCTCCTGAACCCCCCATACCGAGGGCTCTTCCAGGATGGTGAGATCCGGGTCGTTCTCCTGCCATAGTTCGTCGGCCACCGCCTTCATGATCTCGCTGGCCTGGTCGATGTCGGTGTCGTAGCTGACCCCTATGTCCAGGATGGCCCGCGACCACAGTTGCGAGTGGTTGGCGGTCCGGCGGATCTCCCCGTTGGGCACGGTCCACACCACGCCGCTCACATCGCGAAGGGTTGTAGTGCGCAGGCTGACCTTCTCGATGGTGCCCGAGGTGTCGCCAACGTCCACCACATCGCCCACCCCGAACTGGTCCTCGATGAGAATGAACATGCCGGCCAAGAAGTCCCGCACCAGCGACTGGGCCCCGAAGCCAACCGCCAAACCGGCGATACCGGCGCCGGCGATCAGTGGGGCCAGGTCAATGCTGAGTTCGCTCAAACACAACAGCGCGGCCACCGCGAATATGAGCGCGGTAGCCAAGCTCTTCATCACCGCGGCGATGGTCTCGATCCGCTGCGCGCTGCGGGCTTGGCGCTCTTGGATCCGGTTGATGGCCTTGGCTGCCCGGGCACCGAAGTCAAGCTTGCCCGCGCTCTCCATCTGCTCCTCGGTCTCAGTCTCGCTCTGGCGCACCAAACGGCCCACTGCCCGCTCGACCACCTTGTGGACGATTTTCTTGATGATCCAGGCCGCCAGCAGGATGAGGATGATCCTCAGGGGACGCTCCACCACCCAGCCGATGATCTCGGCAAGCCGCTCGTTCTCGGTATTGTCGAAGACCAGCTCGCAGAAGAATCCCGGATCGGGGCCGCAGGCGTCGGTCACAGTTGCCGCAGGAACAACGAAGGCCATCGGGTCAGCGTACCGGCGCTCCCGTGCTTTGGGTCAGTTTTGGCGGTAGAGCATGATCCGCTTTGAGCTAGGCATTCAGGGGGTTGTCGGGGGCGGCGTCGAGGAGGGCTCGGCCGAGCTCGAGGGCGGGGCCGGTGCCGGCGAAGACGTGTTGGGTGCCGGCGTGGATGTCGCGGAATGCCCGCTGGAGGCCGCCGGAGCGGAGGGCGTCGGTGCCGGCCAGAAGATACGCCCGGCGGAGGATGTCGGCCCCTTCCTGGGTCACGAACACGGTGGCCTGGCGGGTGAGGATCACGTCCATCGGATCGACCGCGCCGGTCTCCAACACGTTGCGCTCGGCGGTGGCAAAGGTGTCGTGGAGCCAGCCGCGTGCCGCCCGGAAGCGGGACTCCAGCTCCCCGATCTCATGGACGAAGCGGTCGTTTTGGGCCAACGGGGTGGCATCGCCCATGCGGTGCTTGGAGCGGGCCACCGAGTGCAGCTCGTCGAGGCCCCGCTGCACCACTCCGATGGCGAATCCGGCGTGGCCCGCGGCGGTGAGCGGCATCACCCCCAGCTTGTAGAGGGGGCCACCCCGGTACACGGTGATGTCGAACATGTCGAAGGTGGAGGTGGCCGGTACGTACACGTCTTCGAGGGTGTAGTCGTAGCTGGCGGTGGCCTGGAGGCCCATCACATCCCAGTTGCCGGTGATCTGGGCCTTCTCCACCGGGTAGATGGCGAACAGGAATCGGGGGTCGACTCCTTCAGGCTCCTCGGTGAACACCCCGGCGCCGGCCCACTGGGCGTGGTTGATGCCGCTGCCGAACGAATAGCGGCCGTTGAGACGGAAGCCGTCCCCGTCGGGAGTGGCGGTGCCGTTGGGGGCGAACTGGCCGGCCGACATTGGCACCCCGTCGGAGAACATCCGCTCGATGTGCTCATCGGGGCACCAGGCGGCGAAGTAAGCCGTGGCCGCACAACTGGCCATCAGACACCAGCCGACCGACCCATCGGCCCGAGAGATCTCAGTCCAAATGTCGATGCACTCGTTGACAGGAATCTCGATCCCGCCCACCGCGTCCGGCACCATCACCTTGTGAAGTTCGGCGTCCACGAGGGCATTGACCGTCTCCTGGGGAATCGGCAGCCCGTCGCTCTTCGCCGCGTTCTCGTCGATCAACGAACGCAGCTCCCGAGCCCGGTCAAGGTATTCGCTGGCCATGCCTCAAACCCTAGAAGCCAACGCCAAACCAAGGGAACCCGCAGAGGGTTTGGGGCTTACCAGTAAGGTCGGCAGCGTGGACCGGGTGCTTTCGTTGATCTCTACAGCAGCTTCAAGCTCGCTGCTGGTCTTCAGACCTGAAGCCAGATTCTGCAAGAAGATACCGGGCTGTGCGTCTTTGGCCGGTCATCGAGAGTTTCCCTTCAGAAACCAGACGTCGTAGGAGGCGTGAGGCCTGGTCGGGTGAGAGCCGGCACAGCTCGGCTGCCTCCTTTCTCCCGATGGATCCGTGTTCGGAGGCGTAGGTGAGAACCATTTGCTCTTGCTGTATTGGGGTGAAACCGCGACTTCGCACGTACGCGGCAGGTTCGCCGATCTCACGGTATAGCTCGGCTGCGAGGTGGTAAGTACGACCCCTGCCCTCGCCACGGGCCTCCAAGAGTCCGAATTCGACAAGGCCGTTTAGAACGGCGCGCGCCTCCAAGGTCCCCAGATGCAATAGCTGAGCTGCTCGTTCGGAGGTGATCCGGCTTTCGGATCGCACGTCATGGAGAACTTGTAGTGTTCGTAGGTCGAGGGTGTTGTCGGCGCGTGCCGAGGCGGCGGCAAATGCCGCAAGTTCTCGATCTGCTGGACCGCCAGGCACACGCACCTCAACCCACGCTCGTGTTGATCGTGAGTAGTCGGGCTGGGGTCGCCCAAGAACGAGTTGGTGGCGATAAACACGGTTGATGCCGCGACCAGTGCGCTCTACAAGCCCTGCTCGTTTGAAGGCTTCGGCAATCAATGGGTTACGCGCCTGAGGTGGCGCAGTTAGCAAGTTATCTATTGTGATGCCGTCTGGAAATCCTCCTGCACTGCTGATTGAGAGCGTTGTGTCCTCGACGGACACTCGGATCTGTCCGTTGATGGAGTAGTCGCGATGGACGAGGGCGTTGGCGATCAGTTCTCGGATAGCAACGTCGGAGTAGCGGGGAAGGGCTACCCGAAAGAGTCCGTCCTGGACTTCTTCTTCGGTGTTATAGGGCCGAATTGCCTCGACAAGGTCCAGCATCAGCTGAATGAGCGGGGCTTGGAAGCTGCGGTTGGCCAAGACTGCGTCATGGGAATCGAGCGCCTGGAAAACGGCAGTATGAGTAGGTGCAAACTCCTCCAACACGGGAGGAGTACCGAACATCAGAGCAGCTCCCAGGGTTGGAGTGCCGCTAACGGTTAGGAGCCCAAGCGCTGAGAGCAGATCGAGGTCGGAAAGATTGGCAAGTACTGAATCCCCCCCACTTGCGGCCAGGCTGCGAAATCGGTCGAGTTCCGCGCTATCCAGTCTTTCGGTCTTGAGATTGTCAAGTGGCAGTGTCGATATGTCATGGGCACCAAGCGCGCTTGCCCGGGTCTGGATCTCGTGTGGATACATGGGCCGGCATTCGGGCTTTCCGTGTACGTCTATGGCTCGGCGCAGATAGAGGCCTGAGGTTGTGGCCACAACCCTTGGTGCCTTTGGCACATTTATGACTATGACGTCGTTGTTGTCGAGTTGATCGACGCTGACCTGGACGCTGAGGGAAGGCGTGGTCTTGTTTGAGACGAGGGCAACTATCCGCTGACTGTGTGTTGTCGCTCCATGTCTGGGCGGAGCGCCGACTGTGTTCCCTTTGTCGCTGATTCCTATGAGAAGCAATCCACCTTCGCCATTGGCGAGACACACAACAGCTTCGACGATTTCATCGTCATTCGCATCGCTCTTGAATTCGACGGTGTACGTCTCACCTGCTGCGATAGTCTTTTTGAGTTCCGCAGGGGTCACAGAGAGAGTATAGCGCAGTAGATTGCGCTTTACGTTTGCGCATTTAAAAGTCGTAAAGTTTTGTAAACTGTCGTAAAGCTCCGGTATCGACTAGACCCCGGCGGTTTGGCGGGCGGGGAGGCCGAGAATCTCGACGGCTTGGGTGGCGGTGGCCACGGGTCGGCCCATGTCGGCGGCTAGGGCCGCGACTTCGGCCACTAGCTCGTGGTTGGGTCGGGGTCGGTTGCCGGCGTAGTCCTCGTGGCCGACGCGGAGGTGGCCGCCCCGTTCCAGGGTCAGCTGGGGAATCGGGGACTCGATGAGGTCGCCGCCCACCACGGCGGCGAACCAGGGCAGATCGCAGCCGGCCAGTTCCAGCATTTCCAAATAGGCGTCCAGTGCCTTCTCGGTGGGGGGCAGTCCGAAACTCACGCTGTCGCCGATTGCGAAGTAGCCGCCCGGGCCGCCGAAGTAGAACTTCACGAAGGAGCCGGGGGTGAGCTGGCCGTACCGCCAATAGGAGAGCACGTTGCGGAGGAAGCCGGGCTCGAAGATGGCGAAGTGCATGCCCAGGCCCAGCCGGTTGCACTGCTCGATGGCCACCTCCATGTCGGCGTAGGTGTTGATGTACACGTGGCTGTTGGGATCGGGCAGGCCATTGGCTCCGGCCTTGCCCAAGATCATGGTGCCGGGGTCGATGAACCCCAGCCGCTGCAAGCCGCCCTCGGCCAGAAGCTCCAGATGGCCGAGTTTCTCGGTCATGTCCTGGCCCCATCCCAGGGTGGGCAGCACCAGCACGTCGGGGTCTGCGGCCACCCACGGCTCGAAGGTGGCCCGGTACTCGGCGGCGGCCTCCTCCGCCGGCACCCGCATATCGGCGATGTGGCAATGGACGATCGTCGCCCCGGCCTCGATGCAGGCCAAGCCCTCCTCGATGAGCCCTTCCCGGCTGATGGGCACGTGGGGGTTGCGCTCGCGGGTGGTGGTGCCGTTGAGGGCGACTTCGATGATGACCGGCGTTGAGTCCATAGCCTGAGAGTACCGTCGGGAGTCGTGGGGCGGCCCAGCGACACCAACAGATTGCCCAGCGGCAATCGAATGGCCGGGTGGAGACCGTGAGCCGGGAGTGGAAGGCGTTGTGGCTGGTGTCGCTGGCTTCGGCGGCCAGCTCCCTGGACGTGACGCTGATGTTCGTGGCCTACCCGGAGATCATCGACACCTTCAGCGGCACTCCGGCCACCCAGGTGTCGTGGGTGATCAGCGGCTACAACATCATGGTGGCGGCCCTGCTTATCCCGGCAGGGCGCCTGGCCGACCGCATCGGCCATCGACGGGTGTTCCTGTGGGCCATCGCCATCTTCATCACCGGCTCAGCCGCGGTGGGGCTGGCGCCCAACGTTCCGGCCATGATCGCGGCCCGGTGCTACCAGGCATTCGGAGGCTCCAGCCTCATCACCTCCGGTTTGGCCCTGGTGATGTCCACCCTCGGACCCCAGCGCCGGGCCATCGCGGTGGGCGTGTGGTCGACCGTGGCCGGGGTGGTGGCCTCGCTCGCCCCCACGCTGGGGGCGTTGGCCATTGAATTCGCCTCCTGGCGGGCCGGGTTCTTCCTGGTCGCTCCGGTAGGAGTGGCGGTGCTGGCCCGCCGAAGCCTGATCTCCGAATCGACGGCGGACGAAGACGCCGAGCTGCCCGACATGGTCGGGGTGGTTTTGGCCGGGCTCAGCACGGCCGCCCTGGTGCTGGGCATAGTGCAGTTCAACGAGTGGGGATCGGGCGATCTCCGGGTTGTCGGGGCGTTCGCGGCGGCCGTGGTGGGAATGGCGGCATTCCTGGTTCGCTGCGGTCGGCACCCCTCGCCGGTTATCGATCTCGCTTTGTTCCGAAGCCGGGTGTTCGCGTCCACCGCGGTAGTGGCGGTGCTGGTGGGGGTGGCGTTCTTCGGCATCTTCCTGGCACTGGTGCAATTCCTCAGGGGGCCATGGGAGTACAGCACCCTGGAAGCCGGACTGTTGCTCACCCCGCTCACTGCGGCGTCCAGCACGGTGGGCTATGCCACCGGCCGGATCATGGAGCGGTTCGGCCACCGGGTGGTCATGGTTCCCGCGGCCGGCTGCATTGCCTTGGGCTGCCTGTGGGTGGCGGTGTTCGCCGGTGCGGAGAGGGAGTGGGCGGCGGTGTGGTTCCCGGCTGCGCTGTTGATGGGCTTCGGGGTGGGCACCGCGTTTCCCGGAGTCAACAGCGCCATCGCCTTTGGCGTGCCCCCCGGCCAGCTGGGCCTGGCCGCGTGCACTGTCCAAACCGTCATCCGCATCGGAGGTGCGGTGGGAGTGGCCGCCGGTGTGGCCATGCTGGGAGGCGATCTGGACGACTACCACCTGTTTTTCACCGTATTGGCCATCGTTTGCGGGGCGGCCGGACTGGCGTCGTTAGGCATGGCGACCCACAAGAAGGAAAATTGAGTGGAATACCCTCAACTTTTGGCGGTTATCCATAGAGGAAGCAGTGATTTGAGACGAGGTGCATGCCGATGCTTGACCCCAACCGGTGGACTTTGAAGACCAGGGAGGCCTTCAACGACGCCACCGCCGCAGCCCAATCGAAGAGCCATCCTGAAGTAACCCCCGACCACCTGTTGCTGGCCCTGATCGGCCAGACCGACGGGGTGGTGCTGCCGGTGTTGCAGCGCACCGGAGTGGCGCTGCCCGAGCTGCGGACGCAGCTGGAGGCCGAGCTGGATCGACTGCCGTCGGCCTACGGTGCCGAGGTCGGCCCCGCTCGGGAGCTGGTGAAGACCATCGAGACCGCCGACGTCGCCCGCATCGAACTGGACGACGAGTACCTGTCTACCGAACACCTGCTGGTGGCCATGGCCGACCGGGTGGGGGTGGGCCGCCACCGACTGCTGGGGGCGCTGGCCGAGGTGCGGGGATCCCATCGGGTGACCTCAACCACCCCGGAAGACTCCTACCAGGCGTTGGAGAAGTACGGCCGGGACCTCACCGTGTTGGCCCGTGAAGGCAAGCTCGATCCGGTGATCGGCCGGGACGAGGAGATCCGCCGCACCATCCAGGTGCTGAGACGCCGCACCAAGAACAACCCCGTGCTGATCGGCGAGCCCGGCGTGGGCAAGACCGCCATCGTGGAGGGCTTGGCCCTGCGCATCGCCGACGGCGATGTGCCCGAAGGGCTGAAGAACAAGCGGCTGGTGGCCCTCGACATGTCGGCCATGGTGGCCGGGGCCAAGTACCGGGGCGAGTTCGAAGAGCGGCTCAAGGCGGTGCTGAAGGAGATCACCGACGCCGACGGTGAGGTGATCACCTTCATGGACGAGCTGCACACCATTGTGGGGGCGGGCGCGGCCGAGGGGGCCATGGATGCCGGCAACATGATCAAGCCCATGCTGGCCCGCGGGGAGCTGCGCATGATCGGCGCCACCACGCTGGACGAGTTCCGCACCCACATCGAGAAGGACGCCGCCCTAGAACGCCGCTTCCAACAGGTGTACGTGGGCGAGCCGTCGGTGGAGGACGCCATCGCCATCTTGCGGGGGCTCAAGGAGCGCTACGAGGTACATCACGGGGTTCGCATCCAAGACGC
The DNA here is from genome assembly GCA_022821445.1 of Acidimicrobiia bacterium. Taxonomy (GTDB): domain Bacteria; phylum Actinomycetota; class Acidimicrobiia; order Acidimicrobiales; family Bin134; genus Poriferisocius. The sequence goes on along the minus strand of JAJEDQ010000139.1, from coordinate 1,331 downwards.
GGCCCTGGTGTCGGCGGCGGTGCTCTCCGACCGATACGCGACCGGGCGATTTCTGCCCGACAAGGCCATCGACTTGGTGGACGAGGCTGCCTCCATGCTCCGCATCGAGATCGACTCCATGCCCACCGAGATCGACGTGGTGGACCGGCGCATACGCCAACTGGAGATAGAGCAGGTGGCGCTGGCCAAGGAGTCCGATGCCGCGTCAGCCGAGCGCCTCGAGACTCTCGAAGAGGAACTGGCCAACCTGCGGGAGGAACTGGCCGGGATGCAGGCCCACTGGCAGTCGGAAAAGGAGGCCATCGGCCAGATCAGGACGCTGAAGGAAGAACACGACGCCCTGAGCACCGCCCTCGATCGAGAAGCCGACCTGGAGCGGGCCGCGGAGATCCGCTTCGGGAAGCTGCCGGAGCTGGAACGCCAGATCGCCGAGGCCGACCAGCGGCTGGTGGAACTTCAAACCGACCGGCAGATGCTGAAGGAGGAAGTGGATCCCGACGACGTGGCCGCCGTGGTGTCCCGCTGGACCGGCGTGCCCGTCACCCGCCTGATGGAGGGGGAGACCGACAAGCTGCTGCGCCTGGAATCGGTGTTGAGCCAGCGGGTGGTCGGCCAAACCGAGCCGGTACACCTGGTGGCCTCGGCCATCCGCCGCAGCCGGGCCGGGCTGTCCGACCCGAATCGGCCCATTGGCTCATTCCTGTTTATCGGCCCCACCGGAGTGGGCAAGACCGAATTGGCCCGCACGCTGGCCGACTTCTTGTTCGACGACGAGCGGGCCATGGTCCGCATCGACATGTCGGAGTACATGGAGCGCCACAGCGTGTCCCGCCTCATCGGCGCCCCCCCTGGCTATGTGGGGTTCGACGACGGCGGCCAGCTCACCGAGGCGGTGCGGCGCCGCCCCTATGCGGTGGTGCTGCTGGACGAAATCGAGAAGGCCCATCCCGAAGTGTTCAACGTGCTCTTGCAGCTCTTGGACGACGGCCGGCTCACCGACGGGCAGGGGCGCGCAGTGGACTTCACCAATGCCGTGCTGATCATGACGTCGAACCTGGCCGTGGATCCCAAGGAGTACTTCCGCCCCGAGTTCGTGAACCGTATCGACGACATCGTAACGTTCGGCGAACTGAAGCCCGAGCACCTGGCTCAGATCGTCGACCTCCAGATCGACCGTCTGGCTGAGCGCCTGTCCGACCGCCGTATCCACCTGGTGTTGCCCGACGAGGTTCGGGCCAAGCTGGCCGCCGACGGCTACGACCCGGCCTACGGCGCCCGTCCCCTCAAGCGGGTGATCCAACGGGAGCTGGCCGATCGCTTGGCCGAGGCAG
>JAJEDQ010000157.1 GCA_022821445.1 Acidimicrobiia bacterium | reverse complement strand
AAGTCCCTGCTCGCTCGGCCCCACGCATCATCCCAGCGCATGAAGACTGCCTTCTTGGTCTCACCGGCGTTCAACGTGAACTCTTGGTACTCATCGCCAGTCGTCCACTCGTGAATGTTGTCGTTGTCGGCGTCGGTGAATGCGCCGAACCAGGTGTCGCCGTTGTAGTTGCCGCCGGAGTTCACCCACACGATGCCGTTGTCCGCCGCCCACTTGACCGTGTTCAGCGGGCTCGGATTCACCGGGGTGGTGCCGTCGGCGGCACCGTGGTAGCTCCAAGCGATCGAATAGACGATCACCTGGACCCCTTGGTTTTTCATCCATTCGACCGACCGCTGCAAATCGCCCCAGGTGTAGGGATTGGAGATGTACAGGCTGGCGTCGGGCGCCACATCCATCACGGTTGCGGCCACTTTCATGCCGTGTCTGTCACAGACTGCTGTGGCGCAATCCTCGATGTCGCTGGTCGCCAGGTCAAACGCCTTGTAACAGCGCCCCACGACAGTGGCGGGCAGGTCACCGCTGGCCATGGCCGAGCGCAAGCCCGTGAAGCCGTCCCTCGTGGTTCCACCCGATGAGCCGTCGATCACGCCGATCTTGGCTCCGGCGCCGGTGATGCCCGCGTTGTGCCATGCGCTGGCCAGGTGCGCGGCGACGCCGCCGCTGGTGTAGCGACCCCTGTCCTTGTGCGGCTCGGCGAGCTCTCGGGCCCAGGTGAGGCCAGGGATTTGTGCTAGAGCGGCCAGCGCGGCAGGGGGCACGAAGGCCTCGATGTAGCTGTCGAACACGTTGCGCACGTCGCCGCCGTTGGCGGTGATCGCTTGGACCACCGGTTCGGGGTTGCCGTCGAAGGTGATCGAGAGCCCGATCATCGAGGTGGCGTAGTTGCCGGTGTCGCTGGAGTTGCCGGTGCCGCCGGGGACATGGGACTCTGCGGCGACACCGCCCAGGCGGTCGGAGGCTGCCTGATCGGCCAGCGCGCTGAGGTGCGATCCGAGCACGGGATAGGCCAAACCACCGCCGTCGCCCAAATCAACGTCGATCAACCCCTCTTCAACGCCGCCTTGGCCGCCACCGTTTTGGGCCAGCGCGGGGGCGCTCTGCACAGCAGCCAAACCGATCGAGGCGATCAGCCCGGTTACGAGAACCACCGGCAGATACCGGCGCTTCAACATGCCGCAATCCAGGTTCGCATCGGGCTCTAAGCGTGACGGTTAGAGGGGGTATGCCCTCGTGCCTCGCACCCGGCTGACCGCAGCGTCGTAGACGTAGTAAATGTCCATGTTGAGAGCTCCCACAAGCTACCTGCTGACTAGAACAGGGTAGCCTACAACGCCATTCCTCTGGAAAATTTACGGCCCCTGCGGTTGATTGCATCTGAGGGCGGGTGATTGACCGGTTCCAGCGGGGCGTAGGCTGCGGAGGTGAAGTTCGGCGTTTTCTATGAGCACCAGCTGCCGAGGCCGTGGCAGCCCGGCGACGAGCAGCGACTTCTGCACGAGGCCCTCGAGCAGGTAGAGCTGGCCGACCGGCTGGGGTACGACTATGCCTGGGAGGTGGAGCACCACTTCTTGGAGGAGTACTCCCACTCGTCGGCGCCCGAGGTGTTCTTGGCCGCGGCCAGCCAGCGCACCGAGCGGATCAGGCTGGGGCACGGCATCGTGCAGATGCCCCCCAAGTACAACCATCCGGCCCGAGTGGCCGAGCGCATCGCCACCTTGGATCTCATCTCCAACGGCCGGGTCGACTTCGGCACCGGCGAGTCGTCGGCCGCGGTGGAGTTGGGAGGGTTCAACATCGCCCACGCCGACAAGCGCCCGGCGTGGGCCGAGGCAACCGAGCAGTGCTGCAACATGATGGTGATGGAGCCCTACCCGGGGTTCGAGGGCGAGTACTTCTCGATGCCGTGCCGCAACGTGGTGCCCAAGCCGGCGCAGAAGCCCCACCCGCCGCTTTGGGTGGCATGCTCAAACCGGGAGACCATCAAGCTGGCGGCCCGACTGGGCATGGGAGCGCTGACGTTCGCCTTCGTGGACCCCGACGAGGCCGCCCTTTGGGTTGAGGACTACTACCGGATTCTCTCGGAGGAGTGCGTGCCTATCGGCCACACCGTCAACGCCAACATCGCCATGGTGGTGGGGTTGTCGATGCATCACGACCGGGAGGAGGCCGAGCGCCGGGGCCTCGAAGGGTTCCATTTCTTTGGCCACGGCCTGATCCACTACTACGCGGTGGGCCAGCACCAACCGGGCCGGACCAATGTATGGGACAGCTTCCAAGAGACCAGGGAGTCGTTCGAGGGGCTGGGGGAGACGCTGGGCATCGGAACCCCCGATCAGGTGACCCGCCAGCTCCAGGGCTATGCCGATGTTGGCGTAGATCAGGTGATGTTCATCCAGCAGTCCGGCCGCAACCGCCACGACCACATCTGCCAGTCGCTGGAAATGTTCGCCAATGAGGTCATGCCCGCCCTCAAAGAGGGCGAAGACGAGCGTGAGGCGGCCAAAGCCGAGCGCCTCGCCCCCCACATCGAAGCCGCCCTCGCCCGCCGCACTCCCATGGCGCCCATTGCCGATGAGGAGATCCCTGTCGTTGACGCTCTGGGGACCTCCTGACGCTCGCTTTTCTGGCCGCGAAAACCAGGCTGGTCAGCCCACCGGGGTCAGGTAGGCGGCAAAGACCCAGCCGGTGACGGTGGTGGAGCGGACCTGCACCCAGGTGCCGCTGGTGGGGGACTCCACCACTTGGCCGGTGAGGGTGACGGTGGACCCCAGGTTGGCGGTGCCCAGCACCTGGTGGGCGGTAGAGGGGCCGGCTCGGATGTTGAGCGCGGAGGGCACGTCGAAGACCGTCCACTGGGTGTCGGGGGGATAGCGAGGGTCGATCTCCAGTTCAACCACCACCGGCGCAGGCGGGGGCAGCTCGGTGGGAGCGGGGGTGGGCCCGGGGGTGGATTCGGGCTCGGGCTCTTCCGATTCGATGGTCACCCAGTCGAGTCCCCAAGTGGACACGACGCCGGCCAAGGAAAGGGCGACAGAGGCCAATCCGGCCACGACCACGCAGAAGACAATGGCCCGCAAGCCCATCTGGCTACCGAGCCTGCCAGTCGGGGGAACGGCCCTCGGCCCAGGCCGTCGTGCCCTCACCAGCGTCTTCGGTGGCCCCGGCCACTATCCGCATGGTCTCGCCGAAGCGCACCGCCTCCACCCACGACATGGTGCGAGTGCGGGTGGCCACCTCTTTGGTGGCCCGCACTGCAAGCGGCGCCGCGGCCACCAGCCGCTCCGCCAAGGCCCGAGCCTCGTCCATCAGATTGTCGTGGGGCACCACCCGCCACGCCAGCCCCATCTCCCTGGCCCGGGCCGCGTCCACTCGCTCTCCAGTCAGCAGCAACTCCATGGCGTCGGCCCAATCCACCTTACGGGGCAGTTGAATGGCCCCCACAATGGTGGGTACGCCCAAGAGCACTTCGGGGAAGCCGAACGTGGCCTGGTCGCTGGCGATGAGGAAGTCGCAAGCCAGCGCGCCGGTGAGCCCGTAGCCCAGGCAATGGCCGTTCACCGCGGCGATGGTCGGCTTGAACAACTCCAAGCCCGACTCAAAGGAGTTGATGGTGGGCTTCTCCCAGAAAGTGCCCTCGAACACGCCCACCGATCCCTCGCCGTCGCGCATGTCGGCCCCGGCGCAGAACGCCCGGCCTGCACCGGTGATGATGGCCACCCAGGTCTCCTCGTCGCCCCGGAACCGGTTCCACGCGGCGTTCAGGTCTTGGCGCAGTTCGCCGTTGATGGCATTGAGCGAGTCGGGGCGGTTGAGGGTGATGGTGGCCACATGGCCGGATTGCTCATAGAGCACGGTGTCGGGCATGGCTGACTCCTGTCCCGCAGGGGTTGGCATAGCGCCAGACTAGGGGCGCTGGGGTGCTGCCTGGAGGTCAGACCGACGCACTTACATCATGAACAAGGAAACTGTTATCTATCATCAACGGATGATTCGGACGCAGATCTCGCTCACCGAGGAACAAGCCAAACGCCTGCGAGCCCACTCGACGATCAAGGGGGTTTCGCAGGCCGAGATCCTCCGCCAAGCCCTCGACGCCTACTTTGACCAGGACGATCTGATCCGTCGAGTGGAACTGGCCCGGAATATCACTCCCGTCATGTCTCTATCCCTATCATGTCAACGCCGCAGGCTCGCCGTGCTAGTACAGAGTGAGCAAAGGTCGAGGAGGAACGACGATGGAAGGCCAGAAGATTCTGATCACCGGGACCGCAGGGCAGATCGCGCTGCCCATGACCAGGCACTTCGCCCATAACAACGAGGTGTGGGGGCTGGCCCGATTCAGTCAGCCGGGATCGAAGGAGCAGGTGGAGGAGGCCGGGGCCATTCCCCACAAAGCCGACCTGGCCTCCGGCGATCTGAACGGGCTGCCCGACGACTTCGACTATGTGATCCACATGGCCGCGTTCATGGCGGCTTCGCCTGATTATGATTTCGCCCTCACCCAGAATGCTGAGGCCACTGGCCTGCTGATGGCGCATTGCCGCAACGCCAAGGGCTTTCTGCACGCGTCCACCGCTGCCGCGTACAAGAACAACCCCGACCACACCTACGTCTACGCCGAGGGCGATCCGCTGGGCGACAGCGAGCAGCCCTATTCGGAGACCTACGGGGTGACCAAGATGGCCGCCGAGGCGGTGGCGCGGACCATGTGCCGGCTCTACGACCTGCCCACCGTGATCGGCCGCATCAACGTGGCCTACGGCCAAAACGGGGGGCTGCCCGCCATCTTGTTGGCCATGATGACCAACGGTATGCCGGTGCCCCTCAAAGACTCGGCACCCAACATGTTCTCCCCGGTACACGAGAAAGACATGTGCGCCCACGCCGAGGCCTTCTTGGAGGGGGCCACCGTGCCGGCCACCATTGTCAACTGGGGCGGAGACGAGAACGTCAGCATCGAGGACATGTGCCGTCGAATGGCTGAGCAAGTTGGAGTGGTGCCCGAGTTCGAGTACTACCCGGTGGGCACCCACAGCCGGGCCTTTGACAGTGCCAAGCGCATCTCGATGACCGGGCGGTGCTCGGTGTCGTGGCAGGACGGCGTTGACGACATGGTGGCGGCGTGGGACGCCGAGCAAGGCCAGAAGATGATCGCCCGGCTCATGGGCGAGGCGTAGACCATCAGCAGATCGAGTAGGGGAAAGCCCATGCCCAGCCATCCAACCCGCAGCGACATCAACTTCCTCGACGGATATTGGTATCAGCACGAGCCCCACGACGCGTACACCTGGATGCGCCAGAACGCCCCCGTGTACTACGACTCCGACAGCGACGTGTGGGGCATAACCCGGTATCACGACATCCTGGAGGTGGAGAAAGATCCCAAGACGTTCTCGTCGTACCGAAGCCCCCGGCCCCACGGCGACCCGCTGCCGATGATGATCTCAATGGACGACCCGATGCACAAGATGCGCCGCAAGCTGGTCAACCGCGGCTTCACCCCCAAGCGGGTGCGCGATCGCGCCGGAGAGGTCATCGCCATCTGCGATGAGATCATCGACAGGGTCTGCGAGCGGGGCGAGTGCGACTTCGTGTGGGACATCGCCGCCCCGCTGCCGCTCATATTGATCGGTGACATGCTGGGCTTTCCCCGCAATCGCTTCGATGACCTGCTGGAGTGGTCCGACGACATGATCCGGGCCACCACTGAAACTGATCCTGTCGCCGCTGAGAAGGGCATGTTGGCCGGAATCGCCTTTCGGGAGTTCCAGCTCGAGGTGATCGCCGATCGCCGGTCGCGCCCGGCCCAGTCGGATCTGGTCAGCGTGCTGTGCCACGCCGAGGTGGACGGAGAGAGGCTCGATGACGAGTCTCTGGTGCAGGAGTCGCTGCTGATATTGATCGGAGGCGACGAGACCACTCGCCATGTGATCACCGGGGGGATGCTGGCCCTGATGGAGCACCCCGATCAGCGGGCGATGCTGAACCAGCGCGCCGCCGACGACGCCTCGATGGAGCGGGCGGTTGAGGAGATGCTGCGCTGGGTGACCCCCATCAAGAACATGTCCCGCAGCGCCACCCGCGAGGTTGAGATGCACGGCGAGACCATCGCCGAGGGCGACCAGGTCATCGTGCTCTACCCGTCGGCCAACCGGGATGAGACTGTGTTCGAGGATCCATTCACATTCGACTTGGAGCGAGACCCCAACCACCACTTGGCATTCGGCTGGGGCACGCACTTCTGCCTGGGGTCGTCGCTGGCCCGCCTGGAGCTGAAGATCATGTTCCAGCGACTGGCAGAGAGGATGCCCGACATCGAGTTGGCCAACGATGAGCCACTGCCGTGGCGGGCTTCCAACTTCATCGTGGGCCCCGAGGCGATGCCGGTGAAGTTCACTCCCAGCGCCCCGGTGGGAGCTTGATCCAGTTCCCACCCAGGTGGGGGGCATCCCTCACCTGGCTGATTGTGGGCAGTGTGCTCGCGTTGGCCGTGGTGACGGGGTGCGGTGGGGGTTCTGGCTCTGAGGAGGCCCCTGCTGCCAGCGCCGACGGCCCGGCAGCCAACGGAAGGGCCGTGTACTTGCAGCGCTGTGTGGGCTGTCACAGCGTCGACGGCAGCGGCATCGTCGGGCCCGACATCCGCCCCGCCAACATCTTGGAGAAGTACGCCTCAGCCGAGGCGATGGAAGCGCTGGTGCGCGACGGTCTCGGCGAGATGCCCGAGTTCGCCTCCAAGCTCAGCGACGGCGAGATCGCCACCGTGGTCGCCTACGTGAGAGGCGGTTTGGGCTGACCTATCCCGACCAGGCGTCGACCATGTCGGCCGTGGTGGTGACGGTGGCCACCACCGACAGGGTGTGCTGGAACACGGCGTCCACGTAGTCGGGCGGGGTGCCGGCCACGGCGTCGCGGGGGATCACCACCGCATAGCCGGCGTTGACCGCGTCGAAGGTCAGGTTGATGATGGCCACGTTCACCGAAACCCCCACGGCCACGATGGTGCGGATGCCCTCGTTGCGCAGCAGCGAGTCGAGCTCAGTGCCCTCGAAAGGCGACAGGCCGTGGTGGCGGGGCAGCACCACATCGGCGTCGGCCACCCCGATCTCGGGCACCACCTCCACGGCCGGGGTGCCGACGTGCAACTGCACCGGCATCTTGGGCATGGCCCGGAACAAGCGGGCGTTGCGGTTCCCGCCCCAGCCGTCGGTCCGATGCTGGGCCGTGCAGTGGATCACCCGCACTCCCACGTCCCGAGCAGCGTCAGCCAATGCCGCCGCATTGGGGATCAGCCCTTCCTTGGCCGCTTCAGCCAGCGGCGGCAGCGCCGACAGCTCCCCAATCACCCCGTTCTGGCACTCCTGAAGCACCAAAGCCGTCGTTGCCGGATCGACTACCTCACGCAAATCCATAGATGTTCACTCTCCCATGCCGAGTTGTGTCGGGCTGCCTCCCATAATGGGCACCCTATGGCTGGATCGATTCTGGGCACCGAAGTTATCCGCCGGGAGGACGGGACTCTTCTCACGGGCGAGGGGCAGTACACCGGGGACTTGCGGCCCGACGGGCTGCTGACCGCCTGTTTTGTGCGCTCCCCGGTGGCCCACGCAGTGATCGGCGAGATCGACCCGGGGGCAGCAGCCGAACTCCCCGGCGTTGCTGGGGTGTTCACCGCCGAGAACATCGGCGTGGATCAGGTGAAGCCGCGGTTCCCGCTCGATCCTCACTTTGTGCGAGAGCCGCTGGCATCGGGTCGGGTTCGCTTTGTGGGCGAGCCGGTGGCCATGGTGGTGGCCGAAACCTTGGCCGCAGCCCAAGACGCGGCTGATCTGGTGACGGTGGACTTCGAGCCGCTGGCCGTGTCGATCGACGCCGAAGCAGTGGTTGCCACCGACGAAGTGGCGCTGTTTTCCGAGCGGGGCTCAGACGCCATGATCACGGCCTTCGGCTCAGTGGATGGGCTGCATGACGAAGCCGACCGGGTGGTGGCTGCCCGCATAGTCCACAATCGGATGGCGGTGGTTCCCATGGAGACCCATGCGCTCTTGGCCGATCCGACTGGGGACCAGCTCGCTTTGTGGGTGTCCACCCAGGGTGCTCATGCGACGCGCGATGGCATTGCCGAGTCGCTGGGGATCGATCCGGGGCAATTGAGGGTGATCGCCCCCTGGGTAGGGGGCGGCTTTGGCGCAAAGGGGGGCTGGGGCCCCGAGCATGTGGCGGTGGCTGCCGCGGCCCGCCTGCTGGGCCGGCCTGTGGTGTGGAACGAGAGCCGCGCTGAGAATTTGGTGTCTATGCAAGCCCGCGATCAGGTTCACTACGCCCGGCTGGGGGTGACCGACGACGGCCGCATGGTGTCGCTGGAGGTGGTGGCAGTAGTGGATGCGGGCGCGTATCCGGGTCTGGGCGGTGTGCTGCCTTTCGCCACCCGGCTCATGGCGCCGGGGGTGTACGGGATCGGCAAGGTGCAGTTCGACTACGCGGTGGTGGCCACCAACCGGGCGCCCTTGGGGGCGTTCCGAGGGGCGGGCCGGCCTCAGGCCACCCTCACCATCGAGCGCATGGCCGACCTGGCCGCGGCTGAGTTGGGCATCGACCCGGTGGAGTTCCGCCGCCGCAACTTCCTGGCTCCTGAGAGCTTCCCGCTGGTCACCCCCACCGGCGGGGCCTACGACACCGGCGAGTACGAGAAGGCCCTGGACCGGGCCTGCGAGCTGGTCGGCTACGAGGAACTGCGGGCCGAACAGGTCGCCCGCCGGGCTGCCGGCGATCCCATCAGGCTGGGCATAGGGTTGTCGAGCTACGTGGAGGTGACTGCTCCGGTCGGCCAGCAAGAACATGCCGCAGTCGAGGTGCACTCTGACGGGTCGGCTACCGTGTCGGTGGGAACGGCCTCCCACGGGCAGGGACACGAGACCGCCTTTGCCATGATCGCAGCCGACCGGCTGGGAATAGACATGGACCGAATCGCCTTCGTCCAGTCTGACACCGCGCTCGTTGCCCGCGGCGACGGCACCGGCGGTTCCCGCAGCGCCCAGCTCGGGGGCAGCGCCGTTCATGCGGCTTGTCTGGAGGTGCTCGAATCGGCCCGGGAGCGAGCCGCCGAGCTGCTGGAGGCCAGCGCGGCAGACATCGTGGTCACCGAGGACGGCCGCCTGGGGGTGACCGGGGTTCCCTCGGCGTCGGTGAGCTGGGCCGAGGTGGCGGACGCATCGCCCGAACCGCTGCGGGCCGAACTGGATCACACCACCGACGGGCCCACCTTCCCGTTCGGCACCCACATCTGCGTGGTGGAGGTGGACACCGAGACCGGCATGGTCGCCCTGCGGCGCTTCGTGGCGGTGGACGACGCCGGCAACCTGCTCAACCCACTGATCGTGGCTGGCCAGCAGCACGGCGGGGTGGCCTCGGGCATCGGCCAGGCGCTGTACGAGCACGTGGTGTACGACGAGCACGGCAACCCGCTCACCACCGGCCTGGCCGACTACGCCATGCCCTCGGCCGCCGAGTTCTGTGACTTCACCGTCGACAGCACCATCACCCCCACCCATTTGAACCCCTTGGGAGTGAAGGGCATCGGCGAGGCGGCCACGATCGGCGCCACCCCGGCAGTGCAGAACGCGGTCATCGACGCCCTCAGCGACCTCGGAATCCGCCACATCGACCTCCCCCTCACCCCCGATCGAGTCTGGACGGCCATCCAGTCGGCAGGCGATTCTGAGCCGGTGATCGACTGGCCCACCCAATAGAGGCAATATTACTATATTTCAGTATTAATTATGTAATGCTGATACTATAGGATACGCTTACCAGAGCAGGGGAAGGAATGGCTCGGAGTTCGAGTAATGAGAGGGCGTCACCGACGAACGCTGGAGCGAATGCGAACCGTGCCCACGCCGACGGACATCCGTTGGGCAGAGATCGAGTCGTTGTTGGGAGCGCTGGAAGTCGCTGTGGTTGAACGGGCTGGATCCAGGGTTCAGCTGGTCAGAGGTTCAGAGTCGATTGTGGTCCACAGGCCTCATCCCCGGCCGGTGACCAGGCGCGACACCGTTCGTGACATCGCCAAGTTTATCGACCGAATAGGGTAGGGCTGATGCTGGAGTACAAGGGTTACGTCGGCGAAGTGGTGTACGACAATGAGGCCAGGGTTCTGCACGCCAGGGTCATCAACAGTGGCCCTTACTCCATAGCAAATGCCGAGGCGACTGATGTGGAGGGGATCGAACGGGAGTTTCGCCTCTCAATCGACGTCTATCTCGACGGGTGCGTTGAGCTTGGCATCCAGCCTGTCGAACCCATCGACATCTCGATTGGGTCGTAGCAGCGCCGACACGCTCCAGGTCTGGCAGGCCATCCAGTCGGCGGGCGATCCCCTTGCGCATATTACTTGGCCTTCACTATGAGCGCCGACCCTGAGCAGATAATCGCCGACATCATCAACCCGGAAACCCGAGGGAACCTGTACCCGTACTATCACGAGCTGCGGGAGGCTGCCCCGGTTCACAAGACCCACAACCCGATCCTGCACGAGGCGTAGGTATTCAACCACCGGGTGCTGGCCGCCGACGTGGAAGTGGCCGGCCAGACCTTCCCCGAGGGCGATCTATGCGTGGTGATGCTGGGGGCCTGCAACCGCGACCCCGAGGCGTTCTCCGAGCCCGATCGGCTAGACCTCAACCGCGACGCCAGCCAGCACAACGGCTTCGGCTTAGGGGCCTACTACTGCCTGGGCTCATCGCTGGCCCGAGCCGAGGCCATCGCCGCCCTCGACGCCCTGGTCCAGCGGTTCCCCACCCTGGAGCTCAACCCCGACAAGCCGGCCCCCGTGTATCGCCCCACCCTGGTGCTCCACGGCCACGAACACCTCCACATACGCTGGAACTAGCGATTTTTCAGTATATTTCACTCTTTATTACGTATATATATTGATTTACCATCAAAAAGTGTGTTCAAGTGTGGCATGAAACTGTTTGGCATTGCCGCTGAGAGCGCAGATGCAGACCGATGGCAGAGAGGTTCGTTCCGTGCATGCTGGTGAGTGGCAGCAGACATGTGGGAACATGAAGGAACCCTCAACCACCCCCTGCCCCACGATTACGCGAAGGCTCAAAATGATCCGCCGAGCCGACGTGATATTCCGCGACCACCTTACGAATATGGACAGGTCCCAGCCTCACGGAGGGGCATGATGCCCCTGCTATCATCAGCGGTGATGCGTCTGTTTCGCCGCCGCCGAGATCTGGGTCTGCGACCCGCATCGGAGCTGCATGATGAGTTCATGAAGCGTCCTGATGCCGAGAAACTGTTGGCGGAAGCCGACGAATACTGGCAGCAGCGAGAGCGTGATTATGCCGCTCAGGCTGAAGCGGGTTCTGCTGTCGGGCACGAGTCTCGCAGCTAGCGAGACCTGTCGGGGCGTAGCACCAGGCTGCGGTGGCGGTCGGTAGAGGCGGTCCAGCTTTTGGGGACGACCACGGTGGAGGAGGCTTCTTCGATGATGGCGGGGCCGGCGATGGCGGGGCCGGGCAGGAGGGTGTGGCGGCGGTAGACGGGGGTGTCGGCCATTTTTCCGCTGAGCCAGGTGGGGCGGTAGGAGAGGGGCACAGGCGGTTGGGCGGCTACTTGGTCGGTCGACCAGTCGGGCTTGGGCACGGGGCCGATCACTCGCACCCGGTAGTTGACGAACTCCACTGGGTCGGTCTGGCGGATGCCGTAGAGCTGTTCGTAGAGCTGGTTGAAGGCATTTGCCGCTTTGCCCAGGTCGCAGCCATGGAGGGGGACGGTCAGCTCGTGGGCTTGATGGTGGTAGCGGATGTCGATCTCTCGCTCCAGAATGATCTCGTCTGCGGAGAATCCCTCGGCACCGATCTCCGCTACGGCCACCGCTTCCAGCTCGGAGTAGATGGCCTCGACAGCGTCGGCATCGGCCCCAACCGAGTCGATCACCTTTGTGCGGACATGGTCGGAGACCACGTCGGAGGCCAGCAGGCCCACTGCCGAGCCCACGCCGGGGTTGGCCGGGACCACCACCTCGGTGATGCCGAACTCCTCGGCCAGGCGGGCCACATGCACCCCGGCAGCCCCGCCCGACGCCAGCAGGGTGAAGTCGCGGGGGTCGATGCCCCGCTCCAGGGTCACCACCCGCACCGCGGCGGCCATGGTGGCGTTGACCACCTCGTACACCCCGGCGGCGGCCTCTTCCGGGGTCAGCCCCATCGGTTCGGCCAGTTCGGCCACAGCGGCGTGGGCCAGGTCGGCCCGGATGGCCATGCGGCCCCCGAGGAAGAAGCCGGGGTTGAGGTAGCCCAGCACCAGGTCGGCGTCGGTCACGGTGGGCTGGGTGCCGCCCCGGTTGTAGCAGGCCGGTCCCGGCTCGGCTCCGGCGGAATCGGGCCCCACCCGCAGCGCGCCGCCGCTGTCGAGGTAGGCGATCGAACCGCCGCCTGCGCCCACCTCGGCCAAATCGATCACCGGGATCTTGATGGGATAGCCGGTGTTGATCTTCTTCACACCCGACGATGCCGTGCCCCCCACATAGAACTCGTGGGCGATGGCGGCCTGGCCGCCCCGCACCAGCCCGGCCTTGGCGGTGGTGCCGCCCATGTCGAAGGAGATCAGATCGTCGATGCCGCTGAGGCGGCCGATGTGGGCCGCGGCCATCACCCCGGCCGCCGGCCCCGACTCCACCAGCTGCACCGGGCGACGGGCCACGGTGGCCGCTGAGATGATGCCGCCAGAGGAGCCCATGATCTGCAATCGGGCCCCGATGCCTTGTTGGGCCAGCTCGTCGTCCAGTCGGGCGATGTAGCGGGTGACGGTGGGGCCCACGTAGGCCGACATGACCGTGGTGCAGGCCCGGGGCAGCTCTCGGTACTCGGGCCACACATCGCTGGAAACCGCCACGTAGAGGTCGGGGTTCAGCTCGGCGATGATGTCGGCCACCTGGCGCTCGTGCTCCCCGTTGGCGTAGGAGTGGAGGAAGCACACCGCCACGGCCTCCACCGGCTCTCGGGCCAACAGTTCGGCCAGCGACGAGCGGGCTTGCTCGATGTCGAGCGGCACCACAACCGAGCCGTCAGCCCCTGTCCGCTCCACCACGTCCACGGTGCGGCGTCGGGGGACGATGGGGGCTTGTTTGGTGTAGAAGAGGTCGTACTTCTCGGCGTCGCCCTTGCGCTCGTTGCCGATGATCAAGATGTCGCCGAATCCTGCCGTGGTGACATAGGCCACCGGGCTGCCCTTGCGCTCCAAGATCAGGTTGGTGGCCAGGGTGGTGGCGTGGACCACTTGGGACACCTCGGGGGGATCGTGCCCGGCCTCGGCCAAGAGCTCTTCAATCCCGTCGAGCACCCCGGCCGCGGGGTCGTCGGGGGTGGTGAGCACTTTGGCGGTGCAGGCGCTGCCGTCGGTGCGGTCGATCATCACCACATCGGTGAACGTCCCCCCGACGTCGATGCCCAGGGCGAGGGTCATCGGCTTCTCAAAGCCGCGGTGGCCGCCGGGTCCACCTCCCCGGTCTCGGGGTCGACCTCCACGCCGTAATCCCGGCGAGCGGCCTCCGGCGAGACTCGGCCGTCTCGCACGTCGGCGGCGACAAGCTCGGGGTCGCGCTCGAACGGGTTGCCAAAGCCGCCGCCGGCTGAGGTGAGCATGGTGATCATGTCCCCGGCTCGCAGCGGGTAGGCAGTGACCTTGGCCGGCAGCGCTCGCTCATCGGGGGTGCCCTTGTTCAAAACCCAGCCCCCGCCCGCGCCAGCAGAGCCGCCGTAGATGCCCGGTGGGGGGCGGCGGCAGCGATCGGTGGCCCGGCCGGTGAACTGGCCGTCGGCGAGGATGCGGATGTCGCGGCGCGCCCCAGTGCCGCCTCG
>JAJEDQ010000160.1 GCA_022821445.1 Acidimicrobiia bacterium | reverse complement strand
ACCCTGGGTTGAAGCATAATTTGCACCCCCAACGGGATTCGAACCCGTGTTACCGCCTTGAAAGGGCGGCGTCCTAGGCCGCTGGACGATGGGGGCTCTTGACCCGCAAGGGCCGATTCACGATAGCAGCCCTCCTTGGCGGAACCGCATCGAAAAACAGATACCATGACCTAGACCGTGAAAGGAGCATGGAGTGGAGAACGAGGTCTGGCGCTGGCTGTGGACGTGCTCTGCGGTGGTCTTCTCGCTGGCCGAGGTGTTCACCGCCGGGTTCTTCTTGCTCCCCTTCGCCATCGGCGCGGCCGCGGCCGCGGTTTTGGCCTGGGTGGACGTCCACATCCTGTGGCAGTGGCTGGCCTTCTTTGTGGCCACCGTGGTCAGCTTCGTCTACCTGCGCCGATTTGTCCGCCGCCAGAACGACGTTGAGCAGCCCCGCGTGGGGGCCAGCCGGCTCATCGACGCCCACGGCAAGATCATCGAGCGGGTGGACGAAGACGCCATGACCGGCATGGTGAGGATCGGGGGCGAGGAATGGCGGGCCTCCGCCGCCGAGACCATCGAAGTTGACACCCGTGTCATGGTCGCCGAAATCGACGGCACCCGTCTGGTGGTGGTCCCCGTCCCCCAAGATCAACCCACAGAGAACACAGAAAGCTAGGTAGCAGTTATGGAAGCCGTAGTCGCCCTATTCATCATCATCGCGTTAGCGCTCATCCTGATCGCCGCGCTGGGAATCCGCATCATCCGCCCCTATGAGCGGGGCCTCATCGAGATGCTGGGCCGTTACCAGCGTACGGTGGACTCCGGCTTGCGGTGGATCCTCCCGTTCGTGCAGCGCATCAGCAAGGTGGATATGCGGGAGCGGGTTATCGATGTGCCTCCCCAGGAGGTCATCACCAAGGACAACGTTGTGGTGACGGTGGACGCGGTGATCTTCTTCGAGGCCACCGATCCGGTGAAGCTCAAGTACAACGTGGGCAACTTCCAGTTGGCCGTTACCAAGCTGGCTCAGACCAACCTGCGTAACGTGGTGGGCGATCTGGATCTCGACGCCGCCCTCACTTCTCGGGAGCTGATCAACGGCAAGCTGCGCCAGATCCTCGACGATGCCACCGACAAGTGGGGGACCCGGGTGGTGCGAGTAGAGATCCAGCGCATCGAGCCGCCCCCCGATGTCACCGAGGCTATGCACCGCCAGATGAAGGCCGAGCGCGACCGCCGGGCCATCGTTACCGAGGCCGAGGGCGACAAGCGCTCAGCCATTTTGCGTTCCGAAGGTCTCAAGCAGAGCCAGATCCTCGAGGCCGAGGGTGAGGCCGAGGCCCTCATGCGAGTGGCCGATGCAGAGCGCTATCAGTTCGAGACCGTGGCCTCCGGTGAGGCCAACGCCATCGAGCTGATTTTCGGTGCCATCCACACCGGCGACCCCACCCCCGACCTCATCGCCATCCGCTACCTGGAAGCGCTGAAGAGCGTGGCCGACGGCAACGCCACCAAGATCTTCTTGCCCCTCGACACCAGCGGCCTCACCAACGCCATGGCCTCCCTCTCCGAGATCGCCCGAGCCGGCCAGGGCGAACCGGCGCCCCGGGCCGAAGAGGAGTAGCCGGCTACAGCTCGGAGGCCGACGCCTCCACCAGGTGCTCTAGCAGCCAACCCAGGTACCAGTAGGCCGATCGGGCCACCGATTCGGCGTCGGCCTCGTCGGTTTCTTCAAACTCATCGTCTTCGGTGACCTCCAAGCGAGTGCCCAGCACCAGCCGGATGTCGTTTACCGCCCCCATCCACGCGGCCAACTGCTCTTGTTCCAACACCGTGGCCTCGGACAGCTCGGCCACGATGTCCAAGCGGGCCAGGCGCTTGGACGCCAGCTCGTCTCGCACCATGTCCCGGTACTCGGCCTCGGCCTCGGCATCGTCGGGCCGGGCAGTGGGAAACAACCGAGTGAGCATCTCGTCGTTGGGGTCGTCGGCCAGCAGCGACCGCAGATCGGGAACGATGGCGGCGATCAGCGCCCGCTCCTCTTCTCGCAGGTTGAGCGAGTACGTGCCGTCGCCGTTGGGCACCACCGGCTGTAGCGGTGCCATCAGGTCCCTTCCCTCAGCGTAGGCACAGACAATTGGCCCATCAGCTGTCGTGCTCCATGGTGGCCCACAGGCCGTACTCATGCAGGCGAAAGACGTCCATCTCCGCCTTCTCCTTGGGGCCGTCCGACACCACGGCCCGCCCCTTGTAGTGGACGTCGAGCATCAGCTGGGTGGCCTTCTCCTTGCTGTAGCCGAACAGCTTCTGGAACACGAAAGTCACATACGACATCAGGTTGATGGGGTCGTTCCACACGATCACCTTCCACGGCCGGTCGGGCCGCACGTCGGTGTCATCGGTGGTCTCCCTCACCTCCGATGGGGCGATCTCGACGGGCGCAGCGGGCGCCATGGCGGCAGGGGCGACTTCGACAGGGGCGGGCGGACTCATGCCGGCACCGCCTGGGCAATGTCGCCCTCGACCCGCTCCAGCGGGCCCCTTGCGTTAAACCAGAAGAACACGGTGACTATCCACAGTAGGGCGGCACCGGCAATATGCGCGCCCACAAGCAGCACCGGCA
>JAJEDQ010000063.1 GCA_022821445.1 Acidimicrobiia bacterium | reverse complement strand
CCCATTGCCCAACCCCGGAGGATCCACCGGCCACGCCTCCAACTTCATTTTCCCGGTGGACCACAACAAGGAGATGTGCCTGCTGGGGGAGCAGAGCGCCAACCAATACCGAGATCTGGGGCTGTCGGTGGACTCCGGGGGCATCGAGGTGGCCCGCACCCAAGAGCGCGTCGACGAGCTCAAGCGGCGCATGACCTCGGCCACCGCTTGGGGCATCGAGGCCCACCTGCTGACCCCTGAGGAGGTCAAGGAGCTGGTGCCGTTCGTGAACACCGACATCGTGTTGGAGGGCTTCTACTGCCCCACGGTCTCGGTGGTCGATTCGCTGGAGACCGGGACCCAGATGCGCAACGTGGCGGTGAACGGAGGCTGCCATGTTGCGGCCAACACCGAGGTGCTCGACATCATCACCGAAGACGGTCCCAATCCCGGCGACCGCACCGTCAAGGCGGTGGTCACCGACAAGGGCACCATCGAGACCGAGTACGTGGTGATTGCCTGCGGCGTGTGGTCGAACCGGGTGGCCAATATGGCCGACGCCTACATCCCGCTGGTGCCGGCCGTGCATCAGATGGCCGACGTCGGCCCGCTCGACATCCTGGCCGAGACCAACAACGAGATCGGCTACCCCATCGTGCGGGACATGGACACCTTCTGCTACGAGCGCCAGTCGGCCGGCTCCATGGAGGTGGGGTCGTACGCCCACCGGCCCATCTTCCACCACCCCGACGACATTCCCTCCAACGAGGAAGCCGCCCTGTCGCCCACCGAGATGCCGTTCACCCCCGATGACTTCGACCTCCAGATGGAGCAGGCCATCGACCTCATGGACATGCTGGGCGACGCCGAGATCAAGTACGCCATCAACGGCCTGCTGTCGCTCACCCCCGACGCCATGCCGTGCCTGGGGGAGCTGCCCGAGGTCCGCAACCTGTGGTCGGCCGCGGCCATCTGGGTCAAGGAGGGGCCGGGCATGGCCCAGGTGGTGGCCGAGTGGATGACCTTCGGCTATCCCCGGGTGATCGACGTCCACGGCGCGGACGTGTCCCGCTTCTATCCCGAGGAGCGGGGCGACGACCACATCTGGGATCGGGCCGCGGAGCACTTCAACAAGACCTACGGCATCGTCCATCCCCAAGAGCAGTGGGAGAGCCGCCGCAACCTGCGGGTGAGCCCCTACTTCTCCCGCCAACAGGAGCTGAGAGCCGAGTTCTTCCAGGCCCGCACCTGGGAGCGGCCCCAGTGGTTCGAGTCGAACGCCGATCTGGTGGACCGCTACGACGTGGAGGGCCGCGAGGTGGAATGGGACGCCCGGTGGTGGAGCCCCATCACCGTGGCCGAGCACCTCAATCTGCGGGAGAACTGCGGGATGGTGGACCTCAGCGCCTTCCAGATCTTCGAGCTGACCGGGCCGGGCGCGGTGGCCTACGCCGACTACTTGGCCGTCAACAAAATAGACGTGCCGGTGGGCCGCTCCATCTACACCCCGTGGCTGACCCCCGACGGCGGATTCCACTCCGACCTGACCATGATGCGGATGGGCGACGAGCGGGTGCGCATCGTGACCGGCGTGTTCGACGGCGGCCGCGACGAGTTCTGGACCCGCCGCCACCTGCCTGTCGACGGCTCGGTGAGCTTCGCCAACATCACCGACCAGATCACCACCCTCGGGGTGTGGGGGCCCAACGCCCCCAGTGTGATCGGCGCGCTGACCAGCCAAGACCTCAGCCAGGCCGGGTCGCCCTACGGCTCGCTGGTGGACGTGGAGCTGAACTGCGGGGGCCGCACCATTGAGGCCACACTGTTCCGCATCTCCTATGTGGGCGACACCGGCTGGGAGATCTACGCTGCCTGGGACGACGGCCCAGTGCTGTGGGACACGCTCATGGCGGTGGGCGCCGACTACGGGCTGCGCCCCACCGGCGGCGGGGTGTACGGCACCTCCGGACGCCTGGAGAAGGGCTACCGGCTCATGGGGGCCGAGCTGGAGAGCGAGTACAACCCGCTGGAGGCCGGCCTGGCCCGGCCCAAGGTGAAGGCCGCGCCTTTCATCGGCAAAGAGCCCTACCTGGCCGCCCGAGAAGCCGGCGACCCCGAAGTGTCGATGTGCGTGCTCACGGTGGAAGACCTGACCGACGGCCAGGGGCGCAAGCGCTACATGCAGGGGGGCAACGAGCCCATCCTGACCCAGAACGGCCAGCGGATCACCGACTCCCACGGGCGGGTGTCGCGGGTGACCACCGCGGGGCCGGGCCCGTCGGTGGGCAAGCACCTGCTGATGGCCTATCTCCCGGCCGAGCTGGCCCAGCCCGGCACCGATCTCCAGGTGATGTATATGAACGAACTCTTCCCGGTGAAGGTGGCCAGCACCGGCGCGGTGTTCGACCCCGAAGACACTCGTTTGAGGGGCTGAGGAAGCGAATTGGCCATGAGGATCTTGTGCTGCGTCAAGCGGGTGCCGGCCCCGGGGGCCAAGATCAACGTGACCGACGATGGGCTGGCGGTGGACGCCGCCCACCTGGGATTCGCCACCAGCCCCCACGAGGAGTGCGGGGTGGAGGAGGCGGTGCAGCTCACCGAGCGCCACGGCGGCGAGGTGACCGTGCTGACGCTGGGACCGCCCGAGGCGGCCGATCAGCTTCGCTATGCGGCATCGGTTGGGACCCATCACGGTGTGCTGGTAGCCACCGACGGCTCGGCCTGGGATCCCCAGCGCACCGCGGCTGCGCTCACCGAAGCCATCCAGGGTTTGGAGGCGGCTGGCGGCCCCTTCGACCTGTTGGTGTTCGGCAACGAGTCGGCCGACTCCGGGGGTTTCCAGGTGGGCGTGCGGGTGGCCTACGCGCTGGGCCGACCCATCGTCAACGGCATCAAGGGCATCGAAGTGGATACCGACGCTGGCGACGGCGTGGTTCGGGCCCGAAGGGAGATCGACGGCGGCTTCGAGGTGTACGAGCTGCCCATGCCAGCCGCCGTTGGGGTCAAAGAGGGCATCAACCTGCCTCGGTACCCCACCATGCGGGGTCGGCTGGCGTCCAAGAAACTGGAAGTCTCCGAGCAGGCCTCCGATGCCGAACCCGGCGGGCAGTCGCTGGTGCGATTGCACCGGCCGAGGGAGACGGTCACCGAGACGGTGATCTTGGGGAATGGCCCCGAGGCGGCTCCGGTTGTGGTGGACGTGTTGGAAGAACTGGGAGTGGTGTGATGCTGCTCGTGGTGTTGGAGCACGATCGGGGCGCCATGGACGAGGCCGCCCGGGAGGCGCTGACCTTCGGGCGGGGGCTGGCCGCCCAAATGGGAGTGCCGCTGCATGCCGCGCTGGTCGGCGCCGACGACGTCGAGTTGGTGGCCGAGGCTGGGGCCTTCGGGGCGGAGGCGGTGTACACCGCCGTCCACGACGTGCTGAGCGACTTCGGCCCCGAGGCCTGGGGCGAGGCCGCAGCCGAGATGATTCGACAGCTCAATCCGGGGGCAGTGCTGGCCGGAGGCAGCGAGCGGGGCAACGAGGTCATGGCCCAAGTGGCCGCAAGACTCGATCTGCCCATGGTGGCCAACTGCCTCGACGTCCAAGCCGACAGCGCAGTGGGGGAGTGGACCATGACCCGCCAGCAGTGGGGCGGTTCGCTGCTGGAGGACGCCCGGTTGGTTTCCGAGCGGCCCCTGCTGACCTGCGGCCTGCACACGCTGGCCGCCGAGCAAGCCGAGGCGGCAGTCGAAGCTGTTGCCCAGGCGGTAGAAGTCGACCTGGACCCGTCGCTGGCTCGCACCGTGGTCAAAGACCGGGTGGTGCTGGAAGCCGGTGTCACCCTGTCGACCGCTCCGGTGGTGATCGGCGGCGGCCGGGGGGTGGGATCGCCCGAGGCGTTCGCCCCCCTGGAGGAGCTGGCGGCCATGCTGGGCGGCCGGGTGGGATGCAGCCGGGCGGTGACCAACAACGGCTGGCGGCCCCACTCCGACCAGGTGGGCCAGACCGGCACCCGCATCACCCCCGAGATCTACATCGCCTCGGGCATCTCGGGGGCCATCCAGCACTGGGTGGGAGCCAAGGCCAGCAAGCACATCCTGGCCATCAACATCGACCCCGAGGCCAACATGGTGGTGAAGGCCGACTGGGCGGTGATCGCCGACCTCCACGAGGTCATTCCCGCCATCACCGAGGAGATCAAGCGCCGCCGGGCCTAAGGCTCAGGGGCAGCGCCGGTCAGGCGCTGAGCTGGGAGGCGAGGCGGTTGGCCGCGGCGACAACGGCCAATCCGTGGTCGTGAGCCAGGTCGGGGTCGGGGAAGCGGTACGCAGGGCCCTGATGTGGAGGGCGGCCAGCGGATGGCCGTCCTCGCTGAGCACGGGGGCGGCCACCGAGTTCAGGTCTTCCACGAACTCCTCGTAGACCCAGGCATATCCCAGGCTGCGCACTTGGGCGAGGCGATCCCGGATGG
>JAJEDQ010000222.1 GCA_022821445.1 Acidimicrobiia bacterium | reverse complement strand
GTTAGGCCGTAGGCGTTCACGAAGTTGGCCTCGGGCAGCACGTCCAGGGCTCGGGCGATGACCGGGGCGGGCATCTTGCCGCCGCCATAGGAGAGGGCCCGCAGCGTGGGGAGCCCGCCGCCGACCTCTTCCAAGTGGTCCACGATGCGGGCCAGCATGGTGGGAACCACCATTGCGTGGGTCACCCCCTCGGCCCGCACCAGGTTCACCCAGTCGGCGGGGTCGAAGTTCGGGAGTTGCACGATGCGGCGCCCGGCGTACACCGAGCTCAAGATCGCGGCCATGCCGGCCACGTGGTAGGGCGGCACCGACACCAGGGTGGCCTCGTCCTCGGCCGCCCCCATGAACTCCACCGAACCGATGATGTACGACACCAGATGCCGGTGGCGCAGCACGGCGGCCTTGGGGGCGCCGGTGGTGCCGCTGGTGTAGAGGAGGATGGCGATTTCCTCGGGGTCCACATTCCAATCGCTGTCCGGCGCGCTTCCCTCGGCCCACTGGGCCAAGAAGTCAGGGCGCACAACGGCCTTCACGCCGTCGAGGTCGCCGATGGCGGCGAGGGCCTCGTTGTTGCACACCGTCACTGACGGAGCAACCTCGGCGGCCAGATGGCGCAACTCGGGCCTGGTCAGCCGGTAGTTGAGGGGGACGAACGGCACGCCGGCCCAGGCCGAGCCGAACAGGGCGATGGGCAGGGCCTCGCTGCTCACGTCCACCATGCTCACCCGGTCGATTCCCGCCTCGCGGAAGCGCACGGCGGTGGCCCCGGCCCGCTGGAATAGCTGTTCGTAGGTAAGACCCCGCCCTTGGGACCCGACCGCGGTGCGGTCGCCGAACCCGCTGGACGCCATCTCCAGCAGCATCATCAGATTCATGGATTTATCGTGCCTTCTCGAGCCAGTGACCTACGTCGTGCATCAAGATGGCCATGAGGGTGATGGGTCCATCCCGACTGACGATCCTGCTGGCAGCGCTATGGCCTGACTAGTCGGAGGCGGGGAGGGGCTTGGCCTCTTTCAGGCTGAGGGTCGTGCCTCCCAGCGCCAAAGAGCCGTCTCCCGGTTTGGTGCACAAAACCTCGAGGGACTCGTCTTCGTTCACATAGCGCTTGCCCAGCGCAGTGCCTTCGGCAGCGCTGGCGGCAACCTCGCCATTGCGCTCCGCGTCGGCCGGATCGGCCATCGGTGCGCCGCCACAAGTGATGTCCACGTCGCCGCTCGGTGCCTTGACCACGATGAGTTCGGTATCGCATACCGAACTCTTGAGGCGGCTACCCGGTTTCAGGTCCATCCCTACCTCCTGAAAGATGTCCACCAATCTTTTCCCGTCAGACTCAACAGGTACAAACTGCGTTGTGATGGATTCAACCTTGAGCAGCCGCCATCCGGCGCTGGTTTGGGCCGAGTCGGGCCTGATGGGCCTGAGCGGACCCGAGCACGGGCCTCCGGCGGTGGCTTCTGGGCGTTGGGTGGAACGGCTCGACGGCGTGGTGAGCGACATCTCCACGTTGCGCGGTCAGCCGCTGAGGAGCGACGCCGCCGGTTTTCTGGGAGAGCGGGCGGCACTCGTGGGCCGTGGTCGAAGGGGTTCGGTATCGGTGGGGGGCGCATGCCGCATGGCGGCGGCGGCCGACGGCGTGTTGGCGGTATCGCTGGCCCGCACCACCGACGCCGAAGCGGTTCCCGCCTGGCTGGAGATCGGCGATCTGGGCGGGGGCGATGTGTGGTCGGCAGTCGCGGCGGGAGTGCGGGATAAGCCGGTGGCCGAATTGTTGGAGCGGGCCGAATGGCTGGGTTTGGCGGTGGGTGAGGCAGTCCGTCCAGCGCCCCCAGCCGAGCCCTGTTTGTTCACTGGTGTCGGATCGGCGGATTCAGGCCGCAAGAAGGTGCTGGACGTGAGCTCGCTGTGGGCCGGGCCACTGTGCGCGTCCCTGTTGGGCGGCTTCGGATTCGAGGTGGTCAAAGTAGAGGCGCCCGGCCGCCCCGACGGCGCCCGATATGGCTCGCCGGTGTTCTACGAGCGGATGAACCAGGGCAAGGAGGAAACGGTCATCGACCTGGGGTCCGAGGACGGACGCCGCCGGTTCCAGGATCTGTGCCGAGGGTCGGCCGTGGTGGTCGATGGTTTGCGACCCCGAGTGTGGGCCAACTGGGGTATCGAACCACTGGAGGTGGCCGAAAGCGCCGGGCTGGTGTGGGTATCGATCACCGGCTATGGCAACGACCGACCTGGATTCGGTGACGATGCCGCAGTGAGCGGGGGACTATGGCTGCCGGACCCGGCCGGCGGACTGCCGTGGTTCATGAGTGACGCTGCCGCCGATCCGGTGGCTGGCTTGATCGCCTGTCGGGCGGCCGCCGAGACCCTGGCCGCAGGTCGGGCAGGATTGGTGGAAGTGGCGATGAGCCAAGCAGCGAGCTGGGTCCGGGCGGGAGACGACCTGACTGCGCCCGACGCTGAAGTCTTCCGCCGGGGCGAAAATTGGGTTGTGCGGGCCGACGGCGACGAGCAGGTGGTGCTGGGCCCCCGCGGCCTGGTGTGACCCCGTTCCTCCGCCGAAGCATGGTAAATGGGCGGTAGGTTGAGGTTGTGTTTGCAAGAAAGCCCAGCGGCTCGGGGCATCTCGGTGAGGGGCACCACCGCAATGTGACCCGGGGCGGGTACCGGGCAGCGGTGTTCGGGGTGAGCGACGGCCTGGTGTCCAACGTGGCCCTGATCTTGGGCGTGGCCGGGGGAACGTCAGGACAAGGGCTCGTGCAGTTGGTCGGGATCGCAGGTCTCATAGGGGGGGCGATCTCGATGGGTGCCGGAGAATACCTGTCCATGCAGGCCCAAAGGGAGCTGCTGGAGCGGGAGCTGGAAATGGAGCGACAAGAGCACACCCGCAACCCACAGCACGAGGTTGAGGAGCTGGCCGAAATCTACGAATCCCGAGGGGTGGATGCCGACACGGCCCGGGAGATGGCCTCCAACATCATGGATGACCCTGAGAAGGCTTTGGAGGTTCACGCACGAGAAGAGATGGGCATCGATCCCAACGAGTTGGGCAACCCGCTTTTTGCGGCGATGTCCTCATTCGTGTCCTTTGCTCTTGGCGCCCTCTTGCCGCTGCTGCCTTGGTTCTTCGGGGGCGGCAATGGTGCCATCGTGGCCTCGGTCATCCTCGGGGCGTTCGGCGCAGTGCTGGTGGGCGGTGCGCTGGCGCTAGCCACCAGCCGGTCGGTCCTGCGAGGCGCGCTGCGCCACCTACTCTTTGTCGCTGTGGCCGCAGGGGTCACATTCGGAATCGGCTCCGCAGTGGGGGTGGGAGTATGACCGATTGGGAGTGGACGTTGGGCGGCCTCGAGAGCGATAAGCCTCCCATTTGGAGCGATGACAACGTGTTGGATCCGTCCAGTGTGCTGCTCACTAAAAAGGTGGCCATCGTCACCGGCGGCGCACGGGGGATCGGAGCGGCCACCGCGGTGGCACTGGCTCGATTCGGCGCCGATCTGGCCATCTGCGACCGGGAGGCCGACGATATGGCCCGCACCGCCGCCGCAGTGGAAGCGCTGGGACGCCGCTGCCTTACCGGGCTGTTCGACGTCCGCCATCCCGAGCCCCGGGATGCCTGGCTGGCCGAAGTAGCCGAGGCCTTTGACCGGGTGGACGTGCTGGTGAACAATGCCGGTGGCACGTTCAACTCGCCGTTCGCCGATATCAGCCACAAGGGCGAGGCTGCGCTCATCGCCGAGAACTTCACCCAGGTCACCGGGTTCATCCGAGGGTGCATTCCCCTGATGAGCGAGGGTGGGTCGATCATCAACGTCACCTCCATCGAGGCCCATCGGGCCGGTCCCGGCTTCTCCATCTATTCGGCCATGAAGGCGGCCCAGGCCAACCTGACCATGAGCCTGTCGTTGGAGCTGGCGCCGGCGGGCATCCGGGTCAACTGCATCGCCCCCGATGTGATCCCCACCGAGGGCGAGCGCATGCTCGGCGACGAGAGCACCGACGAGAGATCCCAGTTGGCCCCCCAGCCGTGGCTGGAGGGCGGCTCGGTTCACGACTGCGCCGCCGCGATCGTGTATTTGGCCGGAGACATGTCCCGATTCGTGACCGGCGCCACCATCCACCTGGACGGCGGCAACATTGCCGCCGCCGGCTGGAAGCGCCGCACTACCGGGCGCTACTCCACGTAGCGCAACCGCCTAGGGTTCCAGCCGGTACATCACTGCGAAGGAACTGACATGGACATCGACGTTGATCGGGTAACCGAGATAGCCGGCGAGGTCGCCACCCACATGGCCGGGGCCACCACCATGGCCATGGTCCATCTCGGCGACGAGCTGGGCCTGTATCAGGCCATGGCGGGGGCGGGGCAGATGACTGCGGAAGCTCTGGCCGACGCCGTCGGCTGCCATCCCCGCCTGGTCACCGAGTGGCTGCGCCAGCAGGCAGCCGTCGAGTTGGTGGAGATCGACGGCCGGAGCGACGACGACGTCACCTTCCGGTTGACCGACGAGGCGGCCGCGGTGCTGGCCTGGGAGGTAAGCCCCGCTTTCTTGGCCGGAGGCATCGGCATGTTCCGGGCGATGTTCGCCGACATGGACGGCATCCTTGAAGCCTTCCGGGGTGATGGCGGTATGGCATGGGGTGACCACCACCCCTGTCTGTTCACCTCCACCGCCCGGTTCTTCCGCCCCCAGTACGAGATGTACCTGGCCAACGAGTGGATTCCCGCCGCCGATGGCATCGACGAACTGCTCAAGGCCGGGGCCACCGCCGCCGATGTGGGCTGCGGCTGCGGCGATTCGGTGCAGATCCTGGCCTCGGCCTACCCCGAGTCGCACTTCACCGGGTTCGACTTCCACGGCCCGTCCATCGACCAGGCAACCGAGCTTGCCGCCAACGCCGGGCTCCCCAACGCCTCGTTCGAAGTGGCCGACTCCAAGGGCTACCAGGGCGCCTACGACGTGATCTTCTTCTTCGACTGCCTCCACGACATGGGCGATCCGGTGGGCATCGCCGCCCACGCCCGCAGCCAGCTGGCCGAGGGCGGCTCGGTGCTCATGGTGGAGCCCTTCGCACTCGACGGCCACGTCCGCAACCTCACCGAGAACCCCATGGCGGCCACGTCATACGGGGCGTCGGCGGTGTTTTGAGTCCCGTGTTCTCTGGCCCAGCCGGTCGGTCTGGGAATGGGCGCACAAGCCGGCGAAGCCGCCATGCGAGAGGTCTTCACCGCCGCGGGATACTCCAGCTTCGAGAGGGTCACCGAGACCAACGCCAACATCATCTACCAAGCCCGCCCGTAGTTTTTCGGATCGCCCAAAACCAGTCCGAGCCGGTACACTGCGGCGTTCCTGCCCCGTTCGTCTAGAGGCCTAGGACGCCAGATTCTCAATCTGGTAACACGGGTTCGAATCCCGTACGGGGTGCTTCCAACAGTTTGCCGTTGTTCCCAAACGGTCCCGTTTGTTCCCTAAACTCCCAGCGTAGCAGGGGTATTTGTCATTTGGGAACGTTATACTGTCCCCACTCATGCTCACGGAATCCCGCTCGTGGTGTGGGACAGATTGGGGGACAGGATGCCGAGCCTCACCGCCGCCAAAGTCAAAGCAGCAGGACCAGGCAAGCACCAAGATGGCCAAGGATTGTTCTAGCGAGTGACCTCTGCCGGGTCGAAATCCTGGGTGCTTCGAATCACCGTTGACGGAAGACGCCGCGACATCGGCCTGGGAGGCTGGCCAGATGTGGCGTTGGCCGACGCTCGGCGTAAGGCCACCGAGTACCGGGCTGCGGTCGCCGACGGGCGCAACCCGCTTGCCGAGAAGCGTCGTGCCGACACCCCACACTTTCCGTGTGGCTGCACAGGCGGTGTACGACGCCAATCGGCCGCGGTGGCGAAGCGACCGCCACGCCAAGCTCTGGTGGGCATCTCTGGAGAATCATGTCTTCCCGGTGATCGGAGACATGAGAGTGGACCGCATCACCCAGTCCGACGTGCTCCGCTGCGTAGAACCGATCTGGACCACCCGTCCCGAAGCGGCCCGCAAAGTCCGCCAGAGAATCCGCACCGCATTCCGCTGGTGCCAGGCCCACGGCTACGTCACCTTCAACGTCGCCGGCGAAGTGATCGACGGCGCCCTACCGCCAATGCCGAGGGTGCAGTCTCACTTCCGATCCCTCCCCTACCAAGATGTTTCCAAGGCCCTCGCCGTCGTGGACCAGTCCGGAGCGTCGGAGGCCGCCAAGTTGTGTCTGCGGTATGTCGTGTTTACGGCAGCCCGATCCGGCGAGGCTCGAAACGCGGTATGGGACGAGATTGACTTCTCTGATTGCGAGTGGCGGATTCCAGCGACTCGAATGAAAGCCGCAAGCGAGCATCGGGTGCCGCTGCCTGATGACGCCCTCGAAGTTCTGCAACAGGCCAAGAGCCTGCATGACGGCTCCGATCTCGTATTCCCGTCGCCGCTCAAGCCCGGCAGGCCTCTCAGCGACATGACGCTGACGAAGGTCCTGCGCGATGTCGGTCTCGCCGAACGGGCCACCGTCCACGGGTTCCGGGCCAGCTTCCGGACGTGGGCTCTGGAGCAAACTGACACGCCCTGGGCTGTCGCCGAGGCCGCGCTAGCCCACGGCTTGGGCGATGCAGTGCAGCAGGCCTACATCCGAGGTGACGCATACGTCAAGCGCCGCAAGCTGATGAACGAGTGGGCCCAATTCCTAGAGTTGCCATGAGCGAGCCGACTTTCAATGACGACGCTGAAGGAGCAGTTGAACGGTTCTTTCTCATGAAAGACCCTGACTGTAAACGACGGTTAACTCCACCGGTGGTCGCGACGGATCGGCCGTGATGGCCGGTTGTAAGAGTCAGCGACCGGCCGGTGGAGGTGTCCGGTATGGCACGGCGTGTTTGCTCGCAGGAGCGCGTCTGGGGTGAGGTGTTGTCCTCGGAGGGGCTCGGAGACGCGGAGATCGCGGCGCGGTTGGGCAGGGACCGGGCGACGGTGTGGCGGGAGAAGAGGCGCTGCGGGGGCGGCGGCTGTTGCGCCCGGCGGGCGCAGGCCGGCGCCGGCGCCCGGGCGAGGAGGCCCCGGCCGTGGAGGTTGGCCGCTGACGCGGAGCTGCGCCTGAAGGTGCAAGAGCGCCTCGATGAGCGGCTGTCGCCCCACGCCATCTCAGCGGA
>JAJEDQ010000218.1 GCA_022821445.1 Acidimicrobiia bacterium | reverse complement strand
CCGCCCCGAGTGGGTGCCGCCATGGCCCCAGACCATCCCTATGCCCCCCATCGAGGAGGCCCAGGCGATGATCGGCCAGCCGGGCGCGGTGATGGGCAACCCCGACCAGGCGCTCAAGGGCGCCCAGGCGTGGGCCGACGCGGGCGCCGACCAACTGGTGTTCGGATTGGGCTCGGCTGAACGGGCCGACGACCTCAAGATGATCCAGCTCATGGGCGAGCACGTGATCCCCAAGATCGACACCGACCCGGTGCACCGCACCACCCGCCTGCGCGAAGCTGGCTAGGTGGCAGGAGAGCTCAAAGGACATCACAACGCCGTCATCGATGTAGACGACGGGATCATCACGGTCACCCTAGACCGGCCCGACAAGCTGAACGCCATCAGCCACGACATGACCGCGGCTCTATGGGAGGCCGTGCTGGCGCTGGGCGACCGCGACGACCTGAAATGCCTGGTGATCACGGCCAAGGGCCGCTATTTCACCGCCGGACAAGACATCTCCAGCCCGGCGGGCAACCGGCCCGGCGACCCCGAGACCATGCATCAGCACCCCGGCTGGAACTTTCGCCGGGACTACCGCAGCCACCATCTGCTGTATGACGAGATGGAGGCGGTGGAAAAGCCGGTGATCATGGCCATCCAAGCGCGGTGTTTGGGGGCCGGGGTGGAGATGGCCGGGTCGGTGGACTTCCGGTTCTGCACCCCCGAGGCGTCGTTCCTGCTGCCGGAAGTGAAGCTGGGAGGCATCGCCGGCAGCGGGGGCACCAGCAGGCTGACCCGGCTCATTGGCCCGAGCTGGGCCAAGTGGATGGCCATGGCCACCATGGAGGTGGATGCGGAGCAGGCCAAGTCGATCGGGCTGGTACACGAGGTGTTCCCGGCGGAATCGCTGATGGACGAGGTGTACGCGTTCTGCCGGCACCTGATGTCGCTGCCCACTGAAGCGGTGGGACTGGCCAAGATGGCAGTGGACGTACACGCCGACGTGACCGACCGAAACATCCAACGGCAGTTCGACCGCGTGACGGTTTACTCCACGCAGGCGGCGTTCGAAGCCTCGATGGAGAAGTTCGGGTACGACAAGGACGAGAACGTCTAAATCTTGAACAACCGCCGGGCGTTGGTCTCGGCGAATTTGCGGGCAACGTCTTCGGCCATAGGAGCGGTGGTGTGTTTGAGGGACTCCATGCTGTTGGGGAACAGGGTGGACTCGTGGGGATAGTCGGACTCCCAGGTGATGTTGTCCTCGCCGATCGCGTCGAGGGCGGCGATGGCGGTGTCGTCGCGCAGCATGCACACCGTCATGTGCTCGGCGAAGGTCTCTCGAGGGGGTCGCTCGGCGGGGAGCTGCACTCGGAAGTTGTCGAACACGTCGCTGGACTGTTCCAACAGGTAGGGCGCCCAGCCAGCCCCGCCCTCGGAGAAGGCGACCTGAATAGATCGATGGCGGTCCAAAACGCCGGAGAACAGCCAGTCAGAGCAGGCGATCATGGAGTTGGCGCCCACGTAGGGCAGAACGAGGCACGGAGGGGCATCGTCGGACGACTTGATGAGCTTGGACGACGAACCGATGTGCAAGCACACCACTAGTCCGGTCTCGGCCACCGCGGCCCACAGCGGCTCCCAGTGGTCGGTGAACACCGACGGCAGGCCCAGTGAGGTGGGATTCTCAGAGAAGGCCACCGCCCGGGCGCCCATGGCGGCGGTGCGCCGCACTTCCTCGCCGGCGGCCGCCGGATCCCACAGCGGCACCACAACCAGGGGGATGAGCCGCTGGGGGTCGGTGGCACACCACTCCTCCAGGATGAAGTCGTTGTAGGCCCGCACGCACAGCGCGGCGAGTTCGAAGTCGTGGCTGACCATGAATCGGTGGCCGGCGAAACGGCTGAAGTCGGGGAAGTTTACCTGGGCCCAGATGCCGTCGAGGTCCATGTCATCCAGGCGAGCCGAAGGGTCGTAGCAACCGGGGCGCATCTCGCTGAACCGGGCCACGCCCAGCGGGTCGTCGTCGAATCCCGGGAGGGTGCGGGTGTTGCCCCGCACCGTTTGGACCACCTGGTCTTCGTACAGCCACGCCTCGGTGCCGTTTTCCAGCTCGACGACTCGAGGGCCGCGATCTCGGTAAGCCGCAGGCAGGCGGCTCTGCCACAGGTGAGGCGGCTCGATGACGTGATCGTCAACCGATATGGGCTTGACGTCGGCAGGGAGCATGGGCGCCCCAGGATAGTGTTCGGGTGTGATTCGCCGAATGTGGGCTCTGTTGGTGGTGGCGGTCCTGGTGACGGCCGCCTGCGGCAACGACGCAGCGGAGCCTGAAGAGGTCGCAGTGGAGCCCGAGGCGGAAGTCGTCGACCTGGACGAGATTCAGGAGGTGGTGATTCCGACGCAGACCCCGACGCCGATGCCCGCCACACCCACCGCAGCCCCCGACCCCACCGCCATCCCCTTCCCGGAGCTGCTGGTATGGCCCAAATTCGAACCGGAGGCGTGGCCGCGCACGCCTGATGAGGCGGCAGCGGGCTTTGCTCGGCAAGTGGCCCGGGGAGATAGGGCGGCAGAGCCTCTCCCGGCTGCCCAATCCGGCACGAGCGCCACCGCCGTGCTGCCCAGGCTGGGCGAGGACGGCTCGCCGTTCGGGATGGCCACAAGGATCCATATGCAGCAAGTTCAACTAGCCGACGGCTCGCTGGCCTGGGTAGTGATCAGCGCCCAGTCGGACGACATCGTGGTGGAATCCCCCATGGTGGGCGACCTGCTCGCCGGCGGCACGCTGGTGCGGGGCGAGGGCCAGGGCTTCGAAGGCTCAATCGTGTTCCAAATCGAAGACCAAGACGGCCTGTTGGGCCTGGCCTTGGCCCAAGGCGGTGCACTCGGCGAGAACCTCCCCTTCGAGACTCCCCTGCCCTTCGATCAACGCCCCGCGTCCGGTGATTGGGCAACCCTGACCGGCTTCGATAGCTCCGCCGCAGACGGCAGCCTCTCCGCCCTAACCATGCTCCCCATGCGGCTGGTAGACGGCTCGTAGCCGAGTTCTCATCGCATCCAGTCAGTTCTCAAACGACTCATAAGCCGCGACGCGTTGTGTTGGAGTGAGCACTCCGGCAAACGGCGTGACTTGGCGGAGATCCCGCCCGTGCTCGCTGGGATCGAGCATTCGGGCAACGATCTGATCGGTTGTCCCCTCGAGAATCCGCTCCCACTCATCTAGCAAAGGCGAAGCATGCGGGTTGGGCGACCGCATCCGGGAGATGTTGCGCCGGGCGATCTCGAGGACCTCGCCCCCTCGCGCCCTTAGTTCACGGGCAATGACGCCGTGAAGAGCCAGGCTTCTCGCTTGATCTCGCGTAAGCGGTTCCGTCACCAACGGATAGCACGCAAGGCCCACAGAACTCGCCAGCCGCTCAACAGTGCGCCATGTCGGACTCTTTGCCCCCGCCTCATAAGCAGCCACCGTGGGCTGGGAGGTCTCAGCAGCATCAGCCAATTGGTGCTGAGTCATACCAACTACCGCCCGGATGAACTGAACTGGGTTCATGACTTGAGTATATCTGAATAGATATACAAAGAAGACGCGGGTTGGCCAGCAAAGGTTTTCCCTTTTTGTGGCCAAGATCGACTGACTGTCTCCGGCCAGACGAGGGCATTTCCCCAGGTCATCGAAGGCGGTTTGGCTAAGTGGGTGGATACCACTGGTGGCCTCACAACAGATCAACCACCATGGCTAGTCAGCAATGCCAGCAACCGGCCAGCGGAATTCGCCGATCCTCACTCGGAATTACAAGTGTGTGACCCATAAGACCATTGAGTCACACCCTCGTGCCATGATGGTGGGGTGATTCCACAGGAGATCCGGTTCTAGCGGTGAGCGCAGACCGTCTGTCGAGTGTCGACCTGTTCTCTGGAGCCGGGGGCCTCGTGCTCGGGCTGCGGTGGGCTGGTTTCGACACTCTTGTGGCCAATGACAATTGGGCTCCAGCCGTCGAAACTCTGAAGCACAACTTCGATGGCGCCAGGGTGTCCCCCGACGATATACGGGATCTGTCGGCAGCAGATCTGCTAGCGCGAACAGACGGTGTGACCCCACTTCTCGTCACCGGCGGACCGCCATGTCAGGGTTTCACTTCGGCGGGTGCGCGGCGCGCTTCCGATCATCGCAACACGCTTGTCAAAGAGTTCGCCCGGATGGTTGCGGAACTGCATCCCAAATGGTTCCTATTCGAGAATGTCGAGGGCTTTCTCACGATGTCGGGGGGTGATTTTGTCGTTGATCTGCTCGACGGGGTGCTTGATGGTGGTTATCAAGTGAGACTGCGAAAGGTGAATGTCGCCAACTATGGCGTTCCCCAGCTTCGCAAGCGTGTGATTGCCATTGGATCGCTTGGTGGCGACCCTGGCTTTCCCAGCCCGTCCCATCATGCTTACGGCGCGCCCGGAGCGGAACTGGAACGCACGACAGCACTGCCCCTTGCGCCTACGGCTGCTGATGCCCTTGATGGCATTGGCGCGCCAGCTTCTTCTGCCCAGGACGAAGTGGTCCAGGGCCATATGGCACCACCCATTTCAGAGTCGGACGCTCTCCGCTTCCAGCTGCTGCAACAGGGACAGACGATGCGCGATCTTCCGAAGGACCTGCAACACAGAAGCTACGCCAGGAGGGCCAATCGGCGGGTCGCTGACGGGATGCCCACCGAGCGCCGGGGCGGCGCTCCTGCCGGGCTTCGACGCCTTCGCGCAAATGAGCCGTCAAAGGCCATAACAAGCGCAGCAACCCGAGAATTCCTCCACCCTCTGGAGGATCGCTGCCTGACTCTGCGAGAGTGCGCTCGCCTCCAGGGATTTCCCGACAGTTTTGAGTTCGTAGGCAATCGATCAGAGCAGGCGACGCTCATTGGCAATGCAATTCCGCCGAACTTCGGAGAGGTATTCGGCGGGTGGGTCGCAGAGAGAAGCGTAGATGCTCCGTCGCCTATGGACGGCTCGCCGCGGCTCCTCGAATTCCGCGTGTCAAATGGGGCTGGGATGAGCCCTGCTTTAGGTAGCGTCGTCAGACGCGTAAACGCTCGGTACCGGATTGGGGAGGTGCCGCTCTGGAGTTGAGCAAAGTGCAGTCCACGGCTTTTGAGAAAGTGCGGGCGCGAGGAGGTGGCGATCAAGGGGTTTCCCTCAATGATGGCTCCGTTCGAGCACTCGTAGCGCTGGTAGCCCGCGACCTAGCGCTTCCACCAGTTGACGGAGTCGATCCGCTGGGTGACCGAGAGTTCTACCAGATCGCTCCTGACGAGCTTTCGACCAGCGGTGATGCTTCTGCACTCATCGCATACCGTTCACTTCTCCAGGCTGGCCCGGTCGACACAGACACGTACTTCCTTTCGCTCGCCACTCTTCACCGAGCCCGACTGAAGTTCGCGAACATCGTGAGGTCTCAGGCAACTCCAACCCTTGAACAGGTCGGGCCCAGAGGGCTTCTGCAGTACGGCGATCTCAGCACCAAGGCACTTGGCTCGCTTCTAATCGCTAGGAAGTGGTTGTTTGACATTGACAATCGATCTGCCCAGGAGACCGGCAATTTACTTGAGCCGATTATCGCCGGTGCCATTGGTGGCGTACGAGTGTCAGCAGCATCAAGCCCCATCAAGAGGAGTGGAACGGGGCGGGGACGCCAGGTGGATTGCCTGCGAGGACAAAGCGCCTACGAAATCAAGATCCGTGTCACAATCGCCGCCTCAGGGCAGGGCCGATGGCAAGAAGAGCTCGCTTATCCGGCTGACTGCGATGCGAGTGGTTACGCACCCGTGCTAGTTGTCTTCGACGGCACCGACAATCCCAAGCTGTCGGAGCTCAGGGATGCCTTCATCAGTCACGGCGGACAGGCTTACATAGGCGAAGAGGCGTGGACTCACCTCGAATCCGAAGCTGGACCCACAATGGGCCTCTTCGTGGACAACTACATTCGCGGTCCTCTAGACGACCTACTTGACCAGACCCCCACTGATCTTCCTGAAGTTAGTCTCCTGCTCAAGGAAGACAGCATCCACATTCGCGTCGGCACAGAGAATTCGCAGATCTACCGAACTTGATCTGTGCTCTCGATTGTCCCGTGTCAGCGCATTAGGAGGACGACTGAAGCTGACCGTTACCGGCGACTCACGCCGGTCCTGCGAGACATCCTGCACCTGCACGACCTGATCGCCAGCGACTCAGAACGTCAGTGGCAAGAGATGGGCGGAGCATCGGGAACGGGCGGAAAGTACGGCAGCTTGGAAATGGTCGAGTCGATCAAACCGGGTAGGCCTAAGTTCGAGTTCCCGTTCTTGGAGGGAGTGAAGTCTGAGAAAAGGTTCAGGCGTCCTGCCCTGTACCCCGTGCTGGCGAGCTTCCGTCAGAGGGATGGTGAACTCCACCGGTGGTCGCGACGGATCGGCCGTGATGGCCGGTTGTAAGAGTCAGCGACCGACCGGTGGAGGTGTCCGGTATGGCACGGCGTGTTTGCTCACAGGAGCGCGTCTGGGGTGAGGTGTTGTCCTCGGAGGGGCTCGGAGACGCGGAGATCGCGGCGCGGTTGGGCAGGGACCGGGCGACGGTGTGGCGGGAGAAGAGGCGCTGCGGGGGCGGCGGCTATTGCGCCCGGCGGGCGCAGGCCGGCGCCGGCGCCCGGGCGAGGAGGCCCCGGCCGTGGAGGTTGGCCGCTGACGCGGAGCTGCGCCTGAAGGTGCAAGAGCGCCTCGATGAGCGGCTGTCGCCCCACGCCATCTCAGCGGA
>JAJEDQ010000245.1 GCA_022821445.1 Acidimicrobiia bacterium | reverse complement strand
CCCACCATGGCCGCGCTGTTGGTCAAGGAGGCGGTTAACCAGACCATGGACGCCCAAGGCTTCAATACCGCCTTGTCGGCGTGCTTCACCCTTCACCAGCTCAACCACTCCCACTGGGCCTCCATCACCAACGGCGAGTGGTGGATCGCCACCGAGGAGCACGGCGTTCCCCACTGGAAGAACGCCCCCAAAGTCCGCCCCGCGGGAAAGATGGCGCCATGAGCACAGAACCCAAGGTGCTGAAGTTCGACGACATCGAGTGGGTGGACGAGTCCGCCAACGCTGATGCCCCCAAGGAGCTGATCGAAGAGGCCAAGAAGCTCGGTGCCGGGCGCAAGCGAGTGGCCCATGGGGAGGGGGGTTTCTGGTGCCAATACAGCACTATGCCCGCCGGATACCACGTCCCTCCCCACAGCCATGACCAGAACGAGCTGTTGATTGTGGTGTCGGGCGGGTGCGAGGTGTGGCCCAACGGCGCCGACGGCCCGTCGATGGAGCTGGGGCCGAAGGACTCGGTCATCCTGGCCGCCAACCACAAGTACTCCTTCACCTGCGGACCCGACGGCATGGAGTTCTTCGTGATGCGCCCCGGCGACGCCGCAGCATCCTTCAGCCAGTCCTGACCCCGAGAGGGCCGACTCGTTATCGGCGCTAGGGTGCCCGCCATGGGAAATCGGCTAGAAGGCAAAGTGGCAATCGTGACCGGGGCAGGGGGTGGGATCGGGCGCGAGCATGCCCATCTGCTGGCCTCTGAGGGAGCCCAGGTGTTGGTCAACGACCTGGGTATTCGCAAGACCCCCGACGGGGTGGCGGCCAACGCTGAGCGAGTGGCGGGCGAGATCAACGATGCCGGGGGCGAGTCGGTGGCCAGCAGCACCTCAGCCACCTGGGACGGCGCGGCCGAGATCGTGCAACAGGCGGTGGACGCCTTCGGCCGCCTCGACATTCTGATCAACAACGCCACTGCTGGGCGGAACAACGACATTTGGCGATTCACCGAAGAGGAGTGGGATCTGACCGTGGGGGTGAACCTCAAGGGCTACTTCGCCATGATCAAGCACGCCGCGCCCCATCTGGTGCAACAAGACACCAGCGTGATCATCAACACCAGTTCGGGGTCCGGCTTCGGCCACCCGTCGCACTGCGCCTACTCCGCGGCCAAAGAGGGCGTGATCGGCCTTACCCGCACCGCGGCGCGGGAGATGGGCCGCTTCGGGGTGCGGTGCAACGCCATCCGCCCCCGAGCCGAGGGGGCCTCAACTGCCGAGTACGCCATCCGCACCGCCCGGTGGACCGACCTCATGGCCCTCACCATGGCCCCTCGGGGCGCCGCCTCCGCCCCTGCCCCCGACACCAGCCCCGAAGCACTGGCCCCTCGCAAGATCGCCCCGCTGGTGGTGTGGCTGTGTACTGACGCCGCCCGCCATGTGACCGGACGCACCTTCCACATCTCCGGCGACATCGTGAGCCGCCTCAGCGAGCCAGAACGGGAGCTGGCCGTCTACCAGGAAGACGGTCTCACCCTCGACGCCCTCGATGCATACCACGGCCGACACCTCACCGAGGATCTGGCCAACGATTACCTCCTCGAAGACCGCCCCGACCTCCAGGTCTTCGAGCCGTAGCCCAGATTGCCTGCCGACCAGCTAGCGCTGGCTTATTATTCGTCGTCGCTCTAACGCTCTCGAGAGTTGGCCAGCGAGAGCGTGTTGGCCGATCTTGTGCAATTGACCAACGAGTTCTGGGCGCGACTTCGGAAATACGTGAGCGCGACTCAGTTCTGCCCGGGAAATGTGAGTCAAGCTCGACAACTGCAACTCGTCGGCAGCGTCTTCGTCTCCAGCCTCGCGTAACTCCATTGAAAGGCACTTCGCCTTCTCTGCCCGCGCATCTGCCTCCGTCACGGATGGTAGACAGAGGCGGTCAAACCAGTCTGCCCTGAGACTTGTCCACCAACCGCCCCGCTCAAGCAAGACCTGGCCGAAGCGAACGGTCCACGACAGGTAGTCGTGGCCTTCTGCCAGCCTTTGCGTGACCTCGGCTTCATCGTATCCGCGAAGATCAATTGAGATCGGGGGTCGCGGCATTGCCGGTAGGCAGTTCTGGTACACGAATACGAGATCAAGATCGTCGCTGTACGCGACATCTCGGACAGATGATCCGGTAGCAACAATGGCGACTAGGTTCCGGTTCGAAATGCCCTGCTCGATGGCGCTGAGTGTCCAAGCTCGCGACTCATCATTGGGCCATCGTCTTATCGCCTCCAAGCAAATCGTCGGGGTCGGAAGTGCAGGTACCTCTTGATCTGCGGCAGTTTGCTGTGTCATGGCCCGAGGAGCCTCTTCACGGCCTCGACGGGCTCTTCAACATCACTGGCAACATCTTGAGGGTCGAGGTTCCCAGGGGCGCCGACATCTCCGTAAGCCACATGCTTCCGCATCCCATTGAGGTCAACGAGCAAATCACTTACATCGGGCAGGCCATGCGCTGAGGCCAATTCTCTAGCTGCCTGCACCTTATGGTGGTGGCTGCCAGGACGAGGAAGTCCCAGGTGCAAAGCGGCAGCAACGACGCATGCTTCAATGCAGTAGAAGCCGAAAGTCGAGAGGATTGCCCAATCCAATGGGTCATCCCATGAGGCTTGTACGCGCGGTAGGTGGTTGAGAGCTGTTTGAAATGATTGTGCCGCGGTCTGCAAGATCTGGAAATCCCAACTCCTGTGCGTTCCGTTCCACTTTAGCCATGCTTTACCAGCCGCCGACCGAGGGCGCAGTGACAATCACCGTTCTAAGGGAATTGCAATAGGCTGGGGCATGGCCCAAAACCAGACCGGTGATCGGTACATGATCTTGTCGTCGGACACCCACGCTGGCGCCCTGACCCGTACCTACAAGGAATTCTTAGGTCCTGCGTGGCACGATGAGTTCGACGCCTGGGAGGCGGCCATCACCAACCCATGGGTCGATTTGCGGGATATGGATGCGGCCAAGGTCAACTGGGACAGCGATGCCCGCACCGCAGCCTGCGACTCCGAAGGCATCACCGGCGAGGTGCTGTTCCCCAACACCCTCACTCCGTTCTACGACATCCTGATTCACCTCTCTGGTGTGCCCGACACTGCGTCGGCCTACGCCCGCCGGTGGGCCGGTCTGCAAGCCCACAACCGTTGGCTGGTGGAGTTTTGTGGTTACGAGCCCAAGCGGCGCAAGGGCCTCATACAGCTTCTGCCCAACGACCTGGACGACGCCATTGCCGAGGTGCGCTG
This sequence comes from Acidimicrobiia bacterium, assembly GCA_022821445.1. Classification (GTDB taxonomy): domain Bacteria; phylum Actinomycetota; class Acidimicrobiia; order Acidimicrobiales; family Bin134; genus Poriferisocius. The sequence goes on along the minus strand of JAJEDQ010000245.1, from coordinate 4,539 downwards.
GGCGGCCGAGACCGGGGTGATCGGCGGAGTGATGATCCCCGCTATCCCGCCCAACCACGCGGTCGAGCCCTTCTTCCACCCCCGTTACGATCCGCTGTGGGACGTGTGCAGCTCGCTGGCCATGCCGGTGCATCAGCACATGGGCTCGGGTTGCCCCGATTTGGGCGACGATCCCGTGGCCTGGGGGGTGACGTTCACCGAATACGAACTCTGGCCCAAGCGCACCCTCATCCACCTCATCTTGGGCGGGGTGTTCGAGCGCTTCCCCGACCTTCGGGTGGTGTGGACCGAGATGTGGGGGATGCGGTGGATCCTCGAGGAGCTGAACCGCATCGACCAGCGGCTCCGCAACATCCAGAGCAAGTACGCCGATGACCCCCGCACCCTCAACTACGCCCCCACCTTCGGATCCGACACGGTGGACAGCCTCACCCTGTCGCCTATCGAGTACTGGCAGCGCAACTGCCGCATCGGCGCCTCCATGCTGCCCCGCTCCGAGGTCCAATACCGCCACGCGGTGGGGCTGGACACCATCATGTGGGGCGCCGACTTCCCCCACGACGAGGGCTCCATCGGCTATACCACCGAAGCCCTGGCCGTCACCATGTGGGACGTGCCCACCGAGGAGTGCCAGAAGATGCTCACCGACGTAGCCGCCGAGCTCTACAACTTCGACACCGACGCCCTCGCCCCCATAGCCGCCCGCATCGGCCCTCCCGTAGCCGAGGTCCATACCCCACTGGACGAGCTCCCCGCATCCAAGAGCCTCTCCTTCAACACCGACCCCGCCTTGGAGTCAGTGATCACTCGCTGACTAGGCGACCACAACCATCATGGTAACTTCGGTGTGGGGTTGTTCATCGTACATTTATGTACGATACTGCTAAGATCAATGGCAGCGAGTTCGTCAGAAGGGCCCGAAAGCATGCCCGCAAGACCGGACAGGAATTCCACTTTGATGCGGCTCACGGTAAGGGCAGCCAAGGGCGGCTCTACGTTGGCGCCCGGTTTACCACCGTTCAACGGGGCGAGCTGTCAAGAGGCAAGGTTGCTGCGATGTTGCGTCAGTTGGGGATCGATCCTAAGGAGTTCTGAACCGTGATCTACGCCTATCCCTGTGACCTCACCCCTGATGCCGATGGGTGGTTTGTGGCCACTTTTCCTGATGTGCCTGAAGCTGTCACCGGCGGGCCAGATCGGACCGTGGCCCTGAAGATGGCCGCTGACGCCCTCGCCGTTGCCCTGTCGGGATATCTACAAAACAGTAGGGATGTTCCGCCGCCGGGGACGCCGGTGGAGCAGCAGGAGCTAGTAGCTGTGCCAACTGTGGTTGCCGCCAAGCTGGCCCTCTACTCCGCTATGAAAGAACAGCAAGTAACCAAAGTGGAACTGGCCCGTCGCTTGAACATCAGCGAGGCAGCAGTGCGACGCCTGGTGAATCCAGACCACCGTTCGCACATCGGACAAGTCAACAAGGCGTTGGCAGCCGTGGGATGCAGCCTTGTTGTTGAGGTAGTGCCTGTCTGATTGGGGGAACTTCATGAGAGGCTCCGCTACTGGCAATTATCACTCCAGTCAGGTTCCAGTCGTTCATGGCAAGATGTCGTGGCCGCCGATCCGGAGCCAGATCACGTGGAGCTTGCCGGGTATCTGCTTGGCTCCCCAGGTGAAGGTGGCCCGGCCATCTCGATCCCACGTCAGTTCGTACACCCCATGGGCACCCCTTACCTTCTTGACGCGCAGCCCGGCACGAAACCAGGTGAGATGGCATGCCTCCATTTCCAGTAGGTCGGCCTTGAACTCCGCTAGGCGGGCTTCAAACAAGGCAAGCTGTTCTGGAGGCAGCCGTTTCAGGTCGCGCAGGAATGGCGAGTTCTCAAAGTGGGTAGGCAAATTGAGGATTTGAGAAAGGTCTACTGGGCTGCTTCTCGGCGTCGGGCGCGCAGTGCAGCGATAAAGTCCTCAGTGCTGGCGTGGAAGACGCCACCTTCGGGATCGGGGGCAGGGCCTTTTCCGATGTCAGCGTAGATATCGGCAAGGGTCAGAGATTCGGACTCAGCTTCTTCTTGGTCTTGGTCAGATAGGCGCTGGTCGGGTGGGTTGGTGATGGCCACTGGATGTGCTCCGGGGTCTGCTCTTCTGGTGACTCTACCGCGCTGAGACGCGGGCTCATCCCCCACTGCGTCGAGAATTTAACGGAATGGCTACGCTGGGGGTCGATGAGAAGGGTCACATCATGATCACCGGGATGAACCATGCGGTGCTGTATGTGCGCGATGCACGGCGCCAGCAGCAGTTCTATTCCGACGTGCTGGGGTTTGAGACCGTTATCGACGAGCCGGGGCAGTTCGTTTTCATGAGGGCGCCAGCCTCGGAGAACCACCACGACATCGCCTTCTTCTCCATCGGCGACGGGGCCGAGCCCTCGGCGGCCGGCCGTCGTTCGGTGGGGATGTACCACATTGCCTGGGAGGTGCCTTCTCTGGAGGAGTTGGCCGCCATTCGCCAGAGGCTGGTGGACGCGGGCGCCCTCTATGGCGAGAGCGACCACGGGGCCAACAAGAGCCTCTATGCCAAAGATCCCGACGGCTTGGAGTTCGAGGTGATGTGGCTGGTGCCCGCCGAGTACTGGGGCGACGAGGAGAACCAGGCCATCATCCGGCCCCTGGATATAACTCAGGAGCAGCAGCGGTTTGCCGCACTAGCTGCTGACGACTAATCAAGGCCTTCTCCATGAATTTCACCAACCAGTACTGCCACTTCTACGAAGACGACCTGTTCGTGGACACCGATCGGGATGGCTTCCGCCGGCGGGTCATCACCGGCGACGGGCTCCAGCTCTGCTTCTGGCGCATCGCCGGTGGGGCCACTGGGTCGTTCCTGCACCGCCATGAAGACCACGAACAGCTCGGCATCATCGTTCGGGGCAAGCTCGACTTCCGCATCAACGACGATCCCGACAGCACCGAGCGGGTGGTGCTGGGCGAGGGCGAGGCATATATCGCGCCCAAGGGGGTGTGGCACGGCGACTCGGTGTTCATCTGCGACGACGAGTATGGGGAGTGCTGGATCCTCGACGTGTTCGCCCCACCCCGCGGCGATCTGCTCCTGGGCTAGGCGATGTCCGACTCCAACTCCCGACCAGTAGAGAGCTAGCCCATGTCTGACTGGCGACTGGCGGTTGACATCGGGGGCACGTTCACCGATGCGGTGTTGTTGGACGCGGCCACCGGTGAGGTAACCGTCAACAAGGCCCTCACCACCCCGGCGGCCCCCCTGGAAGGAGTGCAGGCCGCGGTAGGCCAGCTCCTGAGCCGGGCCGGCGTGGCCCCCGGGGAGATCACTGCTCCCATCGTCCACGCCACCACGCTCATCACCAACGCCCTCATCGAGAACAAGACCGGTCGCGCCGCCCTGGTCACCACAACCGGCTTCGGCGACACCCTGTTGATCCGAGACGAGCACCGCTACGACATGTACGACCTCCAGATCGAGTTTCCCGATCCGCCCATCAGCCGGGAGCTCACCTTCGAGATCGATGAGCGCACCGCGGCCACTGGGGAGGTGCTGGTGGTTCCGTCGGCGGCCAGCGTGGCCGCGCTGGTGCGAAGGCTGGAGGCGGCCGGCGTCGAATCGGTAGCGGTATGCCTGCTCAACTCCTACGTCAACCCGGCTAATGAGCGGCTGCTGGCTGATGAGCTGCGCCGCGAACTGGGAGTGCCAGTGTGTGCGTCGGCCGACATCTCGCCGCAGATCAGGGAATACCCCCGCATGATCACTGCGGCCTGCAACGCGGCCACGATGCCCATCATCGGGCCGTACCTGGACGAGCTTCAGAAGTGGCTGTCGGCCGAGGGATTCGGCGGGTCGGTGCTGATGATGCTCTCCAATGGCGGGGTGGTGTCGGCCGACGACGCGGCCGCCGCCCCGATCCGGCTGGTGGAATCAGGACCGGCCGCTGGCGCTCTGGCCGCCCGGTGGTTCGCCCGCCGCATGGGGGAGGAGAGATTGCTGGCCTTCGACATGGGGGGCACCACCGCCAAGGCCACCCTGGTGGAGGAAGGCGAGCCGGCGCTCACCAACACCTTTGAGGTGGCCCGGCGGTACCGGTTCAAGAAGGGGTCGGGTTTTCCAGTGTCGGTGCCCTCGGTCGACTTGGTGGAGATCGGCGCGGGAGGCGGCAGCCTGGCCCACCTCGACCAGTTCGGCCTGCTCAAGGTGGGTCCTGAGTCGTCGGGGGCCGATCCTGGTCCGGCGTGTTACGGCCAAGGCGGCGATCAACCCGCAGTGACCGACGCCGACGTGGTGTTGGGTCTGCTGGACCCCGATGCCTTCCTGGGCGGCGACATGCCCTTGGATGCCAGCCTTGCCCAAGCGGCCGTCGAGCCCTTGGCCGATGGTCTGGGCCTCTCGATCACCGACACCGCGGCGGGGATGTACGAGGTGGTCAGCCAGAACATGGCCGCCGCCGCCCGCATGCACGCCGTGGAGCGGGGGGTGGATCTGCGGGGGGTTACCGTGCTGGCATTCGGCGGGGCC
>JAJEDQ010000201.1 GCA_022821445.1 Acidimicrobiia bacterium | reverse complement strand
TCGCTGGAGCATCATCTGTATCAGTGCCCGGCCCGTGCGCCCGTTCCCGTCTCCGAACGGGTGGATCATCTCGAATTGGGCGTGAACGACGGCCATCTCCACAATCGGGTGGCCCTTGCCCCGGTTGACCCGCTCGATGAGGTCGCTCATCAGCGCTTGGACGGTGTCGGGGGGCGGAGGGATATAGGAGGCGGTCAGCGGCATCGACCAGAGCCTGCCCGGCCCGATCCAGTTTTGCCTTGCTCCGATGCTCCCGGCCGAGGGGTCGTCTTCCATGAGCATAGAGCCGCGACGCCTGCTACGGCTCGATAGTGCTCCAAGCCGACTTCGTGCTCGCCTCCCGCCGAGAGCGCCAAGCCTTCTGCCAGAAACTCCCCGCCCCCCGCCGCCCCCAATGCACCCTGTAAGGGCCGCCCCCTTTGGAATGCCTGTCGCTAGCCGCTGATTCAAAATCCAATTTTGAATCAACCCCTAGGCATTTTCCCGGCCTGGTAGGGCCTGGTCCGCGGTCCAAAGGGCTGAGATGGGGGCGGCGACGATCCGGTCGTCAAGCTGGATGGCGTCCTGGCCGGTGTGGAGCACCACCCCGGCCAGGAAAGCGTCGCCCATGGAGTCGCGAAGCCATGCCAGGTGGCGGGCGTCGTTTCGCCGCACCCTCGCCGCGGCCTTGATCTCGATGCCGACCAGCCGACCCCTGGGCAACTCGGCGATCACGTCGACTTCTCGCCGCCCGTTCTGGTCTCGCAGGTGCCAGAGGCGGTAGCGCGTCTTGGCCACGCAAGCCTCAGCCCGAAGCTGGGCGACGACGAAGGTGTCGATCAAAGCGCCCAGCAGCGCGCCGTCGCCCAGCGCATCCTCGCGGTCCACCTCCAGGATCCCCGCCATCAGCCCCGAGTCGACCAGATATCGCTTGGGGGTGCGGCTCAGGCGCTTGAGCCGGTTCGTGGCCCAGGCACCGAGGTGGTCTACAACTACCAGGTCGCTGAGAAGCTGCTCATACGACAGGGCCGTCCTGCGGTCGATTCCGGCTGCCTCATAGAGGGTCTTGTCCTGGGGAGTGCCGGCTGAGCTGGCGGCCAGCGCCGCCATATATCTGCGCAGCCGAACCGAGTCGGGCGCGAGCCCGTGGGAGCTGGCGTCGCGCAACGCCACCTGGTCGGCGTAGCTCGCCAGCCAGCGCTGCGCGCCGGTCTCACCCAATTCGAGCGCGGGCTCCGGGAAGCCGCCCCGAAGCGCCAGGCTCAGGTAGTCCCCCAGATCGGAGGGCGGGGTTTGGCCCACAAGAGCCTCACCGGATGCGACACGGTCGATGAAGGGGCGAGGCGGTGCGCCCCTAGTCTCTGCCACAGTCAGGGGGTGCATGGGCACCATCACCACGCGGCCGGTGCCGGGCCACAGCCGCTCGTCGGTGTTGGAGCGGGCCGAGCCGGTGATGAGGAACCGCCCCGGTCGCCGCTCGGAGTCCACGGCGCGCTTCACTGCGCCCATCACGGCCGGGAACTCCTGCCATTCGTCGAGCAGCACCGGCTCGGCCCGGTTGCGCAAAGCGGCGTCGGGGTCGGCACGCAAAGCGGCGGCGCCCTGCTCGGTGTCGAGCCTCAACACAGTGGCAGAGCAGCGGGCGGCGGTGGTGGTCTTCCCGCAGGCCCGCGGCCCGACAAGCATGATCGCAGGAAACTCCCCCAAGCACTCATCAAGAAGTCCATCGACAAGCCTGGGCAGATACGCAGACGACACCCGGGAATTCTATCGCAAAATCGCGTAAACTGCCGTGCTAACACAGTAGTCAATGACGATATAGCACAAACCCAAGACCATCCGGTCAGTCGAGCCCAATGCCGATCAGTAACCCTAATGCGCCCTGCGAAGATCACCCTCTGCACGTGCCCGATGATCTGCACCGGGAGGCCAAGATTCGCGGCGCGCGCCGATATGAGCCTATCGGACTACCTCCTGCGGGAAATCGAGCGGGCATTGTCGGCTCCTCCCATTGGAGCGCTCCTGGCCCGCATCTCCGACCGGGAGCAGTGCGAATTGTCGGAGTCGCCGGCGGAGGCGGTTCGGGCCCTGCGACCTTCGGCGACTTGTCGGGACTGAGGGGTGGGTGGCCCCCCGCAAGCCTTTGCCCCTACCTCGACCGGCGCCTTCCGCCATGCCCCGAAACAAGCACGCAGCGGTACGGCGAGACCGCCTTCACAGCGCCGATCTCCGCTGCTCGCCTACTCCACCACTACTCCCGGTGAGCCCAGACGATGTCCACGTCGTACTGTTCGAATAGAGAATCCGAAGTCATCAGGGGAACACCCAGTTCTCTGGCTTGAGCGATCAACAGCCGGTCGAAAGGATCGCGGTGGTGCAGAGGCAGAACTCCGGCGTGCAGGGCGTGCGCATGCTCTATGGCTACTGCCGCAAGGCCAGCGCTCCCTATCCTGCTGGGCACATATTCCTCTGGCGGCTCGGGAAGATCCAGCCTGCCAGTTGCGTGCTTGATGGCGATCTCCCATGACGATACCGCCGAGACCAGCACCTCCTCGGCTGGATCGGTGAGCCTCGACTTGGCCGGCCCAGACAGCCGCTCAGGCGCGGCGTGCATCCACAGAAATACCTGGGTATCCAGGAGCACGGGCAAGCTCACCGTCCTTCAAAGGCATCGAGCAGATCGTCGGGAAGGGGATCGTTGAAGTCGTCGGGCACTTCAAAGCGCCCTATGTCTCGACCCAGCTCTCGGGGCTCTCGAAGCATTACCGGCACCAGCTTCACCACCGGCACCCCAGACCTGGTGATGACCACCTCCTCCCCGGCACTCACCCTCTGGATGAGCCTCGAAAGAGTTGTCTTCGCCTCGTGTACGCCCACAGTCAGCATGCGCCAAGCCTACCAGCCTCACAGCAATCCTTAGCTAAGCATCTAGTCATGGATGAAGGCATGATCTACGGCCCGGCCCACGGCGAGACCGCCTTCACAGCGCCGCTCTTCAACGAGTTCATAAAACGCGCAGCGCCCAAGCGATGAGCCTGGATCCACTGGTGTGGGTTGTTGGGTGGTGTGTGGGGGCCGAGGTTCTCACGGCGGTGCTGTCACCGTCGACGTCGACCCGACGGTGTGGGAGGTGCAGGGCAGCGCCAAGCAGGCGGATGGGCGGCGCGGTCAGGCATCGGAGTGCGCTCAGATCATGGGTTGCGATGTCGAAACCGCTGGTCCCGGCATCGCAACCCAAGCCAGGGTTCGGGCGTTTCCGCAGCTCGGGCGCCCATCCGCGCAGCCCCTAAGCCAGGAGATCGCCCGTGCAGACTCTCCTCATATGGCCCAGCGGGGAGTTTGTGCGCGATGCGGGGAGTTTGTGCGATAGGCTTTAGCAATGAACGACTCTGCGGAGGCTCTAAGTGGGCGGAATCCGTTTTCCCCGGGGTTCGGAAAGGCCCCTGTCTCTCTAGTCGGACGGGACGAGACCATCGACGATCTCTGCAAGAGCCTTAGGGCGGGCCCAGACGACGAGCGGTTTACCAGCATGGTCATGGGAATACGAGGCTCCGGCAAAACTGTCATGTTGACAGAAGTTGAAGATCGCATGGCGAGCGAAGGCTGGCTGGTCATTTCCGTGGACGGCGCTTCTAGCGGACTCTTGGGACGCATATCAGACATGATCGGACAAGCTTCGCGAGAGCATGAAACTCCCGACCTGGAGAGGTTCGCCGCCCCCGTGTCAAAAGCGACGAGCACTGGCATCAAACTCGGACCATACAGAAAGGTGTGGTCCGCGCAAACAAATCCGCCACAGGACATGAGCCTGCGGGAGCGTCTCACGATTTTGGCCAGGATCGCCCAGCAGCACGATATAGGGGTCCTGCTCACCGTGGACGAGCTGCACAGCGCCGAAAAAGACGAAACCAGGCGATTGGCAAACGACTTGCAGCACATCACGCAGCGCAAGAAGCTGCCGCTTGCCTTCGTGGGGGCTGGCCTATTGGAAATCCAGTACACCTTGATGGAGGGCAAAAAGAACACCTTTTTCAAAAGGTGCAACCCCTGCAAAATGGCCCCGCTGTCTGTCCCCGACGCAATCCAGGGCCTCCGCGTCCCCAGCGAATACGCCGGATGCAGCATCGACGACGATGCCCTGCTTGCCGCCGCCCGATCTGTGGGAGACTCGCCCTACAGATTGCAGCTGATCGGCCATTCCGCATGGAAGGTGGCGAATGCACCACATGGGGCAATAGACGAATTCGCGGTCAGCCAGGCAATACGCCATGCAGATGAGGTTGTTGCCAGAAATATCAGCGAACCCGCCTTCTACGACCTCTCAAGCACCGAGCAGCAGTATTTGGAGTCCCTTGTCATGTTGGGCGAACAGGGAACGAACAGCCGCATCGCCACAGTGATGGGAAGAGACGAGAGAGATGTCCGCGGGATCGCCCGCAGGCTTGATCTGGCCGGCTACATACACAGGCAATCGGGAAAAGCCGCCTCCCTGACAACCCTCGTGCCGCGAGAGGTCATCATCCAAGAGTGCGAACTGGACATCGCCGACACCCCTCACTGGGCCGAAATTGACACCATCGGCCCGTCTGCACCACACATCCCATCATCCCGGTCCGCTGCCTGCCGACGGTGGATGCCCCGCTCCAAAGCGTATTGTGTGCTGCCCCGGAATCATTCCGGCAGGTGCCGCTCCAGATAGAGGCAGAACCTCTATCCGCCGCCGACTTAGATTGCTCCAGAGCTCTCCACGCACCCGGCACCGACCTTCTGGCCGGACCCCGTTTTTTGGTCCGGGTGATGTGTCCACATTTTTTTGGTCTTGGTTTGCGAGAGTGGTGGTGTTCCTAGCTGGGAGGTGCAGGGATGCCGTTTTCGTATTCGTCGGAGCTCCGGGGAATGGTGCTGGACCAGATCCGGGCTGGCCGGTCGGTGGCCGGGCTGGCCCGTGAGCTGGGGTGCTCGGTGGTTTGCTGCAGAATGCTCGGCGTATCCAAGCAAGCCGCCCACCGCGAGCACGGAGCCACGACCACTGCCCAACTACCCTCCTAGGGCCTGTTGACAAACGCAGGAAAAGTAGTTGTGCAATTTGTGTCGGATATGTACAGTTGCTTCGTGGGGGAAGTTCCTGAAGTCAAGATGATCCCGATAAGCGAGTTCCGCCAGAAGTGCCTCTCGCTGCTTCCCGCCGTGTCGGAGGGAGGCGGCGAGATCATCGTCACCCGGCGCGGCAAGCCCTTGGCGGTCGTCTCACCGATCCCCCAGAGCAGGTCCGACAGCATCTACGGGCTCTATGCCGACGGCGAAATCGTCTATCCGGATCCCGCCTCGCCTGTCTACTCCGATGATGAGTGGGATGAGGTCGTTGATGCGTGGGATGCCAACATCGAATAGAAGCGGGCGACTGGAGTCGGCCACAACGGCAACGGTCGCGAGATGAGCAAGCCAGTCGTGCTCGATACGCACATTCTCATTGCGTATGTGCGCGGTACCCTTGGAGATGGCGGCAAGGCTGGATCCTTGTTCGACGCCTTGCGAGAGGCAGAGGAGAACCGCGGCTTGGTTGTGTCGGCCGCCACCTTCTGGGAAATCGAGTTGATCCGCCGCAGCCCCAGAAACGATCTGAGCGCGCTTCCTGCGACTGATGCCCTGATCTGGTCTCTCAGGTCGAAGGGGGTGGCTACTGTCCCCGTTACTCCCGAGATTGCTGTCCACGCGGTATGCCTGCTCGACGAGGGCTTCCACAAGGATCCGATGGACCAGTTCATAACCGCTACTGCGATCTCAGAGAACGCCGCCCTCGCCACCCAAGACCGCGCCATCAGAAAATGGGCCGCCGAGTTCGGCGCGCCCCGGCTGACCCCATTCGACTGAGCGATCCCGCATGATGCGTATATTCTCTTGGCCAGCAGGCGGCCGTATTCTAGGCCCAGGGCGAGCGCTGTCCGCCCCGTGAGATTGCGTGCCGCCGCCAACGTTGGATCATGGAGTCAGAGCTCGAGAGCGCGTGGTTTGTCAACACGGCCTAGAGGGGGCACAGCAGCAGCTTTCCGTGGTTTTCGCCCTGAAACAGCATGCGGAAGGCCTCGGGGAAGCTCTCAATCCCCTCGACGTGAAGCGTCTCAAGGCGCTGGAGGCCGAGAACGCGCGGCTGGAGCGGGTCGTGGCCGACAAGGAGCTGGAGATCGACGCTTTGCGGGAGACCGGCCGGGCAAAATGGTGAACCCGCCGCAGCGGCGCAGGGCTGTCGAGTTGCTCTGTGAGCGGCTCGGGGTGTCGCAGCGGC
>JAJEDQ010000073.1 GCA_022821445.1 Acidimicrobiia bacterium | reverse complement strand
TCCACGATCTCCAACAGCTCGCCGATCACCGCGGGGGCGAGGCCGAGCGACAGCTCGTCGATGAGCAGCACGTCGGGCTCATGCATCAGCACCATGGCCAGGGCCAGCATCTGCTGCTGTCCGCCGCTGAGTGCATCGGCGGGCTCGTCGAGCCGATCGGCCAGCTCGGGGAAGATCTCCAGCACATGGTCGATCCGGGCATTGAGCTGGGCCCGGTTGCGCCGCATGGTCCACCCCCCGGTGCGGAGGTTGTCTTCGATGGACAGCGGCAGAAACACCGCTTTGCCCCCGGGGAGCTGCTGGATGCCCATGTCAACCCGGGTTTGGGGCGAGGTGAGGGTGATGTCCCGCCCGTGCAGCGAGACGACGCCGCGCGAGGGAACAGCCAGCCCGCTGATCACCCGCAGGATCGTCGACTTGCCCGCCCCGTTGGTGCCCAGCAGCGCCAGGGTCTCGCCCCGGTCCACATGGAGGTTGACCCCGAACAGCACCTGCACCGGACCGTAGGAGAAGTCGATGTCCCGCAACCCGACGGCGGGCAACTGGTCGGGATGCGACTTCCGCCGCTCCAGCTCGGCGTGGTCCTTTTCTATCTCGTCCACCACCAGCGACAGGTCGTGGCGGATGTGCCGCGCCCCCCATATCAACAGCGCGCCCCCGATGATCTTGAACGGGATGGCCACTATGAGGATGGCGGTGCGCTCGTCGGTGGCGTCGGACAGCAGCCCGGCCACGATGGGGCCGAGCACGCCGCCGCCCAAGAAGATCACCATGATCGACAAGGCGGTGGACTGGGCTCGCAGCCGGTAGGGAACCACCCCCACCAGAAGCGGCGAGATCATGCCGAAGATCACGACGCTCAACACCGCGGGCACGATGCCCACCGCGGCGAACAGCACGGGATGGGGCATGAAGAACTGAATGGGGATGGCCACCGCGATGGGGAAGAACAGTGCGCCCACCCAAGCCAGCGCCCGCTCCGGGCTTTCGCGGTACAAGGCGTCGTAGCGCTTGGCCGCCCACGGCGCCGCCGCAAAGGCCAGCATTCCGGGGACGAATCCGATCATGGCCCTCTCGAACGGGCTCAGGCCCCACCGGTCATCCAAGAACAGGTTGACCAGGAAGCTCTGCCCGATGATCGAGAACACGATGATGCTGAACGAGATCCACGCCAGCTTCAGCGTCTTTATGGCCATGAGGCGCTGCCAAACCGCCCCCAGCGACACCCGGGGCGGGTCGTCGTCTTCCTCCATTACCTCGCCGATCACCGATTTCTGCTCGAACTGCCCCCGGGGCGGATCGGGAACGAACAGCGCCCAGAGCCCCAGGAACAAGGTGGGCCAGGCGAACACCCAATAGGCCCATCGCCAGTTGTCGTCCACCAGCAGCATGAGGCCGCCCACCAACAGCGGGGCGATCCGCTCGCCCGCCCGCCCGAGCACATTCTTCACGGCATAGATCCGGCCTCGAGATGAAATGGGGTAGGCGTCGGCCAGCACCGCCCCTTGCACCGGAAAGGTGTTGGACGTGCCGATGCCCATGAGCACACCGACCATGAAGAACCCCAGCGCGGTGGCTTGGAACCCCCGGGTGAACATGGCCACGCTCCAGAAGATGGTGGCCAGCCCCACCAGCCGCATGCGGTTGACCCGGTCGGCCATCTTGCCCATCGGGATGGCGCACAGCGTGGTGGTGATCAGCCCGCCGATTCCCATCACCGCCAGACCGGCGTCGGACACGTTGAAGCTGTCTTGGATCTCGGGTCCAAGCAGGCTGGGGATGGCCAGCTGGAAGGCATCCACCGCGTCCAGGGTGCCCAGCACCGCCAGCACGCCAACGCCACCGGTGGCCACTGCCTGGCGCAGCGTGATCGCCTCTTCCCCGACTCCGGGGAGGTCCTCATCGGCGCGGATCTCTAGCTGATCGGCCTCAGCCGCCTCTCGGGCCGCCTCCTCATCGAGCAGCGCCCGGCTGAAGTCGGCGAAGCTGCGGCGGTCGCCCGACGCTTCGGTCATCTAGTGGTCCGTCTGTGAATTGGCTAGGTGGTCACGGGGTCAGGTCGACAGGGTCGCCGAGGCCGACGAGTTCGCCGTCCTCATCGGCGTCGCCGTCGAACTGCACAAACCGCATGGTGTCGTTGCCGTTGTACTTGCCCGGCCCGAACGACAAGAACGGGATCTCCGGGAGCGATGCTTGGGAGAGCGAGTCGAGTCCGGCCTGGAAGGAGTCGTTGGTCAGCTCCGGCCCGGCCGCAGTGGCGATCTGCACGAACAGCGACAGATCGCGGCACGCCAACACGGTGTAGTTCCAGTAGTTGGGGTCTTCCTCGCTGTTCTCCACTCCCGGGCCAGGCCGCTCGAAGCGTTCGTCGGGCAGCGCGGCCATCACCACGTCGAGGCACTCCTGGGTCTCGGCATCCACCGAATCGGAGGGCAGATTGAGTCGATCGGCAGTGGCGATGGTGCCGTCCAGCGCCATCGGGTCGATGCCCGAGGAGATTGCGGTTTCGAAGTTGGTGGAGTCGACCGCGGCCATCTGGATTCCCAGGTCGCCGTAGGTGACGAGGCCGGTGGCCGCGGCCCCAAATATCACCATGCGGTCGATGCCGGCGTCGGCCACCTGCTGTTGCATGATCTCGGTCTGACTCTCAATGGCATCGTCGTCGAGCACGAGGTCGTCGATGTTCATGGTGATGGCGATCTCCACCCCGATGTCGGCAAATGCTGCTTTCACAACATCCTCAACCCGGTCTTGGGTTTCGGACCCGTCATAATGGACGCCCACCGCGGTAGCGCCGTCGAACCACCCTCTTCGGGCTAGTTCGGTGATGAACACCTCCTCCCCGGCCGTCCCCGAGAGCCTGAAGCTGGCCAGAGGAGCTCTGGCCCGTTCCAAAAGCTCTCCTCTGGCGTTTACCTGGGAACCCACGTTGATGGTCTCGTGCTGTTCCGACACGCAGTAGTTGGCGTCGCCCCGCAGGCCGCCCAGCACGGCGAACACCTGGTGATCCTCGGTGAGTGTGATGCAGGCGGCCAGCATCTCATTGGGAAGGGCCGGGTTGAAGCCGGCGATGTACGGCTCCAACGACCGGCCGTAGATGCCGCCTTCGGCGTTGACTGCTCCGGTAAGGGCGTCCCACACCGGTTCGGGGTCGCCGAAGAAGCCGAAGCCGAACAAAGAGACGTCCCAGAATCCGACACCGATCCGGATGGTGTCCTCGGTGACGCCCCGGAAGCTGGCGGTGAGCACTATCGGCGTGGGCTCGGGAGTGGGCTCCGGCGCCGGTTCAGAGGGCTCGCCGTCGCTGGCCGGCTCTTCGGGGGCTTCCGCGGCCGGCTCGGGCTCGCCGTCTTCTGCCGCTGGCTCGCTGGGAGCTTCTTCGGCTGGCTCGGCCGCCGGCTCTTCGGCTGCCGCGGTCGGGGCCTCCTCAGCCGCGGGCTCGTCCTCGCCGCCCCCCCCGGTGGTGCAGGCGGTGGCGAACACGGCCA
>JAJEDQ010000074.1 GCA_022821445.1 Acidimicrobiia bacterium | reverse complement strand
AGCTGGTGGCCGACAACCAGGTCGACGGGTTCGGCGCCGGCCTCGGCCTGCACGGCGGCCACGGGCATCTGCACCTGGAGGCCGGCCGGCAATACCACATCCGCCTCGACCACGTCCCCAGAGAGAGGCGCCAGTGGGTGTGCATCGTGGACGTGGGGGTGGAGCTGGCCGACATGGATCGCGAACAGGGCTTGGACGAAGCCGCCGCGCTGGCCGCCCAGGCCGATACCGCGGTGGTGGTAGTCGGCTCCAACGCCGAATGGGAGTCGGAGGGCGGCGACCGGGACTCGATCGAGCTGCCCAACCAGCAAGACGAGCTGGTGGAGCGGGTGCTCGACGCCAACCCCAACACGGTGGTGGTGCTCAACTGCGGCGCCCCGATGACTCTGCCGTGGCTCCATCGGGCCAAAGCCGTGCTGTTGGCCTGGTACCCCGGCCAGGAGGCGGGGGAGGCCATCGCCGATGTGCTGGTGGGCGACGCCGATCCCGGGGGGCGGATGCCCACCAGTTGGGCCTGGCGGGAGGAGGACACGCCCGCCTTCTTGAACTACCCCGGCGAGGCCGGTGTGGTGCGCTACGGCGAGGGTATCTTCGTGGGCTACCGCTGGTACGACGCCCGGGCCATCGAACCGATGATCCCCTTCGGCCACGGAGGCTCCTACACCACGTTCGAATGGGGCGAGCCTGAGGTAAGCGGCAAGGGCACCCAGCGCACTGTGACGGTTCCAGTCACCAACACCGGCCACCGCCGAGGCAGCGAGGTAGTGCAGGTGTACGTGTCCCCGCCCTCCAACGGGGTGCCGCGACCCCCCAAAGAGCTGGCCGGATTCGCCAAGCTCACCCTTGACCCCGGCGAGACCGCCACCGCGGCAATCGAGCTCCGTGAGCGCTCATTCGCCCGCTGGGATCTCGAGACTCACGATTGGGTGGTCGACCCCGGCCAGTACCGACTGGAGGTGGCCGCCTCTGCCTCCGACCTCCGCTCGCGTATGGACATTGAGGTGTGAGCACCAGCCGAGCGACCGGCAACCACAACAATCGCAGACGTGACCCGGGGCGTCGTCTGCGGGCAACGATTCGGAGTGGGCATGTTGGCGTAGGTATGAGTCCGCCGGTCTGCCTGCAAAGTCGGCTGGCGGCGCCGACCGCTTTCGGCTATTCGAATAGGTAGGCGTGCGTGCCGGTGCGCACCAGGTGCAGTTCGGTGCCCACCACGCGGTAGATCAACAGCCAGTCCGACTCTAGATGCAATTCCCGGTAGCCCTTCCAATTGCCTCGCAGTGGGTGGTCCCGGCATCGAGCAGGCAGTTGGTCTTGGTTGACCAGGGCCTCAAGCGCTTCACTCAGTTTGGCGGGATTCTTTTTGCGTGATCTGAGTGCCTAGGCGTCGCGTTTGAATTGGGAAGACCGGACGGGGGTCAGCACGTTATAGGTCGAGGTCGTTTAGGAGATCCTCGGTGCTCTCGAAGCGCCTGCCTTTGCCCTGTTCTAGTTCGGCCATGGCCTCTATGGTGGTGGCATTGGGCACCTGGACCGTGAACGGGAGCCGCCTTTCTTCTGCCACTCGGACCATGAGCAAGCGGATAGCATCCGAAATCGAAAGCCCCATTGCGTGGAGGGCCTCTGCTGCTCTTGCCTTGGTATCGGGGTCGATGCGGGCTCGCACGACGGTGTCAGCGCCCATGCTGGCTCCTTCGGTTAGATGCAAAGTGTAGCCTCATTGTAGCTACGCGGGGTACGCCATTGGGCTGCTGGCTGGGGTCAACTCCACACAGCGCTTATGGGGATCGCCCAGAGGCGGTCGCCGAGTTGGAATGAGCGGGGGCCGGTGTGGAGTACGACTCCGGCTAGGAATCGATCGTCGATGCTGTCGCGCAGCCAGGCCAGGTGGCGGGCGTCATCGCTTGCGGGCGCGGCGGTGGCTTTTATCTCGATGCCGATGATGTGCTGGGCGTCGAGTTCGGCGATGACGTCGATTTCGTGGCGTCCGTGATGTTGGCGGAGGTGGTACAAACGGCAGCGGTGCTCGCTCACGGCGGCCTGGGCCCGCAGTTGGGCTACGACGAAGGTTTCCAGCAGGCGCCCGAGCAGGTTTGCGTCGCGCATGACAGTCTCATGGGTGGCCCCGGTTATAGAGGCCACCAGCGACGAGTCGATGAGTTGCCGTTTGGGGGCGAGGGTCAAGCGCTTGAGCCGGTTCGAAGTCCATGCCGGCAGCTCGTCGATGACATAGATCCGGCTGAGCAACTCGTGATAGCCCAAGGCGGTCTGCCGGTTGATGTTGGCTGCGCTGTAGAGGGTGGTGTCGTCCACAATGCCGCCCGAATGGAGGGCGTACGCCTCGAAGTACCGGCCCAGCCTGACGCTGTCGTGGCCGGTGCCTGCCATTTGGACATCGCGGGTCACGATCTCCTCGGTGTAGGTGTCGAGCCAGCCCCGACGTGCCTGGGGGGTGAGCGATAGAGCCGCTTGGGGGAAGCCGCCTCGCAGCGCCATGTCTAGGTAGTGCCGCAAGTTCAGCTGTTCGCCTGGCACATCGATTGGAGTGTTGGCGGCGATCCGGTCGACGAACGGGGTCATCGGGGTTCCAAGTTGCTCGTCTACGGTCATGGGGTACATGGCGATGCGAGTCACCCGGCCCGTGCCTGGCCATGTCTTGGCTTCGATCTCGGCTCTCACCGATCCCGTAAGGATGAACCGGCTTGGTCTCGGCTGGGTGTCGCAGGCTCGTTTGACCGCGCCGAGCACTTCGGGCACTTCTTGCCACTCGTCGAGAAGAACCGGCTCAGGCAGGCCGTCTAGGGCGGTATCGGGGTCGGCGGCAACGACCGCCGCCTCAGCAGGGCGGTCTAATCGTATGACCGTGCGTGCGTGCCTCAGGGCGGTGGTTGTCTTTCCCGACGCCCGCGGCCCAACAATCGCCAAAGCGGGCAGCTCCGTGAGGAACTCTGCGATCAACCGGTCGGCCAACCGCTCCCTGTACTCAAACACCATCACAGACTAGCGGTTTTCGACACTTAGCAGTAGCGGTTTTCGACACCTGATACTAGCGGTTTTCGACACTTGGTGCTAGCGGTCGACCATCCCGACGTGGCGGCTCGCCTGCGCGAATTGAACTACCTGGCCGACCGAGGCTGAAGACGAAAGCTGAGTCGCAGCTAGTTTCTGGAGGGTGCCTTGGCCACGAGCTGCATCATCTCGCGAGCCACCATGGGGGCGGCGTTCTGGTTTTGGCCGGTCACCAGGTTGCCGTCGACCACCCAGTGGTTGGCGAATGCGTCGCGGAACCGGGTGGTGCTCTCGAAGACCGCACCGACCCGCCGCAATTCGGTTTCGGGATGGTGGGGCGTGCTCTCGATGCCGAGCTCTTGAACCTGCTTGTC
>JAJEDQ010000239.1 GCA_022821445.1 Acidimicrobiia bacterium | reverse complement strand
CCTCGGCGCCCTCGACGAAAAGATCGAGCTCAACCGGCGCATGTGCCAGACCCTCGAAGCCATGGCCCAGGCACTCTTCAAGTCCTGGTTCGTCGACTTCGACCCCGTCCGAGCCAAAGCCAACGGCCAAACCACCAACCTCCCCCCAGAAATCGACGCCCTCTTCCCCGACTCCTTCCAGGACTCCGAGTTGGGCGAGATTCCTGAGGGTTGGGAGGTCGGGACGTTGGGGGACGTAATCGAATTGGCGTATGGCAAAGCTCTGCGAGCAAAGGACCGCAGGCGCGGGAATGTACCCGTATACGGGTCAAACGGGCAGATCGGGTGGCACGACCAGGAACTAGTCGCTGGACCAGGCATAGTGGTCGGACGTAAGGGCAATCCCGGTCTTGTGGCTTGGAGTACAGCTGGCTTCTTCCCCATCGACACGACCTTCTATGTGGTTCCTCGGGTGCCCACATACAGTCTGCACTTTCTTTTCTTCGCCTTGCAGCGGCAGGACCTCCCTAGCGTCGCCGCCGATTCTGCCGTGCCTGGCTTGAATCGCAATCTCGCGTACATGAACCGGCTGACCGCACCCCCACCGCAACTTGTTCAGCGATTCGATGACCGTGTTGGCCCGCTCTTCGCACGCAACCACTCGCTCGAAGCGGAATCGGCACAACTCGCCTCCTTGAGGGACGCTCTCCTTTCAGAACTACTGTCTGATAAGGTGGGTGCGGCCCCGGCGTACGCGAGCACTCCAGCCTGAATGTGCAAGAGTGTCATGACCTCCAGCATCTATCTGTTCCCTGACACGAATTTCTTCCTGCACTGTGAAGCTCTGGAAGAGATCGACTGGCAAATCTCCGAGGACTTGGCCGGTTTCGACGAAATCCACCTGCTCCTTTGCCTTCCAGCCTTGCAGGAGATCGACGACTTGAAGTATCGCAGCACGCCGGAGGGGCGGCGGGCCAACAAGGTCTACAAGATTGCCCGACGCCTCATCACCGGGGAAGCGTCCTATCAAACAATCGACAACGACAAGCTGACCGTGAGGCTCCATGAAGAGACAGGACTTCGACCCTATCCCGACTTGCTCGACTATGGGACACCGGATGAGCGAATAGTTGGGTGCGCTCACGCGTACCGGAGTGACCACCCGGACAAAGACGTTCGATTCCTGACGCACGATGCAGGTGCGATGGCCATCGCTAGGAATGCGAACGTCCCGTGGGTAATGGTTCCAGATCAATGGCGGAAGGATCCTCCGCCTACAGCCGCAGAACGCGAGAACACAAAACTAAAGGCAGAGATCAAGCATCTGCGGCAAACAGAGCCTCAGTTTGATATTCACTTCCTTGGCCTGGACGGCGAAGAGATCGACAAGATTGATGGACAATGCCTTGCCGCCCGATCACTCACAGACGGCGAGGTCTCGCAACTGCTCGGCCAATTGCAAGGTCGTTTCCCGCGGTCTTCCACATCAGAGTGGATAGAGGATTGTGAACGGATACTGCGCGATCTTCACACCTCGATACAGCATCAATCCGAGCGGCTTTCTGTCGAAATCGCCGTCGAGAATCACGGTACTGTCCCTGCGAAAGACGCACTGATTGAGATCATAGGACATGGGCCAATCTTGCTAGGCGTGCCGCTCGACGACGATGATGATTACTATAAGATGTACCGAAAGGAGCCAGTTCAACTTCCATCAACACCATCGCTTTTCGACCGCAGGATGTTCGGGTCAGCTATTAGTGTCCCATTGGACTACTCCAAGCGACCGCCACGCGATCCGAACACTTTCTACTACAAGCCGAATCGTCCAATAGAACCTGTCGAGACGATCACCTTGGAGTGCCAACAGTGGCGTCATGAGACGGACACTGAGTATTTTCCCGCTGAGATCTATGTAGATTCTGAGAGTCCTATAATCGAGGGAACAATCGAGTGTCGAATTCATGCTGAGAACTTGTCCAGTCCCGCTCGAGCGTTCATTCAGGTGGAAATCATGGGGCAGATTGTCGACATCGCCGAGCGGGCAGCGCAAATGGTCGCCCAAGTGACGCCACGGACATCTGGGCGCTCCGGCGATTTCACGATTTCACCCTACTAGGACTTGACCGGACGTAGGCGCTGCCATGATCGAGGAAGTGCAAGCCCTGCTGGACGAGTACCAGGCCTGGCTGCGCGACAACACCATTCTGCGCGAGGTCGATGAGTGGGTGGAGATCACCACGCCCTACCTCGACCGCCACAACGATTGCCTCCAGATTTACGCCACCCGCGACGGCGCGGATTGGACGCTGAGCGACGACGGCTTCATCATCAGCGACCTGGAGATGTCCGGCTGGACTCTGGACACGCCAAAGCGCCTCGCGCTCCTGAACATGACCCTCGCCGCGTTCGGCGTCAGGCGCGACGCCGGAGATGCCCTCGTCGTCCGCGCCTCCCAGAACAGCTTCGCCGCCAAGAAGCACAGCCTGCTTCAGGCCATGCTCGCCGTCAACGACCTGTTCTACCTCGCCTCTCCGACCATCGCCTGCCTTTTTCTCGAGGATGTCTCGGAATGGCTGGATGAGTCCCAAGTCAGATACACCCCAAGAGTGAGTTTTTTTCGGGGAGTCGGGGTATGACCACCCCTTTGACTTCGTCATCCCAAAATCGGCATCGGCGCCAGAGCGGCTGTTGCAGACGATCAACCGACCCTGTCGCGACACGGCGACGAGAATCGCGTTCGCCTGCCACGACACGCGGAGCGCACGGCCCGAAGACTCCCGCACCTACGTCGTCCTGAACGATGCCCAAGGCCGAGTATCCAGTCAAGTCATGGACGCGCTTGAAAGCTACGAGGTCCATCCAATCCTCTGGTCGCAGCGCGAAGCAATAGAGGCTGAACTCGCCGCTTAGCGAGGCCCCGGTCATGGTCTAGCCTTCCTCCATGACGACCATCACTGAAGCTGATGTCGAGGAGATTGCCCTCAGCCAACTTCGGGCA